>JAJFHL010000354.1 GCA_021775615.1 Hyphomicrobiales bacterium
CAGCCGGATGCGGACCGGGTCCCGGACTTGGCGGCAACCATCGATCTCCTGCAGACCGCGTCGATACCCGACCCCGATGCCCCGGCCCGCAAGCCGGCGGCGCCCGACCGCGTGGCCGTCCTCACCCAGGAGCCAGATGCATCCGCCACACCGGCCACCGGCCGAAAGCCCGAACTCGACATTCAAAATCAGGAGGCCCCCGACCGCCAGGGCATCAAGTTGCAGGCAAAGCTGACCGCCGAGATGCGCAAGATCGGCAAACCGCTTGACTGGACGGTCTACCGGGTCGAGGACGCGGACAAGGCGCTATGGAAGCAGGTGGCGGCGGTGCGCGCGCCCGAACCCACGTTCAAGCTCGATCCCGGCACATATCTCGTGCGCGCCCGCTATGGCTACATCGCCGCCTCCAAGATGGTGGCTGTCAGCAAGGGCAAGCTGACCGATGCGACATTCGTCCTGAACGCGGGTGGACTGCGCGTCCTGTCCCACCTGGTGTTCGTCGACGCGCCGGGCAAGACATCGGCGATCCACTATGTCTATACCGGCGAGACCGACGACAACGGTGTTCGCCAGCTGATCGCCAAGTCGGAAATTCAGGGCGAGATCATCCGCCTCAATGCCGGGCGCTACCGGGTGATCAGCCGCCTGGGAGACGCCAATTCAGTTGTCTCCACCGATGTCGAGGTGAGCCCTGGCGTGCTCACCGCCGTGGAGGTCAACCACAAGGCGGGCGTCCTCTCGCTCGAAGTCAAGGCCGGGCCGGACATGACGGACATGGCCGCAACCAACCTTGTCGTTTTCGATGCCGAGGGCAGGCTGGTGGTTCGCATGCACGGCGACACCGCGAGCGCGCTTCTGGCGCCGGGGCGCTATACGGTTTCCGCCGAGTACGGGGGCCGCAAGGCCACCGAAGACATCGACATCCGCATCGGCGAATCCAAGTCCGTAACCCTCAAGCTGCGGTAGGGCTTCGCGCCATCGACCGGCGACATCGTCCTGACGCCCTGATCACATGAGCTCCGCCTTGCCCCGCGACGGCGCGCCGCAACAAGGTTATACTCACACCCGCCGCACGCCTCGTACCCGGGCGTTGCCGACCAACAACACAAAGACCCTGCCTTCATGACACGTATGCTCATTGTATTGTCCTGCCTCGTCGTCGTATTGGCGGGCTTGAGTTTCGCGGCCACCATTGTGGTGCCGTTCCTGCTTGCGGTGTTCCTCGCGGTGATCCTGTCGCCACCTTACGCCTACATGAAGGAGAATGGCGTTCCAGGCTGGATCGCACTCATCGTCATGGTCGCCGGCCTGTTCGGTCTCGGGTTCGTCGCGGTCACGGTGCTGCAGGTCTCGCTGGACGAATTCGTCAACAAGCTGCCGGAATACAGGACAAGCCTGGAGATGCAGTTCGCCGCCGTCTGGCCATGGCTTGAATCGATGGGCATCGAGGAGCCCGAACGTTTGGTCACCGATGCCATCAAGCCCCAGGAAGCCATGGGCTATATCGGCGCCATCGCCCGCGCCCTGAGCGGTATTCTCGGCCAGACCTTCATCATCCTGATCGTGGTCGCCTTCATGCTGGTCGAGGGCGCTGGCCTGCAGCGCAAGCTCCAGGCCATAGAGGGACTGCCGAAAGACGCGCTGGAGAGCCTCGAGCAGAACCTCAAGGACATGCGCCGCTACGTTTCGATGAAGGCGCTGATGAGCCTCCTCACCGGCGTCATCGTCATCTTGTGGCTGCAGTTCCTCGGCGTCGACAACGCCCTGTTCATGGGGCTGCTCGCGTTCTTTCTGAACTTCGTGCCCACGCTCGGATCGATCATCGCCTCGGTGCCGGGCATTCTGCTCGCCTTCATCACCTTCGGCTTCCCCACCGCCATGGTGACCGCGGTCGGATATGTGGTGATCAATGTCGGCATCTCGAATGTGCTCGAGCCGCGCTTCATGGGCTACGGCCTCGGCATCTCGCCGCTGGTCGTCATTCTGTCGATGATCTTCTGGGGCTGGCTGCTGGGACCCATTGGCATGTTGTTGTCGGTGCCGCTGACCATGGGCCTCAAGGCGATCCTGCAAAGCAGCGACACAACGCGCCCGATCGCCATCCTCATGGGCCTGCCGCCGCGCGCCGATAAAGTCGAAGAGCCCGGCAAACCCGGCTGAGTTACGGCCTCAGGCCGTACTCTTTTTTGTCTTCCCCCGACTTGATCGGGGGATCCAGTACTCACCAAATTACCGGCTCTTAGATCACGATCGACTTAGGTGGTTTCACCTAAGTCGATAAACCGTGATCGATCTCTATAGGTTAGAGCGGGATCGGACGGAAAACCGGTATCCACTTTTCCTGATCCCGCTCCAGCACCACCGAAAACACAATTCGCTCATAAGGCTACTGGATTGCCCGATCAAGTCGGGCAAAGACAATTGAGGGGTGCAAGACATGCCAATTGGTGCGAGGGCCTAACGCAAGCCCCGCTGACCCGGTCAATCAGACGACCGAAAATTCCCGGATACACAGCAGCCCAAACCTTTCTTCCCCCGATCCCATACTTTTGTCTTCCCCCGACTTGATCGGGGGATCCAGTACTCGCTGCATCTCCGGCTCATGGCACAGCCAAGAATACAATTAACTCATGCGGCTACTGGATTGCCCGATCAAGCCGGGCAAAGACAATGGGAGCGATGGGTACGCGCAGAGTTGCGCGAGCCCAACCGGGCAGCCCGGACGTTCAGACGCCGCCGCGTCCGTGCGGAGCCTCGAAATCGAGATCCGGTCCGGCCGGCACCAGCCCCTGCGGATTGATCGATGTGTGGCTGGTGAAATAGTGCTGCTTGATGTGCTGCAGGTTCACCGTCCCGGCGACGCCGGGCACCTGATAGAGATCGCGGGTATAGGCCCACAGGTTTGGGTAATCGATGATCCGCTTCCGGTTGCACTTGAAGTGCACCACGTAAACCGGATCGAAACGCACCAGCGTCGGAAACAGGCGCCAGTCGGCCTCGCTCGGCGCGTCACCGGTCAGATACCGGCTCCGTGACAGGGTTTCCTCGAGCCAGTCGAGCGTTTCGAACAGGGCACTGACCGCTTCGTCATAGGCACTCTGAGAGGCCGCGAACCCGCATTTGTAAACGCCGTTATTGACCGTGTCGTAGACCCGATCGTTGATGGCGTCGATCTCGCCGCGCAGCCCGTCGGGATAATAGTCGCCAGCACTCGCACCGATGCCGTCGAAAGCCGAGTTGAGCATGCGGATGATTTCCGAGGACTCGTTGTTGACGATGGTGCTCGTCTGCTTGTCCCACAGAACCGGCACACTGACCCGGCCCGTGTAAGTCTCATCGGCGGCAACATAGATCTCGCGCAGGAAGCGCTTACCGTTCACATCGTCCGGCACGACGCCCTCGCCCGCCTCGAACGTCCAGCCGTCTTCCCCCATGAACGGATGGACCACCGAGACCGAGATCATGTCTTCCAGGCCCTTCAACTTGCGGAAGATCAGCGTGCGATGCGCCCAGGGGCAGGCGAAGGACACATAGAGATGATAGCGGCACGCCTCCGGCGAAAACCGTCCGCCCTCTTCAATCCAGTTCCGGAAGCTCGACACGGCGCGCTGAAAACGGCCCGACTCGTCGGTCGGGATTGCATCGGTCCGCCAGACACCGTCAAACAACACACCCATGGAATGTCTCCATTACCGCGCCCGCAACAAGAGCTGTCGGTCAGCCGGCAGCCTTGCGCGCAACATCCGGTGCCGTTGCTTCGGCAGTCAGCATGGCGATCGCCTCGCCAAGCGGCAACGACACCTGCTCCTTGGAGCCGAGCCGGCGCACGTTTACCGTGCCTTCCTCGACTTCGCGTTTGCCGACCACGAACATCACCGGCACCTTGGTGACCGAGTGCTCGCGCACCTTGTAGTTGATCTTCTCGTTGCGCAGGTCGGTCTCGGCCCTGAGCCCGGCATCGCTGCAGGCTCTTTGCACCTCGGTCGCATAATCATCGGCATCGGATACGATGGTTGCAACCATCACCTGAAGCGGCGCAATCCACAGCGGGAAGTGCCCCGCGTGATGCTCCACCAGAATGCCGGCGAAGCGCTCGAGCGAGCCGAACATGGCCCGGTGCAGCATGACAGGCACATATTTCTCGCCATCCTGGCCGATATAGAACGCGCCGAGGCGTTCGGGCAGGTTCAGATCGACCTGAAGCGTGCCGCACTGCCACTCGCGGCCGATGGCGTCGCGCAGCACATACTCGAGATTCGGCCCGTAAAAGGCGCCCTCGCCCGGATTGAGCTCGCATTCCTGGCCCGCCGAGGCGACCGCGTGCTGGAGGGCGGCCTCGGACTTGTCCCAGACATCGTCCGCGCCGACGCGTACTTCCGGCCGGTCGGCATACTTCACGACCACCTCGTCGAAGCCGAAGTCGCGGTAGATGCTCATCATCAGCTCGTGCACCTTGACGCACTCTTCCGTGATCTGCTCGGTCGAGCAGAAGATATGCGCATCGTCCTGCGTGAACGAGCGCACCCGCAGGAGCCCGTGCAATGCGCCTGACGGCTCATAGCGGTGCACCTTGCCGAATTCGGACAGCTTGAACGGCAGGTCGCGGTAGCTCTTGAGGCCGTTCTTGAAGATCTGGACATGGCCCGGGCAGTTCATCGGCTTGAGCGCAAAGGTGCGCTCGTCCGGCGTGTCGGAGGTGAACATGTTCTCGCCGAACTTCTCCCAGTGCCCGGACTGCTCCCACAAGGAGCGGTCCATCATGTCGGGAGAATTGACCTCCAGATAGCCGGCATTGTCCTGGCGCCGGCGCATATAGGAGATCAGCGCCTGGAACAGGGTCCAGCCCTTGGCGTGCCAGAACACCGATCCCGGCGCCTCTTCCTGGAAGTGGTAGAGGTCCATCTCGCGGCCAAGCCGCCGGTGGTCGCGCTTCTCAGCCTCTTCGAGCTGCGTCAGGTAGGCCTGCAGGTCCTTGTCGTTGGCCCAGGCCGTGCCGTAGATCCGCTGCAGCATGGCGTTGTCGGAATCGCCGCGCCAATAGGCGCCGGCAAGCTTGAGGAGCTTGAAGGCCGAGCCGATCTTGCCGGTGGACGGCATATGCGGGCCGCGGCACAAGTCGAACCACTGACCCTGCGCATAGATCTTGAGATCCTCGTCTCCGGGGATGGCATCGATCAGTTCGAGCTTGTAGTCCTCGCCCTTGGAACGGAAGACGTCCTTCGCCCTGTCCCGGTCCCACACCTCCTTGGTGAAGGCGGCGTCGCGCTGGACGATCTCGCGCATCTTGGCTTCGATCGTGGCGAAGTCTTCCGGCGTGAACGCCTCTTCGCGCGCAAAGTCGTAGTAAAAGCCGTTTTCGATCACCGGGCCGATGGTCACCTGGGTGCCGGGAAACAGCTCCTGCACCGCCTCGGCCATCACATGGGCCGCGTCGTGCCGGATCAGCTCCAGGGCGGCAGCGTCGTCGCGCAGAACCAGCTCCAGCGCCGCATCGGCTCCGATTGGATCGGCGAGATCGGTCAACTCTCCGTCGACCCGCATGGCGACGGCTTTCTTGGCCAGGGACTTTGCTATGGACGCGGCGACTTCGGCACCGGTCGTGCCGGCTTCGTATTCACGCGTCGCGCCATCGGGGAAGGAAATTGTAATCATCAGGTCTCTCCTACTCACTCTCTGCATACCGCGCAGGTAAGTGTTGAGATTGCAATCAGTGCCGCTATGTAGCGATTCGGCCGCGGTTCTTCAATCGGCTTGTTGAGATTTTTCAGGGCCCTGCCCGGCGTAGCGCCAGAAGCGCCAGCCATGGCGTTCGAGTTCGCCCGGCACCGGATCATAGCCATGCTCGGTGCCCGGGCGGCACCGGGTCAGCCGGAAGAACGTCAGCCACCCGCCGCGCCACGCACCATGGCGTCTGATGGCGTCCTCGCCATACTCCGAACAGGTCGGCAGGAACCGGCAGGTCCGGCCCACGAACGCCGACAGGGTATAGCGATAAACTCTGATCAGTCCGATCAGCACCAGCGCCAGCGGCCCGGGCCAGCGCGCGTTTTCGTCGGCGTGCCCTTCGCGCCTGTTGTCATTCGCGGGTTTCATCAGAACCACACAATACGCCGCGCTTCAGCCAGCCGTCGACAACTGTTGCGCGGCCCAATGGAATTCGGCACGATCCCGTTTGGGGGCTTCGGAGGAAATGCAATGACGGCCACGCACATGGTGGGAATCAGCGGCACGGGCACCGGCACCGCGGGGCTGCCCGCGTCAGCCTATACGGACCCCGACTTCTTCGCCCGCGAACAGAGCCTGTTGTTTGCGCGCTCGTGGGTCTGCATCGGCGTCCTCGACGACGTGCCGCGCCCGGGCGATGCGATGCCGGTGAGCGTTGCGGGTAAGGAACTGCTGCTGGTGCGTGACGGGGACGGCGCAATCCAGGTAATGCACAATTACTGCCGCCACCGCGGCCATCCGATCCTGACCGAACCTGCCTGCGGACTGAAGCGGCTGGTCTGTCCGTATCATGCCTGGGCCTATGACCTCGACGGCGCGTTGCGCCGCGCGCCGCATTTCGATGGCGTCGGCAAGCACCGGTCGGGAGACGGTGCCGGTGACCTGCCCGGCCTGAAGCCGGTTCGCACCGCCACCTGGAACCGCCTTGTATTCGTCAATCTCTCCGGCGACGCGCAATCCTTCGACGACTTCATCGCCCCCCTGAACGAGCGTTGGGGCGGTTACGACTTTTCCACCCTGCGCCACGGCAAGGGCCTCACCTACGAGGTCGGCTGCAACTGGAAGCTGGCGATCGAGAATTTCATCGACTTCTATCATCTGCCGGCCGTCCACAAGGGCCTCAACAGCTACTCGTCCATGCAGGATCACTACATCATCCGTCACGACGGTCGTTTTTTCGGCGAAGGCAACGATCACTACGCCCCCCAGGACGCGGCCGCGGGCGCATTGCCGCCCTTTCCGGATCTCACATCCGAGCTGGCGCCGAAAACCGAAGCGCTGTGCCTTTTCCCCAATCTTCTGATCACCGTCTTCAACGACAACCTGCGCACCATTATCGTCGAGCCGGACGGACCGCACAGATGCCGCGAGCGCATCAACGTGTTCTTTGTCGGTGAGGCCGCCATGGCGCCCGACCTCGATGACGTCCGTGAAGCCGCGGTGTCCCGCTTTCTCGAGTTCAACGACGAGGATATCGGGATCATCGAAGCGCTGCAAAAGGCGTTCGCGGCGAATGCCTTCGACGGCGGCGTGTTCTCTCCCTATTTCGATCAGAACATCGACCACTTCCAGACGCTTGTCCGAAACGCGGTGACGCAGGCGAGCGGTTCGACGTATCGATGAGCCTCACCATCTCTCCGGTCGAGACACCAGCGCAGCGCGACGCGGTTTTCGCCCTGCGCTACGAGGTCTATGTCGAGGAGATGGGCCGCTACCGCACCATCGCCGACCACGAAAAAGGCCATCTGGCGGAACCGGAAGACGAGTACAGCCGCTTGTTCTTCGCGGCCGGAGACGATGGCGAGGTCGTCGGCACAATGCGGGTCACCTGGGGCGGCGACGCCCCGTTCAACCAGCGCATGATCGATCAGTACGATCTTGAGCAGTTCCTCGAAAACGTGCCCGCCGATCAGATCATTGTCGGTGAGCGTTTCATGGTCGCGCCATCGCAGCGCGGCACCGATCTCATATTTCGTTTGTTCCAGACCTACATGCACCTGGTCAACGAGAGGCGCATTCAGCTCATCTTCGGCGATTGCGAGCCACATCTGCTCAATCTGTATCTGGGTCTCGGGTTCCGCACCTACACCCGCAAGAACGTGAACTCGAAGGAGACCGGATATCTCATCCCACTGCTCATGGTGGCCGAGGATCTAGGGTATTTTCACGACATTGGATCGCCTCTGGCCAGTGTCCTGACGGACTTCGGGCAGGACTGCCGAACCCCTGAATGCCTGGAACAGCTGCTTCGCCGCGGCAGTGCCGTGACCAGCGAGCGGCTTTCGGAGAAAGAGCGCTACTCGCAGGACGTTCTCACCGCCCTCAACGAACTGTCCGCCAACCGCCCGCTCCTGTTCGACGGCATGAGCGACGCACAGGCCGATTTCTGCCTCGCCAAGAGCAACGTGATCGAATGCCGCGAGGGCGACCACCTCATCAAACGCGGCAACACTGCACAGAACATGTACATCGCTCTTTCGGGAACCCTGGAGGCGCGCGACGGCAACGAGGTGGTCGGCGTCATCGGCGCCGGCGATGTGTTCGGCGAGATGGCCTTCCTGCTCGACAGCCCGCGCACCATGGACGTCTACGCCGCCACCGACGATGTCAGGGTGCTTTCGCTGAGCGAGAGCATAGTGCGCGAGATCATGAAGTCCGATTCCGAATGCGCCGCGGCGCTGCTTTTGAACGTCTCAAAAATGCTTTGCCTGAAACTGCTCAACCGACGCTTCTAGAGAGTTCCCATGCTCACAGTCCCCTGCAACCATGACCGTGCCTACCAATTCGACATCGCCTCAACCGCGCTGATCGCCATCGACATGCAGCGCGATTTCATCGACCCGGAAGGCTACTGCGCGGCCGCCGGCGATGACATATCGGCCGGGCGCGCGATCATTCCCCGCTTCAGGTCCGTTCTGGAGGCGGCGCGAGGTGCCGGGCTGCACATCGTCCACACCCGCGAAGGCTATGCGCCGGACGGCTCCGATATGTCGGCCATGAAACGCGAGCGCAGTTCGACCGGAACCGAAGGCCCTCTCGGCCGGTTTCTGGTCCGCGGCGAGCCCGGACAGGGCATCATCGACGAGCTTTCCCCGGAACCGGGCGAACCGGTCTTCGACAAGCCGGGTTTCAGCATCTTCTACCGCACCGGCATCGAGGACCATTTGAACCAGCGCGGCATTACCCATCTGATCATGATGGGCGTCACCACCCAGTGCTGCGTGCATTCATCGCTGCGGTCCGCGGTCGATCGCGGTTACTGGTGCCTGACCGTTGAAGACTGCTGCGCCGCGCTCGAACCGGGGCTGCATGAAGCGGCGATGTCCCTGATTTATGGCGAGGGGCACCTGTTCGGCTGGGTCGGCACGTCATCCGGCCTGATTGACGCTCTCACCATGTGAAACAAACCGAATTGATATGTGACCTGTAACCGGTAGACCGGCCACGCGAGCGATGGTATGCACAATCAACAACCGGCCCGAACATTGTTTCGGCCACCAAGAAGAACAAGCGGCAGGGCTTGGCGGCAATTAGCTGTTCAGCTGGGTACGGTCCGGCAGGCGGATCTCCAGAAGATGGCTGGGAACTCACCACAACGGGTCGAGTGCGGATGGAGCAAATGACACAGAACGGCAGTCAGAAATCAGAAGTCTTTCACTTTGTGATGATCAAGCCCACGCACTACGATGACGAGGGCTATCCGATCCAGTGGGCTTATTCGCCGATACCCTCCAACTCGCTCGCCTCGGTGAACGGCTTGGCGCTTGACTGCGCGCGGCGCAACATTCTCGGCGAAAACGTCGAGATCAAGCTGCATTCGTTCGATGAGACCAAGAACCGCGTGAAGCCCAAGAAGATCATCAAGATGATCGAGCGCACCGGCGGCAAGTGCATGATCGGCTTTGTCGGTGTCCAGTCGAACCAGTTTCCGCGCACCGTCGATCTGGCGCAGCCGTTTCTCGAAGCCGGACTTCCGGTCTGCGTCGGCGGGTTCCACATTTCAGGCTGCCTGTCGATGCTCCCCGAGCTGCCCGGCGATATCAAGGAAGCCCAGGAGATGGGTATCTGCTTCTTCGCCGGCGAAGCCGAAGACGGCCGCATGGACGAGGTCCTGATCGATGCCTACAAGGGTCAGTTGAAGCCGCTGTACAACTATCTCAAAGACCTGCCCGACATTACCGATTCGCCGATCCCGATCCTGCATCACACCGAGATCGACAAGAAGGTCGGCTCCTATGCCAGTTTCGACATCGGCCGCGGCTGCCCGTTCGAGTGCTCGTTCTGCACCATCATCAACGTGCATGGCCGCAAGAGCCGCTTCCGCACCGCCGACGACCTGGAAAAGATCGTGCGCGAGAACATCGCCAACGGCGTCAAGAAGTTCTTCGTCACCGACGACAATCTGGCCCGCAACAAAAACTGGGAAGACCTGTTCGACCGGCTGATCCATCTGCGCGAAACCGAGGACATCCGGGTCAAGATGACCATCCAGGTCGACACTTTGTGCCACCGGATTCCCAACTTCATCGAAAAGGCGGCCAAGGCCGGCGTGCACCACTGCTTCATCGGTCTTGAAAACATCAACCCGGACAACCTGCTCGCCGCCAAGAAGCGTCAAAACAAGATCACCGAGTATCGCGAGATGCTGCTGGCGTGGAAGAAGTACCCGGTCTTCATCAACGCGGGCTACATTCTGGGTTTCCCCAACGACACTCGCGAATCGATCCTGCACGACATCGAGATCATCAAGCGCGAACTGCCGATCGACATCCTCTACTTCTTCTTCCTGACGCCGCTTCCCGGTTCCGAGGACCACAAGAATCTCGCCGCCGAGGGCGCCTGGATGGACCCGGACATGAACAAGTACGACCTGAACCAGCGGGTCAGCCATCACTCCGGTTCAATGTCGGACGAAGAATGGGAAGCCGCGCATCGCGACGCCTGGGCCGCATTCTACACCCAGGAACATATGGAAACGGTCATCCGGCGGCTGTTCGCCTGCGGCGGCAACCGCAAGCGCGTGCCCTATAGGCGCCTTGCCTTCTACAACTTCTTCCCGCGCTACTGGCCGGTCCATCCGCTGGAAGGCGGCTTCGTTCCGCGGCGCTATCGCAACGACCGCCGCCCGACCTTCAAACGCGAAAGCGTGTTCGTCTTCTATCCGCGTTACTTTGCGAAGTTCGCCGTGTTCAACTTCCGGTTCTTCCGGCTCTGGTACAAGCTTGGGAAGTTTGCCAAAAAGCTGGCCAAGGATCCCAAGCGCTTCGAGTATACCGACCTCGCGCTGACGCCTCCCGGCGACGGCGAGTACGAGGATTACGGTCTGTTCGCGGAAACCCGCGGCGGCCAGGCGGCGGTGGAGAAAAAACAGCGTCAGGACGAGATTCGCGAACGGGTCATCGCGGCCGAATAAGCTGCGTCCACGCAACGATCTTTTACTTCAGGCCGTTTGTTTCTGGGAAGCGCGCGCTTCCTCGATCTTGGCGATCGCATCGCACACCGCATCGAATGTCAGCAGTGTCGAGGCATGGCGCGCCTTGAAATCGCGCACCGGCAGGAGGATGGAGAGGTCGGCCCACTTTCCCTCCGGCGGCGCCCCGTCTTCCTTCAGCATGGCGTGCATCTGATCGCGCACCTGGCGAAGCTCGTCGGCGGTCGACCCCACCACGTTATGCGCCATGATCGAAGACGACGCCTGACCGAGCGCACAGGCCTTCACATCGTGCCCGAAGGCGGTCACCAAGTCACCGTCCATCTTGAGATCGATGGATACCTTGCTGCCGCACAGTTTCGAGACCGCCGTTGCCGATGCATCAGGCTCGCTCAACCGCTCAAGCAGGGGTATGTCGGCGGCATACTGCAATATACGCTTGTTGTAGACTTCGTTGAGCATAAGACCTTCTGCCGGGTTCGAGGGCGCTCTGACCCGATATCATATAGTGCTCATTGAGGGAAATAAGATAGATGTTGCATGTTTCGTCCTTGAAGGGTGTCTGGGCTCGTTATATATGCTGCCCGGGAGAGCGGTCCTTCGGGGCCGTCCAACGGCCGTTTGCGACAGAGTGGAGATCGTGTTAGTTTCGCGATCTCAATGACTTAAACGCAAACGACCCTTAGGGAGCTAATTGGCTGACGCCGACGTCTGACACTGTTGTTGGGACGACGCGGGCCAGTGCGGGACGCTATATTATGGATGCGATCATCAAAAAAATCCCTGCTTCGACACCGGGAATCGGGCGCGGCCCGGATCTGCCCCGGCCAAGCCGGGAACAGGCCGAAGAGGCAGTTCGCACGCTGATCGCATGGTCCGGCGACGACCCCGACCGCGAAGGGCTGCTCGATACGCCGAAAAGGGTGGTCAACGCCTATAGCGAATTCTTCAGGGGCTACGCCGAGTGCCCCATCGAAGCCCTGTCGAAAACCTTCGAGGAAGTCGGCGGTTACGACGATATCGTCATGCTGCGTGACATCGACATCAATTCCCATTGCGAGCACCACATGATCCCCTTCATCGGGCGCGCCCATGTGGCCTATTACCCGACCGACAAGGTCGTTGGTATCTCAAAGCTGGCGCGGGTGGTCGAGATCTTCGCCCGCCGCCTGCAGACCCAGGAAACAATGACCGCGCAGGTCGCCGAGACCATCGATGAAGTGCTGCAGCCGCGCGGCGTTGCCGTGATGATCGAAGCGGTTCACCAGTGCATGTCCCTGCGAGGCATTCAAAAGCGCGACGTTGTAACCATCACCACCCAGTTCGTCGGAGAGTTCAAGGTGAATCCGGCGCTTCAGGCGCGTTTCATGGATTTGATTCGCCAGGGCGGCCGGTAATCCGGCGAGCCGTCCGGCACAGTTCGAAAAGACCCCAAGATCATGAGCGACTTTGCGTTCGCATCGAGACTATCCGTTGAACAGGTTGAGGAAGGCACCGACCTTGCGCCCAAGTTCGACGCCGACGGCCTGCTGCCGGTCGTGACCACGGACGCGAACAGTGGTGACGTTCTGATGCTCGGTTACATGAACGCAGAGGCTCTGGCCAGGACCATCGAAACCGGCGAAGCGCATTACTGGAGCCGGTCGCGCGAAACTCTGTGGCACAAGGGCGCCACCTCCGGGCTGGTTCAAAAGGTTGTCGACATGCGCATCGACGACGATCAGGACGCCGTGTGGCTGAGCGTCGAGGTCGCCGGTTCGGGCGCCAGCTGCCATGTTGGATACCGGTCGTGCTTCTACCGCTCGATCCCGACCGGGAGCGCCCCCCGGCCGGAACTTGAACTGACCTACCGCGAGAGCGACAAGACGTTTGATCCGCAGGACGTCTATGGCGACGCGCCCAACCCGACCAAGCTGTAACGCCGCCATGTTCAGTGCATTTATCAAAAATTAGACACTCTTTGGCATGATGCTTGCGGAGAGCGGCCATGCTTCGGATGAGCGAGACACAACCTGCCATGGAGGACATTTCCTCCGTTCACCCTCCCGCGGATGATCAGACACCCGCCGCAAAGCTCGGCATCGCCTTCGGCGCCGGCGCCGCCAAGGGCTGGGCGCATATCGGCGTGATCAAGCGGCTGGACGAAGCCGGCATCGTTCCCGACGTTATCACGGGCGCCTCGATCGGCGCATTGACGGGCGGCTGCTATGCCGCCGGAAAGATTGCCGATCTGGAAACCTTCGCCCTCGGCCTGACCCGCCGCCGCGTATTTTCACTGATGGACTTTTCGTGGCGCGGCAGCGGCTTGATTTCAGGCAACAAGCTCGCTCAGATGCTGGAAAAAGAACTCGGTGAGACCCGGATCGAAAACCTCGATCGACCGTTCATCTGCATCGGCACCGAACTCAGCACGGGGCATGAGATCTGGTTGCAAAAAGGCAGTCTGGTCAAGGCGATGCGCGCGTCCTACGCCCTGCCCGGCGTGTTCAAACCGATCCATTTCGACAACATGTGGTTGATCGACGGCGCTGTGGTCAATCCGATCCCGGTCTCGGCCTGCCGCGCCCTTGGCGCCCGGGTGGTGATCGCGGTCAATCTGAACACGGACAATTTCGGCATCGGCACGGTGATCCAGACACCGCCAAAGAACGGCAACGGTGCGAGCGAGATGGACGAGGCCGACACGGCGGAGGAAGCCCGCACCGCATTCCTGCACCAGCTTTTCGGAAGCTCGTCGCAGGGCCCCGGCATAACCACGGTTCTCGTCGCGGCATTCAACATTTCGCAGGACCGGCTGGCGCGCTCCCGGCTTGCCGGCGACCCGCCCGACGTCACCATCTCGCCCCGGTCTCCACAGATCGGGCTGTTCGATTTCGACAAGGCCGAAGAAAGCATCGCGGCCGGATGGGAAGCGGCCGACCGCGCATTGCCTGACATCAAGCAGGCAATGACCGTATTGCAGCCGGCGCAATAGGCGCATCTCGTTCAACCTGCGCCAGCCCGCTCCCTATTTTACGCCATTGAGACTCAGCCGGACGCGATATAGCCGCGCATCGCCTCGACTTCGAGCTCGGTCTCCTGAATGCGCCGCTTGACCACGTCGCCGATGGAAATGATCCCAATCAGTTTGCCGTCTTCGACGACCGGCAGGTGGCGAAACCGCCCCTCTGTCATCTTTGACATCAGGTCGGCAACCGTGTCGTCGCGCGCGCAGGTCACGACATCCTTGGTCATGTGCTCGCGCACCAGGTCGTTCAATGCGCTCTCACCGCTTGCCGCAATGGCGCGCACCAGATCGCGTTCGGAAAAAATTCCCGCAACACCTCCCGACGCGTCCGTCACAACAATCGCGCCGATCTTGCGCTTGGCGAGCGTTCCCGCGAGATCGCGTAACGTTTCGTTTGCGGTGGCGGTAACGATTTCACTGCCTTTGGATTTGAGAATTCCAGCAACATTCATGCTCACCTCCTCGCGTTGATGGCCCCGGCGCAGCCGCTGCTATTCCGTATGATGAGATATTGTGGCCACCTCTGGCAAGCGCCAGATGAGGCGATGACTACACCTCGGTTAATATTCCAGCCGATCCGATCAAAGTCTGCATTCAACTCCGGCGGTTCTGCCACCGGTCGAAAAGCCCGAAGAGCAGCAGACCTGCCGCAAAACCTGCCAGGTGCGCCTCCCAGGCGATCGCATTGTCGACCCCTGCAAGTTCCTCACCGGTCAGTCCGAACAGGACGTTGATGCCGGCCCATGTCCCCAGAAACAGCAAGGCGCGAGGGTTCCTGAAGACTTCAACCAGGCTTTGCGCTTGCATGTGCTCCGGCTGCATTCGTCCCGCCAGGAGCAGATTGGACGGCCGGGAGAATATGAAGCGGACCGCGCCGGCCATCTGGCCGGAAATCGCGCCGGACGCTCCGATCAGGAACACGAACTGCTGCGCATGCAGCAACAGATAGGCGCCCGCCCCGGCCGCTGCGCACACTATGCTGAACGCAAGAAACCGCAACGCTCCAAGCCGGCGTGCCAGGACGCTGCCGAACGCCAGCATCCAGAAGCTGTTGACGCCAAGATGCAGCCAGTCCGCATGCAGGAACGCGTGGCTGACGAACGTCCACGCCTGCGCCCCCCGGCCGCCAACGATCCACTCCACGGGAACGTCGGCCGGCGCGTCATAGCGCGCTGGAATGAAGGCGAATCGCAGCAGCAGCTGCAGATCCTCCTCGCTCGGCAGGTACGAGCGATAGAGGTGGATCGCCGCAAACACGGCGATCAGGATCAACACCACGCCTGGAGCGTTGATCGCTTTCTCGGATGCCTTTTCCGTTCTCTCTGACATCAGGCGTGAAACCCTCACGTTTGGGAGACCTGCGCGCTCGGAAAGGCTCCGAACGCCATCGAGCCGTAATACAGCAACCCGGGCCAAGTTGCTAGATCACGATCGGCTTAGGTGAATTCACTTAAGTCGATGAAACGTGATCGATTCCAATACTTTAGAGCGGGATCGGACGGAAAACCGGTGCCCACTTTTCCTGATCCCGCTAAAGATCACGATCAGCTTAGCTGAACCCACCTAAGCCGATAAAACGTGATCGCTTCTAACATATAGAGCGGGATCGGACGGAAAACCGGTGTCCACTTTTCCTGATCCCGCTCTATGGCACGAAACCTGCTCAATAGCGATCAGGACCGAACACACTGACACCCAGGTGTATCAAAACCGGACGGTTCGGTGACCATCTTGCCCATGCCCCACCGAACCGTCCGGGACAGCCTCAAAAAATACGTAAAACGGCGCTGCGAATCGCCGGGAAACAACAAGAAGAGCCGGACAGGGACGATGAAGCACCCACACACGCGTACTCTCTACGATTACTGGAATTCGCTGCGCCTTTCGCGCCCGGCGCCGCTTCGCAGCGAACTCAATCCGCGCGCGATAAAGCCGCTTCTGACTTCGATGTTCATACTGCAGCGCAAATCGGATGCAATCTACCTGTTCAGGCTTGCCGGCACCGGACTGTGTCACAGGTTTGGCCGCGAGCTTCGCAACGAAAATTTCCTGGACAACTGGCGCAGCAACGAAGCGGCCTCCATCAAGTCCCTGTTTCAGAGCATCACACAGGACAGAACCGCCGCCGTGGTTGGCGTCACGTTGATCTATGACGATGGCTCGCAGGGTTCGATGGAATATCTTTTCCTTCCCGTCCGGCTCGATGCCACCCAGGAAATCCGCATCCTCGGCTGCTGTTCTCTCCTGAATGAGGCGAAACTGCACGGCGCCCGTTCCATCGCCCGGCAGGAAGTGGCAAGTCTGCGCCTGCTTTGGCCGGACAACGTGTCGCGCTTCATGGAGACGGCAGCGCCGAAACATGTGGCGAACGACACATCGGAAGCCCCCCCGCCGGCGCACCGGCGTGCACAGCAACACGGACATCTCTGGGTCATAGAAGGCGGCGCCAAGTAACAACACTGCCGCAATTCTTAACCTGCCGTTAAATGTCGAAGCGTAGTCTCGAAACATAACAACCATGCGCATTTCGTGCACGATACTGCATGTATGCAAATGGACCGCTGGAGTATCCTGTGTCGTTGCTGTCGGAAGTTTTCGAAGAACAGGAAGCCAAGTCGCTTTCAGAAATCATGTTTGGCCGCTACATGCTGCCCGACAAGAGTGAGCATGCCTGTCAGATCCGCGACCTTTCGCCGGACCAGGCGCGGTTCAGCGGCGCCCAACTGGCTCACGTTGGTGAGCACATCATTGCATATATCGAGGAAATCGGCCGCGTCGAAGGCGATGTGATCGAAGCCAGCGCCGATTCCTTCCTCCTGATGTTCACGGTTCCCGCCAGCAAACGCGACAAGATCGCAGCCAAGCTCAACTGGATGCAGAATCGCGATGATCAGGGCACAGAGGAAATGCGCCGCCATACCCGGCATGAACCACGCGACACAAATACCGTTCTGACGCTTCCGGACGGCCGATCCTACGAATGCGAGATTCTCGATATTTCCCTGAGCGGCGCGGCAATCAAGGCGTCGGTCATCCCAAGCATCGGCACGCAGGTGACCCTTGGCAAGACCCGCGGCACCGTCACCCGCATCCATGAATGCGGCGTCGGCATTGAGTTCGGCCAGATGCTTGAAGAGCCCGACCTTCAGGGCCAGGTCGTCTGACACAACGCTTTTTCACGGATACATCCGCCAGTTTGCCGGTTTTACTGACCGGAACCTGCGCCGCATTGGCCGGCTGAAAACCCTTTCTTAAGCCTGCGCGAACACTTCAGGCGGGGACCTGGTACGCCCGAGGCGTCTCGTCCGGACCCTTGGCATCTTCCCCTTTCATTGAGCACCCTTTCGCAGAAATCAAATATGTCGCGCATTTTCAATGCGTTAGGGCGGCGTCCTGATGTCTAAAATTTTAGCTAAATGTAACATATAACAAGACGTAAAATATTGGATACAGTTTTACTAGAAACTACTTCAACACTGCACGCCAATATTATCCGGGGATAAAATCACCTATGGCACATTGCCCCTCAACACCGAGCAGGGGTAAGAACAGTGACAACAATAATAAAGGCAGCGCTGCTGGGATGCGGCCTCATCGCGGGAGCGATGTCAACTGCCAAGGCGGTTGAGTGGAACACCACAACGGAGCTTGCGCCTCGGGCAAAGATGCATCTGCAGGTCTACGGCAAGACGCTTCCGCCGATTGGTTATGTGCAATTCTGCCAGTCGCATTCAAAGCAATGCGCTGAGCGCGGTGGCAACACCGAAGCCGTTGAAATGACGAACCAGACCTGGGCCGAACTCACCCGCGTCAACAGCTTCGTCAACGACAAGGTCGAACCGGTCACCGACCAGGACCTTTACGAAGTCGCCGAGCACTGGACCTATCCCGATGCGAAAGGCGACTGTGAGGACTACGTGCTTCTCAAGAAGTACTACCTGAAGGAAATGGGCTGGCCGCCGGAGGTTCTTTTGATCACGGTGGTCCTTGACGAACAAGGCGCCGGCCACGCCGTTCTGACGGTCAAGACGGATCTGGGAGATTTCGTTCTCGACAATCAGAACCCGGACGTCCTGCCCTGGCAGGACACGCCCTACCGCTACATCAAGCGGCAGTCGCAGACGCATCCGTCTGTCTGGGTTTCGCTGGATCCGAAATATTCGTCCAAGCGGTCAACCACGGCGGGGAGACTCACCACCGATCGCTGAGACAACACAAGTTTACCCAAGACCCGGTCTACGTCCCCCTCCCATCCCCTCTAAGACCGGGTCCCACGCCAGAACCGGCCCTGTCCCACCCAGGGCCGGTTCACCTTTTCAGGGACACGGCGGGCGGATGATGTCACAGGGGTTTCAGATCACTGGCGAACCTCTGCCAGTTCCTGACGTAATGCTCTGCGGGATAGTTGAACTGCGCCGCTTCTTCCTCGGTGAGTTCGCGCACGACGCGGCCGGGCGTGCCCATGACCAGCGACCTGTCCGGAATTTCCTTGCCTTCGGGAATAAGCGAATGCGCTCCGATCACGCAACTCTTGCCGATCGTGGCGCCGTTGAGCACCGTTGCGCCGATGCCGACGAGTGACCCCTCGTTGATGGTGCAGCCATGCAGCATGACCATGTGGCCGACGGTGCAGTTGCGCCCGATCGTGAGCGGGAACCCCGGATCGGTGTGCAACACGCAGCCGTCCTGCACATTTGATCCCTCGCCGATTTCGATGGGCTCGTGATCGCCGCGCAACACCGCGCCGAACCAGACGCTGGCGTTGCGCCGCAGGATGACCCGGCCCATCACGCTGGCGTTGGGGGCAATCCAGAATGCACCGTCGTCAGGAAGCTCGGGCGCAACACCGCCGAGTTCATAGAGCGCCATGTCACACAAATCCGGCGCTGCGTGCCGACACCAGAATACTGAGAATGAACACCCCCTGAAGGAAGCTCCAGCCCACCGACAGAGCCGTGCTCAGGGCAAGCCAGTGGCCCGGCCGGTTTTCCACCAGACGCCCCCTGATGGCGTTGCGCATGATCACGGCAGGCCCCGCCATGACAAGCGCCGCAACGCCGATGATTGCCGGTCTGCTGTGCTGAAACAACAGTTCAAAGGCAATCTGCCTGCTGGTGATCAATTGATAGATGCTGCCGATCAAACCGGCAGCCACAAACCCGACCGCAATCGTATAGGCGTAAAGACCCACTGTACCCATGACGCAAACACCGCTCCCGCTACACACTGTTCCGCAGCCCGTTCCTGGGGCAACATTTCCGCCGCGGTTAGATTCTTGAGGGTCTGTGCGGGGTTTGTATGAATGCCCGCATGATGCCGCAGCTGACTGCGGCAATTAAGAAATTTTTAACTCTAAAAGACAAGCAAATCCGTCACATAGCGTTAAGATCGCGATGTTCCACGGGAACCGCGGGAATATGGCGCAATTTGACGGCAATACGCCGGACGGAAGCCCGGACGGCGAAACATATGCAAAAGCTGGGCGGCACCGGTTCTGGACGGCGCTGATGGCGTCGATCGGTGCGTTTTGCGCGGTCGTTGCCTGGCTCTATGCGAAAGAACTGGGCATTTCCGGGCAAAAAGCCGAAATCACCGGGGTCGGCGTCTATGGTGGCGAGAACATCTTTCCGGTCGGGTTTGACGGTGAAACGTTTCACATTGCCGAGCGGCAGTTCATAAACATCGCGCGCTCCGCGCAAAGCGAGGTCACAAGCATTGAGCTGGCCGTGCCATGGCCGCCTCCCAAACTTGCATTCCTCACGTCCGATCAACGGCCGGCGCGTACGCTCTCCCTGCACGACGGCCTCTTCATTTCGATCCAGAGGCGCACATCCAGCGTGAGCGCCGAAGAACGCATCAAGGGCATCTATCCGATCTACTACGACGGCGCGGCCGACACCGGACCCGCCGATCTTGTCAGGCAGGGTTTCCGCAAGGGCACGGTCTACGAGGACCAGGAACTCTATGTTGGACGGTCGGATGCCGCCTCGGCCCATTACCTTTGCTTCCTGCGGGACGAGCATCTGGCGCCCGCGTTGTGCCGGGGCGAACGCGCAAGCGGAGACCGGTTCACCGCAGTGTACCGTTTCCACCGCTCCCATCTGGGGGACTGGCAGTCGATCGAAGATACGCTTACGGACGTGCTGGCGCAGATCAGGCCGCCGCAGGGCAACTGACATGCCCCATAAAACGTTGCACATTCCAAGGCGTGTACTCATAAACGCCATCAATGAAGCCAGGCCGGAAAATGTCCGCCTCGCTCCTCAAAGCTGACTGTCTGTGCTAAGGCCTGGAGAGTCGGGAAAGTGCCATAGGCAGTCATCAAACCATTCACAGGCGTATTCCGCGATCATTCGTTGATCGAGGTCAAAGCATCATCTGTGCAGGAAGGCTAGAGCGGGATCAGGAAAAGTGGATACCGGTTTTCCGTCCGATCCCGCTCTATCATACTGGAAACGATCACGTTTTATCGACTTAGGTGATTCAACCTAAGTCGATCGTGATCTAGATGAAGCATTCGCGGATCTTGTCTGTAGAAGGCGGTCGGAGAAATTTCTCGACCTCAAGGCTACGGGAGACACCTAAATTGAACAAATCTGCACTCGGATTGGCTCTGGCTGCGCTGCTGGTGAGCGTACCTGCTTGGGGTGGCGAGCTGGACACGCTAAGAGATGAGGCAAAAAGACTGATAAAGCAGTTTGCCAGCGAGCTAAAGGGCGAATTGGTGTCAGCGATGAAAACGGGCGGGCCGCTCAATGCGATTGGCGTCTGTAGTATCAAGGCTCCCCAGATCGCAGATAACATTTCGCAGACTTCCGGCTGGACGGTAGCACGATCAAGCCACAAGCTGCGCAATCCTGCGAATGAACCGGATGATTATACCGCTGAGGCGATTGCCGAGTTTCTCAAAAGGCAGGCGAACGGCGAAAAGCCAGACACGATGATCAAGGCGGAAATTCGCGAGGAGAACGGCGAGAGGGTTTTCCGAATGGTCAAAGCCATCCCGACAGGCGAGGTCTGCTTGGCATGTCACGGCGGTGAAAGCGTCAAGGCGGAAGTTGAGGCAGCCATCAAGGAACACTATCCCAGCGATAGTGCACGCAGATTCAAGATCGGTGAAATGCGTGGTGTATTCACGCTGAAGAAGGCGTTGGACTAGGCCGTGTACTCATAAACGCGACCCGATAGAGCACGGCGTTCCCACTGGAATGGTCAGTGCGGACACCTCCAAGCGCTCTTCGCGCTTCAGTTTAGATGTCCACCAAACAAGGGCTAAACCATTGTGCCAATTGCTGATATCGGCGGTGCATCGCCAGACCGCAACATCTCGCAATTTGGTGCACTTCTCGCCTACGAGATTTGAGAAGTGGGCTGCAGTTGTCAAACGGTTTGGCGGCCTTGCCAAGTTGATTGTCCGCAGAGAAGAACGATCCACGATGACGAAGGGCAGACGGATCGCTGTTGGTCACGCAATCAATGAAGGCGATGCGGGCCGGCGATGATGTTTGCGTTCGCGCGAAATGAATGTCAGGCTTGCACGCCACGCGTTCGCGTCTGGAACGCACATTCGCAGCGCGCTTGAGGGAGCCCAAGCTCGTGTTTACGACCCGTCCTGAGATTGCCGGCACGTTAGGTGTCGTCACATCGACCCACTGGCTTGCGACCCAGGCCGGCATGGCGATGCTTGAGAAGGGCGGTAATGCATTCGATGCAGCCGTTGCAACGGGCCTTGCGCTGCACATCGTGGAACCGGATCAAAACGGCCCCGGTGGCGACACACCACTCATTCTCTACAGCGCGCGCGACGACGAGGTGAAGGTCGTATGCGGTCAGGGCTCGGCACCGGTTGCCGCAACAGCGGACGCATTCAAGGCACTCGGTCTCGACATGATTCCCGGAATCGGCCTCCTGCCAGCTGTCGTGCCGGGCTCGTTTGGTGCATGGATGCTGCTGCACGGGCAATATGGCTCGCTGCCTTTGCGTGAAGTGATGGCGCCGGCTATCTGCTATGGCAGAGACGGTTTCGCGCTTGCGCCGCGCATAACCGACGCGATCATCAAGGTCAGGCGGCTGTTCGAGGAGGAATGGCCGTCATCGGCGGAAGTTTTCCTGCCGGGCGGCGAGGTGCCGAGGCCGCGCGAGCTCTTCCGCATGTCGGTTGCGGCCGAAACTTATGCGCGCGTTCTGCGCGAAGCCGAGGCTTCGGGGGGGACACGCGAGGTGCAGACTGAGAGCGCACGACGCGTCTGGTATGAAGGTTTCGTGGCAGAGGCGTTCGACCGCTTCTGCGCCGAAGCGGAACTCATGGATACGACCGGCCGCCGCAACCGCGCCTTCCTAACTGGCCAGGACCTGGCTGAATGGCGGGCAACTCTCGAAGACCCCTTGAGCTACGACTATCACGACTACACCGTGTTCAAGACCGGCCCTTGGGGCCAGGGTCCGGTGATGCTACAGCAGCTCGCTCTGCTTGAAGGTTTTACGCTTGGTGAAATGGACCCGGCGGGCGCCGAGTTCGTACACACCGTTATCGAGTGCTCAAAGCTCGCGCTCGCCGACCGCGACGCTTATTACGGCGATCCGGATTTCGTCGATGTGCCGCTCGACACGCTCCTTAGCGATACCTACAACGCCGCACGCCGCGCACTCATCGGCACGGCAGCATCACAGGAATTCCGCCCTGGTACCATTGAGGGCTATGGCCAGCACGTCGATCTGCGCATATCCGGCTCGACCGGCGACATCGTGCATGAGGAAGCGCTCAATAGTTTCGGCTGTCCGCAGGTGCGCGAAGAGATCCGCCATGCACTCGCAAGTGCCGGCGCATCACACGGCGACACGACCCACTTCGACATTATCGACCGCGAAGGGAATATGATCTCGGGTACTCCGAGCGGTGGCTGGATGAGCGGCGCGCCCGTGGTGCCCGGCCTCGGATTCCCGCTTTCGGCACGGGGCCAGATGGCTTGGCTCGACAAGCGTTCCCCATCTCATCTTGCATCCAGGAAGCGCCCTCGTACAACGCTCAGCCCCAGTATCGCCTTCAGACGAGGACAGCCTTACATGGTATTCGGCACACCCGGCGGCGACCAGCAAGACCAGTGGGCGTTGCACGCCTTCCTGCGCCACGTGCATCACGGCCTTAACCTGCAGGAAGCGATCGACGCGCCGGAATTCCACACTCTGCATGCCGTGAGTTCATTCTATCCGCGGGAATTCAGGCCTGGACATCTGGCGCTGGAAGGACGTTTCGATCGCGAGGTGATTTCGGACCTTGCGAACCATGGGCATGACGTCGAGGTCTTCGATGACTACAGCCTCGGCTACGTTACTGCTGCCGCACGCGAGGAAGACGGCCTTATGAAGGCAGGTGCGAGTCCGCGATTCATGCAGTGCTACGCCGCCGGCAGGTAACAGCACAGGATCTACAGCCTCTTTACCCAGAACGTAGAATTGTCGTCACCGTCAACCGGTTGCAGCGTCGCCGCGCCCGCTTCATAGACCCTGGCTGGAATGACGGGGTGCCCCTGTGTCGAGGCACTCCGCTTGAGGTCTGCTACTTGAACCGGGTGAGGCCGAGGCGCGTGTTCGGCTGCCCACGGCAAGGCAGAGACGACGAGCCGTGAATTGGCACCACTTTCAGCTGGGTCCGGCATCCACTTGGCCTTCGCCAGAACGTGAGGCAGCGGCTCCGATCGCCCAGCGTTGTCCGGCTGACATACGCGAACCAACGGGGCGGCTTGCGACGGACTTCGAGGCGACATTTGATGATGTGGAAAAAATGGATCGTGGCTGCTGGCGTCCAAATTCTCACGGGCAGGCTCGCAAAGTCATGGAAGTCCTTAGGCTGTTTCGATGCAGGCTTTCAATGCATTTGAGACAACGTTGGGAGTTGCGGTCAGACTGTGTAATAGATTTGCTCTACTGAAAGCCCGACAGATGAGGACGGTTGCATGACCAAAACTGTATATCCTTGGGAACCCGGCGCGTTGCAGACCCATGGTGAGGGGCCGTACCCATTTTCAAAAGCGATTCGTGCTGGGGACTTCGTGTTTCTATCCGGCCAGATTGCTTGGGGCGAGGACGGTCGTGTCATAAATGGCGACATCGAGGACCAAACGCGGCAAACCTGGCTCAACATCTCGAGGACTCTCGAGGAAGTCGGATGCTCGCTCGAGGATGTCGTGAAGGTTACCATCTGGCTTCAAGATCCACGCGATTTCGCCGGCTATAACAAAGTCTACGCTGAATTTTTTCCGAACAACCCTCCGACGCGATCAACGGTGAGCGCGAATCTCATTTTCGACTTCAAGCTAGAAATCGAGGTGGTCGCCTATCGTCCGGTGAGCTGAGTGGCCACGAGAGTCTGTTGTGCAGACTTGAGCGAACCTGGGTTCTCGATGTTGCTTGGACCCCGGAAGTGCCAACTTTCGGCCTTAGCCCTGAATCGAAAGCGTCACCATGGATATCTTGGCAACATCAGCCCCGCTGACTTCGAAAGACAGTCAAACGGATCTTTTTGAACCGTCCACTAAAACGGGGGAAGACCAAAGTGCCACTTCCGGAAGTACACAGGTGTCGAAATCTCGCTCGCCCAAGGGCCGGAAGCGACC
>JAJFHL010000355.1 GCA_021775615.1 Hyphomicrobiales bacterium
GCACATCGAGCAGGGTGACAAGGTTGTATACAATTCGCACTCCCGAAAGAAATGCCGCCCTCGTCGTCCGGCCCGCTCCAAGGCATCATTTTCAGCGTGCAGCAGGTTGCTGCCGTCTTGCTCCTGCCGGTTGCGGCCGCGCGAAACAATCGCGCCATCATGAACCAGGACGGCGCCGATTGGCGCGCCGTTCTCCTCGAAGCTCGCCATAGCTTCCGCGTAAGCGGCCTTCATGAATTGGTTATTGTGCATTGATGCGCTCCTTCCCGGCGTTGTCCGACTGCGCGGCGGCAAACACGCCCGAGGGCACGAATGCGGCTCATTTCAACTCGCGTGCGATAACACTGCACAGTTCCGTGACGGCTTCATCGAAGATCAGCTTCCCGCTCTCGGCGCTTGCCGACAATGGCGTATTGAGGCAGCCGGTCTCCGATCCCGGACGGTCTGCATAGGGGAATATGTCATAGGGCGGGAATTCGATCGGTCCGTGATCCGGGGCTTTCGACATGTCGACGAGTTCCGGTGTCAGGTAAAGATGTAACGAGGTGGTCATCACGCCTGCATGTTCGAGAGCCCACCCGGGAAAGCCATCGGGGAAGACACGTTCAATGACCTCTTGCGACAACAACTCGAAATACCGGACCTTCAGGACGGTCGGTACCGTGTAGCCGAGCATCTTGATTTCGCGCATGGCAAGGTCGATGCCCTCGATAACAAACCATTCGTTCTCGAAATGCGAGTCGAGAACGACAATGCGCCGGATATCATGGCGCGCCATTTCGCGGATGACATCTCGGACCAACAATGAAAGCGTGCGGCCGCTGATGCTTGTCGTCGCGGGAAAATGATCACCGCCGCCGGTGCGCGGGACCGAGCGGCACCCATAGGATATCGACGGCGCCACAAGCGCATCGATACGCCCGGCGACCTCTTCAGCAATCAGCCTGGTCGTCATTTCGTCCGAACCGTTCGGACTGTGCGGCCCATGCTGCTCGAGAGAACCGATCGGTAGAAGGATGGCTGGATTGTCCGCCTTTAACCGACGATCGAACTCGACCCAATTGAGATCGGAGAGGGTTACGGTGCTCTTCATGCCGGGGCCCCTGTCTTGAGATCGAACTCCTGAATGAGTGCCTCACAGAGTTTCGCCGTGACGTCGTCGAAGAACAGCCTGCCGTTTTCCGCAGAGGCAATCGTCGATGCGGACAAAGCACCTGACTGCGTGCCGCGCGCCGGATCAAACGGATAGATGTCGTATGGAAGTGGCAGGACGGGGTCGTGATCAGGGATCGCATCACGGTCAACGACGTCTGGCCGGCGGTGCAGCAGCACCGATGTGGTCATCACGGCGCCATGCTCGACTTCCCAGCTGATGAACGTGTCGCCAAATACGGCATCCCTCACTTCAGATGAGATGAATTCGTAGTAGGACATACAGGCAATTTTCATGTCCCCGATGCCGGCAGCCTCGAGCGCCGCCAATGCGTCCTGCACGCCTTCAATGATGAACCACTGGTTCTCGAAGTGAGAGCTCAGAAAACATATTTTGCGCACGCCATGTTTGGCCAGGGACTGGGCGATGTCGTTCACGAGGCAAGTCAGGGTCTCCGCATCGATGCAGATGTTCCCGGGAAAGTGATTGCCGGCGCCGGTGCGCGGCTGGGATTTGTAGCCATAGGCAATCTGAGGTGCGATGAGCGCACCGGTCCGGCGCCCAACCTCGTCGGCAATCTCCGCACCGACGATTGTGTCACATCCAAGGGGCGTGTGCGGTCCATGCTGTTCGTTTGAGGCGACGGGGACGATTACGACAGGATTGTCTTCGGCGACCCGGCGGTCGTACTCGACCCACGTTATCCTGCTGATGTGACATTCGGTGGAGGTTGGGGACATGATCGCGTTCGCCTCCTACGCTTCGAGCCGTGCCTGGACATCGGTTTGGCAGGCCTCGCTGAAAATGCCGGCCAGGAAATATCGTACGCCTCTTCGCACCTGTTCTCTGTGTTCCTCGATGGTCATTGCGTCATCGGAAACGAAATTTATGAACAGCTTTGATTTCATCGAGAATAGAAAGTGTGCCGCATCCTTCGCATTGACGTCGCGGTGAATATCGCCGCGTGCTTGTAGTGCAAACATCATGTCGACCACGAGCTGCTCGTGGCGCTCGGTGGTCACCGCGTACTGGTGCCCGAAGCGCGAGCCGACATTGATCATGGAAGACGCGAGCACATGGCGCCAGATCGACTTGCCGAGATGGCGCACGCAATGCTCGGTGGCGAGCACCATGATGTCGGTGAGCGCCTGCTCGGTGCGCTCGGGCGGCCGTGCAATCAGGTCCTGGCCTTCCTTGAGATAGCGCTCGTCCAGATCCTCGATCAGGGACAGCAGCAGCTCACCCTTCGAGGGAAAGTAGTTGTAGAGGGTGCCGACCGCCTGCTCGGCGCGCTCGGCAATCCCCTCCATGGTGGTCTCGTCGTATTGCTTGTTGAGAAACAGCTCGTGCGCCGCCGCGAGGATGCCCTGGCGGGTGCGCTCCTTCTTGCGTTCTCTAAGGCCCGTCGCCCCCGACATGTGAGATTCCTTCCTTGACAGAAAATTGTAGTTCATTCAGCATTAGAACGTATTCATGTTTTCGGCAAGATGCTAAGTTGGGTGACCCTCGAGGGAACCCCTCGCGAGCGGAAAACCGCCTGCGCTTGCCGGACCCGCGGATCGTCCGCGGCCATAGGGAGGAAAGGTAGACATGACCAAGACACCAGCAGAACAGAAGCTTGCCGGCCGGCAGACCCGGCGCACGTTCGTAAAGCGCGGCACGGCTCTCGGCGGCCTCGCCCTGGCGACGCCGATGTTCATCCGCCCCTCGCAGGCGGATGAAAAGGTGATCAACTGGCTGGCCTATTCCGGCCATTCGGCGGACGAGGTGGTCGGGCCCTTCAAGGAAGCCACCGGCATCACCATCAATGCCAAGGAATATGCCGACGGCGAAAAGATGCTGGCTCTCATCCACGGTTCGCCCAAAGGCACCTTCGACATGGTGACCAGCGACGCACCCTATGTGGAGCTCCTGGTCAAGTCGGGCCTACTCCAGGAAATGGAGCCGGGCGATTACGACATGGACGACTTTTTCCCCGAGTTCCGCAACTGGGAGCAGCACTGGTTCGACAGCAAGCTGATGGCGCTGACAACCAGTTGGGGCTACAACGGCCTTGCCTACAACACCGAGAAACTGTCGGCGGACGACGTTGCCTCCTACGACATCATGTGGAGCGACAAGCTCAAGGGCAAGCTCGGCATGCGCGACTGGTACCTCCCCGTAATGGGGTGCGTCAGCGCCGCCATGGGCCACAAGGATCCCTACAACATCACCGACGATCAGTTCGAAGCGCTCAAGAAGCACATGAACACGCTGAAACCCAACGTGGCGGGCTACTGGAACTTCTCGGGCGTGTTCGACTCGCTTGCCAACGGCGGCGCCTATGTGATCCCCGGCTGCGGCGACTGGATTACCGGTCTCCTGCAGCGCGCGAACCACCCGATCTCCAGTGCGGTGCCGAAAGAGGGCGCCATCATGTGGACGGAGTCGGTCTCGGTCGTCGCCGACACGCCCAGGCTCGAAAACGCCAAGAAGTTGATCCGTTATCTCACCGGCGTCGAAGGCCAGACGCGGCTGATGACCAAGTCCTCCTACATGGCGAACGGCCCGAGCCAGGCTGCCTGGGATCATCTGATCAAGACCAATCCCAAGGAAGCGGAAATGCTGCACATGACGTCGAAGGACGACAATGTCATGGCGGTGCTGCGCGACGGCAGGATCATTCCGCGGCGGTTGCCGAAGAACCAGACGATGGAAAGCTGGCAGGAGGCCTATACACAGTTCCAGAATCTGTGATTCCGAGAATCTGTGATTCTGCGAATCTGTGCTCAACTATACCCGTCGCAGTGAGCCCGGAGGACGCAAACGGTGACGCGGTACGACAGCCCGGTTGACGCTGCGGGCGCCCCCCGGTGGGGGCGCCATCGCGGTCGCGCCTCTGGATATGCCTTCATCGGGACATTCGGCGGGCCGCTCGCCCTTTGGCAGGGGATCTTTTTCCTCGCGCCGGTCGTCTTCATGGTGGTGATGACCTTCTGGTCGGTGCGCAGTTATCAGCTCTCGGCGGACTTCACATTCAACAACTGGCGCGTGATCCTCGGTGCCGACTATGTCTGGGACGCCTTTGTGCGCTCGTTGCTGGGAGCCGGACTTGCCGCGGTGACGGCGACCGTTCTGGCGTTCCCCTGCGCATACTATCTCGGACTGAAGACCACCTCGCGCATGCGGCTTCTCGGTGCCTGCCTGATCATGGCGCCGTTTTTCACCAGTTTTCTGGTGCGCACCTATACGTGGCGTACCATGCTCGGCGACGAGGGCGTGGTGAACGTGGTCCTCGGCTGGTTCGACATCGGTCCGGTGCAGATGATCAACAATCTGTTCGGCTCGGTGATCGGATACCTGACCCTGGTGATGCCGCTCGTG
>JAJFHL010000356.1 GCA_021775615.1 Hyphomicrobiales bacterium
GCAAGCGCGCCCAGTCTATGGGGGAGGATCGACTCAAGACGCGCCTTGATCCCCTGTGCGAGCACAGGAGCTGTGCCTTCCGTGCCGATGGCGACCACTAAGGGATCGCGGTCGACGATGGCCGGCGTAATGAAACTGCACAGATCCGGTTTATCGACAACGTTGACCGGAATGTCCCAGGCGCCGGCCAATGCCGCGATGCGCCCGTCCAGCTCAAGGTCACCGCTGGCCACGAACACCAGTGCGGCATCCTCCAGGTCCGAAGGGAGAAATTCACGCTCCAGCACCTCAATTCGGCCGATCCGTCCGAGATCCCGGAGTTCCTCACAGATGCCTTCATCCACGACCGCAATCCTCGCCGCCGTCTTCACCAGCAACCGCACCTTTTGCGCTGCGGCCTCGCCGCCGCCGACGACCAGCACCCGCCGGTCCTCCAGGTCGACAAAAATTGGGAAATACTTCATGTCCGCCCCTCCGAACCACAGTCCAGGGCGAGGGAAGAACATTTGGCCATGCCACGCATTTCGCCGACCATCACCGCCATCCGATGTCCGCGGACATCGGCGTTCGATAAAACAAACAGTTCGGTCTTAATGGTCGACAAGGCTGCAAACACGGCGAATCTCCTCTTTATCATAAGTGCTTTCGCGGCCGCCACAGGGCGTGTATAGTGATATATACCCTAATCGTTCTTTTTAAAGAACACAATGTTTGAAATAAGGAACATGTTATGGCGCGGCACAGGACCAGAGACGGGGCGTCCCCGGGATCGGAGCATCTCGGCAAGACGATCCAGCGGCTCAGAAAGGCCTACAACATGTCTCTGGGCGACCTGTCGGAACAGTCAGGCGTCGCCAAGTCGATCATCTCTCAGATCGAGCGCAACGAGACCAATCCGACCATCGGGACCGTCTGGCGGCTGACACATGCCCTCGACACGACCGTCGACGAGGTCCTGAAAAGCGACACCGCGCCGAATTTCCTCGAACACCAGACCCGCGGCGGCATCCCGGTCCTCACCAGCGAGGACGGACTGTGCACATTGCGGATCATCGGCGCTCTCAATCTGGTCGATCTCTTCCAGTGGTACGATTTCGAAGCCAAACCCGGCGGCGTGCTTGAGTCAGAGCCGCATAATCCCGGCTCTGTCGAGCATTTGAGTGTTCTGGAAGGAGAGCTGGAGGTCACCGTGGACGGTGAAACCAGGACCGCCGGGACAGGGGAAACCCTGCGCTACCGTGGCGACAGGCCGCACCGGATCACCAATACCGGCAACACGCCGGCCCATGCCACGATGATGGTTTCATTGAAGGTCACACTGGTTGACTGACTGCTGGAGCTTCCATTGCGGGTGAACCCAGCGCCCGTAACTCATTTTAAACGCGCAGCATATATGGTTTCGCCGGTTTTACGGGAGAGACCTGCATGGCTGTAAACGAGACCCACGATCTGGCACCGCGCAAGCTGTCTGCACCGCGGCACGGCACGATTTTGACCGTGTTCACGGCAACGCTGTTCGTCAGTGCGCTGTTGTTGTTCGGTGTCCAGCCGATGTTCGCGAAGATAGTGCTGCCGAAACTCGGCGGCTCGGCCGCGGTCTGGTCGATTGCGCTGGTCTTCTTCCAGGGTGTCTTGCTGCTCGGCTATGCATACGCCCATGTGCTGACAACCAGATTGCGTCCCAACACGGCGGTTGTGGTTCACCTGGCCGTGTTCGCCGGAGCGCTCGCGTTGCTGCCGATCGCCTATCCGGCAGGCTGGGAACAGGCGCCTCAGGAGAACCTCCCTCTCTGGCTCATCGGATTGTTCGCGGTCGGCGTCGGATTTCCCTTCTTCGCCGTTTCCGCAAACGCACCCTTGTTGCAATACTGGTTCTCCAGGACCGGTCACCCGCATGGCAAGGATCCGTATTTCCTTTATGGCGCCAGCAACATCGGCAGTTTTGCAGCACTGCTTTGCTATCCGTTTATTCTCGAACCGCTCCTGTCTCTCGGCGACCAAAGCCTCCTGTGGTCGGTTGGCTATGTGCTGCTTGGCATAATGATCGTGTGCTGTGGTGCTGCCTTGTGGCGGCTTGGAGCAACCGCTCCGGCCGAGACCGCCAACGTTTCCGCCAACGCGCGGCCTCTGGCCCGGCCCGCGGCCGCCGACCGCCTGTGGTGGATAGCCCTGGCCGCCGTGCCCTCCGGCCTGCTGGTTGGCGTCACCGCTTACATCACCACCGATCTTGCCGCCGCACCCTTCTTGTGGGTGGTGCCGTTGGCCCTGTTCCTTCTGACGTTCGTGATCACATTCCAGCGAGAGCCGATCCTCAAGCATCACGCGATGCTGCGGTTGCACAGCCTTGCCGTTGCGACATTCCTCATCGCCATGTTTACGCCGCTCAACGGTCTTTACATGCCGGCAATCCATCTCGCCGCGTTCTTTATCTCCGCCATGGTCTGCCATGGAGAACTGGTGCGTCGCAGGCCACATGCGGATCATCTGACCGAATTCTACCTCTGGATGTCCTTTGGCGGTGTCCTTGGCGGCCTGTTCGCCGGCCTGCTCGCGCCGCACCTGTTCACCCAGGTGTTGGAGTACCCAATTTTGTTGATGGCGGTGTTCCTTGTGCGCGCGGACACATGGGAAACCCTCAAGTCCGGCGACCGGCGCCTGCTTCTCGCAGGCCTCGCCCTTCTCGTGGTTGTTACCGGCGTGGCCTTTCAGCCGGTGCTGCAGATATCCGAGGCCGTTCGCGTCGCCGCTGTCACCGTGCTCCTGATCGGCATCGTCCTGTTCAACAAGACGCCTCTGACACAGGCTGCGCTGATCGCGGCCGGGCTCGTGATGGTTATCGGTTACGATCTCAAGCAGGACACCGTAACGCGGGTGCGCGGCTTCTTCGGCGTCAACGCCGTCCTCTCGCGCAACGATGGCGATTTTTACGTCCTCGCCCATGGCACAACGATCCACGGCGCGCAGGACCGCAAGGAACTGAAGAGCCTGGGCGAAGGCGAATGGCCTGATCCGCGGCCCTACTATCACCGCAAGGGACCAATCGCGACAGCCCTGAGCCTGGTACGCGAGCAGAAGGGTGCGCTACCGAACGTCGGGGTCATCGGATTGGGGGCAGGGGGTATGGCCTGCCTGCGCCACCAGGGCGAGAACTGGAAATTCTTCGAGATCAATCCGCAGGTCGCCGACTTGGCGCGCAATCCGGAATACTTCACCTACCTGACCAGGTGCGGCGGACGTGACAATATCGTTATGGGCGATGGCCGCGTTCAGCTCACGGGTGAAGCCGACCAGAGCTTCGACGCGCTCGTGCTCGACGCATTCTCCTCCGACGCGATCCCGGTACACCTCCTGACCGAAGAAGCCATGGCGCTTTATCTGTCAAAGCTCAAACCGGGCGGCGCAATGGTGTTCCATATCACCAACCGCTATATGGAGCTTGCCAGTGTCGTGGCTGCAGTCGCCAAAACACAGGGCGCCGTCACCTATGTGAGCCGCGTTGGCGATGATATCTGGAACACCGACCTTGCCAGCTACCGAACCGGATCCATCGTCGCGGTTGTCGGGCGCACCCAGGCGGATGTTGCGGCGGTTGCAGCGGACGAGCGCTGGTTTCAGGTGGCCGAAGATACCGGTACGGTTCCGTGGACCGACGACTACTCAAACGTCATCAGCGCAATCTACCGTAAGATGCGTTATGGCATTCTGCCGAGGGAAAAGGGCAGGTAGCGCCGGCTCAGGCCTTGGCCGGCAGACCTTTGACCTTGCCGACCTGCATCACCTGCGGATCATACGCCGTACGGGCGAACACTTCCCTGACCATCGGGGCGAAGAATTCGAGTGTTTCGTAGTCGTAGTCCGGATCGAAGGACGACTGATCCCAGCGTTCGCAGAAGTCGACGCAGGCCGGGTAGCAGGGATGGTCCTTGTGGACATCGCGGGCATGGCGGTCCCAGCCGTGAAAATGACCGAAGTAGTAGGTCTGGAACAGGCCGTGATGTTCCACCACCCAGGTGCATTCGTCACGCACGAAGGGGCGCACAACTTCGGCGGCGAACTTGTCATGGTTCTGCGGCGCCAACCCATCACCGATGTCATGCAGCAGGGCGCACACGACCCAGTCGATATCCGCACCCTCGCGATGCGCCCGCGTCGCGGACTGCAGGGCGTGCACCAACCGGGTGATCTTGTACCCGGACAAGGTCTCCTCTTCCTGGCTCGCCAGTTCGCGCAGCAGCCTGTCGGCAGTGCCATCCAGATGCGGACGCTCCAGTTTCTCCAGGAGCGCATAGTCCTCCTGTGTGCCATGCTTCATCTCGCTGAACGAAACCGTATCCATCTCGACGTCCTTCACTGAAAAGTTCTACTGATTCTTCCTTATCCCTCTGCAGCGCTGACCGCAAGCGGCAATGCCGGGTGTTCGAGCAACTTTGACTTGAACACCCGGCCTACGGCCGCATCGCCATGGTTAACACAATGTTAATCACATCCATGATGGATTGAGACTCGGCAATCCCCACATCAAGAAGTGTTTGAAAGATGCAACCCCAGCGCAATGTGCACCCCAACACGCAGAACAGCCGTCAGGCCCGCCGGCGTATCGCAAAGGAAGCGCGCAGCCGCAAAGGGGGATCAGACCTCAGGACAGAAAACGTCGGCGCAATGGTGCAGGTCGCTGAGGGCTTGCGCCTTTCCGGTCGCTACGAAGAAGCGGAGAATCTCTGGCAGCGGATAATGGCCGATTTCCCGGATCAGCCGCAGCCATATGTCGGTCTCGGGGCCTTGCTGTCACAGCTCGACCGTCACGCCGAAGCCTATAATCTCTACAAAAAGGCGGTCACCATCGCACCCAATGAGTTTGTGGCCTGGCTTCAGTTCGGGCATTGCCTCCAAAGCCTGCACCAAACTGAAGCGGCCATCATCGCCTTCAAGAAAGCCATCGCCCTGCAACCGAACAGGGTCGACTCCCACTGCGATCTGGCCCTTGCCTTCTCCACAAACGGTCAACCCGATGAGGCCTTGGCTTGTTATGACAAGGCCATTCAACTCAAGCCCGCCTACGCGCAGGCCTACCTCGGAAGAGGCATTCAGCTCCAGACCCTGGGACGCTTCGATGAAGCAAGAGCCTGCCTCCTCAAGGCAATTGAACTCGATCCGAACGACGCCCTTGCACATTTCAGGCTCGCGTCGATGGATCACTCGCCGGAGGAAGCCAGCGAATTGCTGAAGCGCCTGGGCACACTCCAAACGTCAGGCAAGCTGCCGAAGGCGGACCGGATCACCGCATGGTTTTCTTCGGCCGGCGTTCTCCATGCGCAAGAGGATCATGACGGCGCGTTCCAGCATTATGCAACCGGCAACAACATTCTAAGAGAAGACTACAAATACGACAGGGCCCCGTTGCAGCAGAGGGTGGACCGCTCAATAGAATGCTTCACGCCGGACGTGTTCGAGACGCACAAGTCAGCCGGCTCTCCATCATGTTCGCCGATCTTCATCGTCGGCATGCCGCGCTCGGGAAGCACACTCGTCGAGACCATCATTGCCAGCCACCCCGACGTTCACGCAGGGGGCGAAGATCACAAGATGGGGGAGATTGCGGAGTCACTTGAGCAGGCCAGCGGCGCCCTGGAATTTCCGCGCGACATTGAACAGATAAAACCGGCCCATCTACTGCCTTTCGGTACGCAATATCTGTCTCACATGGCGCGCCTTCATTCCGGAGCCAAAAGGACGACCGACAAGCTGCTCTTCAACTTCCTCCACCTCGGGGTCATCGCCATTCTCTTTCCCAAGGCCACCATCATCAACTGCGTTCGCGATCCGGTCGACACCTGCCTGTCGTGCTACTTCCAGCTTTTCAATGCATTCCAGGATCTGAGCTTCACGAATGACTTGAGCGACCTCGGCTTCGCATACGCACAGTACCGGCGCCTGATGGCACACTGGCACAAGGTGCTGACGGTCAAGATTCTCGACGTGAAGTACGAAGACCTAATCGCCTCCCAGGAAGAGGTGAGCCGCGCGATGATCGCTCACACGGGCCTCGAGTGGCACGATGCCTGCCTCCACTTCCATCAACAGGAGCGCACCGTGAACACCGCCAGTCACGCCCAAGTGCGCAAACCGATCTACAAGTCGTCCATCGAAAAATGGCGCAAGTACGAAGCCCATCTGGGGCCGCTGCACGAGGCGCTGGGCAAGATGTCCTGAGGGCTACTCCACCGGTTCCAGCAGTTCGGGCCCATTGTTGCGGACGTTTCCAACCGCCGCACTGACCCTTCGGGCCTCAAGCAGATTGTCGTTGCACGCCTTGAGCACCGAAGCCGCGTCACCCTTGAGCCACGCCTCGAACTCCTCCGGCGTCAGTATGACCGGCATCCGGTGGTGAATCTCTGCCATGAACCCGTTGGCTTCGGTGGTCAGAATAGTGCATGAGCGCATCTCTTCACCACTTTCAGGCTCGTGCCAGATCTCCCAGAGCCCGGCAAACGTCATCGGACTTCCGTCTGCCATGGAGACGAAGTAGGGTTGCTTCTCATCTCCATCGCGTTTCCATTCGTAAAACCCGCTTGCCGGTATCAAACAGCGGCTGCGCCTGAAGGCGGTGCGGAACATGGGCTTGTCCGCCACGCTTTCACTGCGCGCGTTGATGGTGGAAGGGAGTTCCTTGAGCGGCTTCTTCCACCAGCTTGGCACCAGTCCCCAGCGCATGTCGCGCATCTTGAAGCCCTTGTCGTCGCGGCCGATGACATTGATCATCTGCGTCGGCGCTACGTTGTAGTTGGGCTGCAGGTTACGGGCGATGCCGTTAAGGCTGTAGAACTCGTAGACTTCCCGCCATGTGTAGGCTTGCGTGAAACGACCGCACATATTAGTTCGCCATCTGGTTTGCCGGAATCGCGACCGTCGCGAGCGCGAACCGCGCAATACGGATTTCAACGCATCATCCGCATCTTTTCAAGAATGGACATGATGCTCCAGTTGGTTGTCCGCGCGAGATTCGACGCCTGGGTCTGACGGCGCGCCTTCAGCTCGGCAATGTAGGCTTTGTCCTCCGGAGAGATGCATTCCGGCGCGGCAGGACTGGTGGTGATGAAGCGGCCCTGAAAATTCGTCCGCTCGTTCGTCACTTCGAGCTCGAGGTCTTCGGGAAAGCTCTCCTTGTCATAACGGATATGCAGCCGGGTCACAAAGACCTGTCCCTTATCGGTCGTGGCCTGCTCTTCCGATATCCAGTCCGCGCCCAATGCGCGCAGCTCGCTCACGCTCAGGGGATCGGCGGCACACGGGTCACACCAGTTCATATCCCAGGCATACTCCAGGTAGGCCGTGCGCCGGCCATTGTCCTTGACCATGCGGTCGAACATCGCCTTGTAGAATGCGCCGAAATCTTCGCGCACAAAATACGGAAGGGTTAGATCTGCCGGTATGTTCAGGGTCGGGTAGTTGGCGACGCGCACGCGGCCCTTGCGCGTAAGGGTGAATATGAACAGATCCTGCGGCCCGGATGCATTGAGCATTCCAAGCTGGATCGGCAGCATGAAGCGTTCTGATTGGAAGCTGAGTTGCAGGGGCCGCAGGAA
>JAJFHL010000357.1 GCA_021775615.1 Hyphomicrobiales bacterium
TGGCGAAGTCATCCCCCGGCATTTTGAAGGAGCGCCAGATGGCAAGAGACACAGTGACCGCCGCGCTGATCCTGATCGGCGATGAGATCCTGTCCGGGCGCACCAAGGACAAGAACCTGGGATACATCGCCGACAAGCTCACGGAGCTGGCGATCGAGTTGCGCGAGGTGCGCGTGGTGTCCGATATCGAAGACGATATCGTTTCCGCGATCAACGCTCTGAGGGGGCGTTACGACTATGTGTTCACCACGGGCGGCATTGGCCCGACACATGACGACATCACCGCCGACTCGGTCGCCAAGGCATTTGGCGTGGGCATCGACCATCATCCGGATGCGCTTGCGATGCTGCAGGAGCGCTACGACGGGATGGAGATCAACGAGGCGCGCATGCGCATGGCGCGCATTCCCCTCGGCGGCGAGCTCATTCCGAATTCGGTAAGCTGGGCACCCGGCTTCAAGGTTGAGAATGTCTATGTCATGGCAGGTGTGCCGAAGATCATGCAGTCAATGCTCGACGTGGTCGCGCCGACGCTTGAACGCGGCAGGCCGATGCTGTCGGAGACCGTGCCGGCCCATGTCGGCGAGGGCGATCTGGCGGCGGGGCTGGCGCGGGTTCAAGAGGAGTATCGCGACGTTGCGATTGGCAGTTACCCGTTCGAGGACGGCGGGCGCTACGGTTCAAACATTGTGCTGCGGTCGAAGGACGCGGATCGTCTGAGCACCGCAAAAACCGCTGTCGAAGCGGTCGTCGAGGATGCGGCGTCGTCCCGCACGGCGAAAGCGTGGAGCTAGAGCCCATTCGATGCATTCCGAGCCGCTTTGACCACGCGGCAAGACAACCCGGCCTTCGGTGGGCCAAATCAGCCCACCAGCAGCGTTGCGCCGCTTGCCCGATGCCCCGCATCGCGCTGCGCGACGCACCTTGCCGGAGATGCCGATTTGGTCCATCAAAATGACTCCGAATTCACCGAATGGGATCTAGAGCGGCTCCGTACAAACCTGAACCGCTCCCGGTTCTGCACTCATTCGTCCACAGGATCCGGCCCCCGGGCCATTGCGGCGATACTGCGTGCGACTTAATTTGAAGGTTGCAGGGCGAGGCTAAACGCCAGCCGGCCGAATTGGGGAGTGCGAAGATGGACGAGCGCTATCAGCAGGGTTTTCCGGTGTCGTGGGAACAGTTTCACCGCGATGCACGGGCATTGGCCTGGCGGCTGAAGGGGCACGGCGAATGGGAAGCCATCGTCTGCATCACCCGTGGCGGCCTGGTGCCGGCGGCGGTCGTCGCCCGGGAGCTGGGAGTGCGTGTGATCGAAACAATCTGTGTTGCCTCCTACGATTACGACAAGCAAGGGGAAATCCAGGTCCTCAAAGAGGTCGGGTCGGCGATCGTCGAACTGGGCGGAGGCGATGGCGCGGGCGTACTTATCGTTGACGATCTGGTGGACACGGGCAAAACCGCAAAGGTGGTGCGGTCACGCCTGCCCAAGGCGCACTTTGCGACCGTCTACGCCAAGCCGGCAGCGGTTCCCCTGGTCGATACCTTCATCACGGAAGTGAGCCAGGACACCTGGATCTATCTGCCGTGGGATATGGGGCTGCAGTTCACGCCGCCTCTGACCGAAGGCAGCGTTGCGTAATGCGGTGGCCGAGTGATGGTTCGGCGGAGCGCTATTCGACCTTGTCGCCCGAGACCAGCATCATTTCGTAGCTGTCCGCGTTGCCGTCCACGTTGATCAGCTTGATCTCTTCACCGTCCTTGAACAGTTCGAAACAGGCGCGTTTGCGCTCTCCCCACTTTTGGCTCCATTGCCGGCACAACTGGTTTTCCCTGGTGGTCTCCCAGGTGCCGCGGTCGCGTTCCTGGCCGAAACTGCCCCACATCCGGCCGGTCATGGTTCCGTCCGTGGCAAAGAACGTGCGCCACTGAAACCGCTGCTCCTGGCCAAACGCGGTGTTGCCGGAAATCAGGCTGGTAATCTGGTCGCCGCCCAGAGCGCCTTCAATGGTCTGCGCCGGCGGAATGTCACTGACATCATCCGGTTCGGGGGAGGACGAACACGCCGTGACGGCCAGGGCACATGCCATGGCCGTGATGGTCAGGAGGTGTTTCGGGGCCATGGTTCAACGCCTGTCCCGATGGGTTGCTTTGCAGACCAATGAAATTGTTTTCGCCGGGCCCTGTCAAGCGCTTCGGCGCGCGCTTGGGCGGCAGCGCCTGAAATTGACTTGCGACGTCTCCGGGTGCACGGCATAAGTCGGGGCCTGGACGCGTTGAGGGGCCGGCGGCGGGCGTGGTGGAATTGGTAGACACACAGGACTTAAAATCCTGAGGCAGAAATGCCGTGCGAGTTCAAGTCTCGCCGCCCGCACCACCCTCCGGCTTGGGCATACAGGCAAAAAAAGGCACCGCTGAGCGGTGCCTTTTCTCCGGGGCTCCTGGTAATTTACCGGAGCCACCCCCTCAATTCATTTACATCGAACAGCAGCCCGACAGTCATCGCAAGTCATGCTCAACGATCAGTCCCCACAGCCCGCCAAGACTTATTGCGTGGTTACAGAGTGCGACCTATTTGACTGCGTCGTCAAGCCGACGAGGCCTGCTTGGGGCAAGTAATTTTTTCGTGTTGCATATCGGCAACATTGATGCCGCTCAAGATCGCTCTTCGATCGGCATTTCGAGTTCGATGACGCGGGCCCTGAATCCGAAACGCTGATAGAGCGAGACGGCGCCGGTGTTTTCCGCAAGGACCGAAATACGCAGGCATGTGGCGCCATTTTCGCGGGCATGCGTTTTTGCCGCCTCCAGCAAGACCGTTCCGACGCCCTGACCGCGATGCGAGTTGTTCACAGCGATGTCGCGCACATAGGCGAATGTGTAGTTGATCTCGTCAGGGTCTTCGTTGGGCGTGGCGGCATGGATGCATGTGTAACCGATGATGGCGCCCTCCGATTCGGCAACCAGGATTGCGCCTTCATAGGCGGCGCACTGTTCCAGCATGTCGTCGACAAAGGTGCCGATGATGTCCTCGGCGGGCTTCATGCGCGGCTCGATTGCGCGCTCGTGGTCCTGCAACTCGCGGACGCAGCTGTCGAGGCCGTCGCGATCCTGGGGCCTGAATTCCCGGACGACAAATGGCTGGTTTTCTCTCATCGATGTGCACTTACGCCAGATGATGGACCGTGCGTGTTCCGGTTCCGCTGCCGCCCGGTACAAGTGGCTTACTGGAAGAACGCCCTCAGCTCGCTCAGATCAAAACGCAGGCCCGCCGAGACCAGATGGTTGAACTCGTCGTCGAGCTTGTAATCTCCCGGCGCTCCGGTTGTGCTGTGCTCGGTCTCGGAGGTGTATCCAAGAGAGTACCTGGTCGTGAATGTGACCAGTTCCGTGATCGGTACGTCGATGCCGACGATGACTGCCGCGGTAAAGGCAATGTCGGACCCGTTGGTGAAGGTGCCGAAGCCGCCGACATTGTCCGGATCAATGACGGAGAAACCCAGGCCGCCGCCGACGAAGGGCACAAAACCCGCATCGAGCTGAAATTCATACAGCAGATTGAACATGTTGGTGAAGACGTCGATGTTGCCGGCAATGGGGAATGGACCGCCAAAAATCTCAATCGATGTCACGCCGACATGCAGATATGTGAACTGGTACTCGGCGCGGACGTTGTCGGCAATGTAGCCGCCGAGCGTCGCCTGCAGGCCGGCACATCCTTCACAGTCCAGCTGAATGTCCGCCGAGACGCCAAAGAGCTGGCCTTCACGTTCATTGGCGCCGCCAAAGGGCAGGACCGGAACCATCAGTTCGAAGTACCAGTTGTCGGGCAGGTGCATGCCCTGCGCCTGAACGGTGGTCGGCTGCGCAATTGCCAGCAACACTGCTGCAAAGACACCGGCGAGGATCTTCTTCATTGTCGTCCCTTTGAAGTCGTTCCTGTGAAAACGTCGCTTTGGCAATGCCCCCATTAGATCCTGGGAAGGAGATCCGTTTCAGTGCCGATGCATTCTGGCACATCTGGAATCACGTTTCCAAGACACCGGTACACTCTGTCTTATTGCCAAGTGCATGGTCAAGGAGCCGTGCGGGTGCCTGAGAACTTGGTTTCGCTGTGTTGCATTCCGGCCACGCCCCGCGGTGCCTTTTCTCCAAAGCCCAGGAAAACTACCTGAGCCATCCCCTCACTTCGTTGATGTCGAACCGCAGGCCCGCACTGATGTAGTGCGTGAAGTGATCATCCTGCGTGTACGTAGCCAAGCCGCCACCGACGTCGAAATCGGCTTCCGCGGTGTATCCCGCCGTATAGCGTGTGGTGAAGGTGACCATCTGATTGATCGGCACGTCGACGCCGACGATGAGGGAGGCGCTGAAGACCACATCCTCATCGTTGGATGCCACCGCCGGCGGGAAGCCGACATTGTCGGTCTCAACATATGTAAAGCCCAAACCGCCGCCGATGTAAGGGATAAATCCGGGATCGAGGTGGAACTCGTACAGCACGTTGAGCATGTTGGTGAAGATATCCAGATTGCCGCTGATATCGAACGGCGGTGCTCCCGCCGGAAACTCGATCGATGCGACCGCCGCATGCTGATAGCTGAACTGATATTCCGCGCGCACGTTCTCCGCGATATATGCGCCGATCGTGCCGTAGAGGGCGACACAGCCCTCGCAATCAAGCATGACCTCCACGTTGGTGCCGAAAACGTTGCCCTCACGTTTGTCGGCGAAGGCGAATGGAGTGATCCCCCCGCCAACCTCGACGTACCAGTTCGTCGGCCAGTGGAACATGCCGTCGGCCTTCGCCGGCGCGGCGCCGGACAGCAGCGCCAAGGCAAACAGTGCTGTCAGTAACTTTTTCATGATGTCGCCTCCACCCCTTTGATCAAGGGTTTGATCTCTGGCGGTTGACGCAGGCGATACCCCAACGATACGTCCCCACAGCCCGCCGAGAATTTTTAACCTGTTGTAGAGTGCGACCGATTTAATTGTGTCGTCAAGATGGCGGCACAGTTCTGGAGCAAGTAATCATTCAGTGTTGTATATCGGCAACATCGTTATGGTCTGGTTTTATCACCGGATCGGCATTTCGAACTCGGTGACACGTGGTTTAAATCCGAAGCGCATGTAGAGTGAAACAGCGCCGGTATTATCGGCCAGCCCGAAAATCCGTAGACGGATCGCCCCACGGTCGCGCGCAAAGTCTTGTGCGGCAATTAACAAAGCTTTGCCAATACCTTGACCGCGACGCGCGGCCGTGACGGCCAAGTCGTTGACAAGGGCATATGTGTAATCGATCTCATCTGGATCGTCGTTCGGCGTGGCGGCGAAAACACTGGTGTAACCGACAACTTCTCCGTCGAGCTCGGCAATGAGGATTGCCCCGTCGCAGGTGGCGCACCGTTTCAGGTGATCATCGACATATGTGTGGATAATATCCTCGGCAGGTTTCATCCGCGGCTCGAACTGGCGTTCGTGGGTCTGGAGTTGCCGGACACAATCGTCGAGCGCCGCGCGGTCGCGAGGCTCGTAGGGGCGAATCAGAAAACTTTCAGCTTCCGGCATCGGACGTCCTTGCGCTCAGAGAGTGTGCGGGAGAATATGCCGGGATTTCAAAAACAACAAAGCGCAATTGAGGACACATGACACGAGATCACATTGTGCAGGAAACCAACCGCGTCCGTGAAGACTGGTCACGGCGCGGCAAGCACTGGGACAGCCGGGCCGAAGCCGTGGCGGAGACCGCCGACCGGTTCAACCAGCCGCTGATCGAGGCGGCAGGGATCGAATCCGGCCAGATGGTGCTCGATCTGGCGACCGGCGCCGGCGAACCAGGACTGACGGTGGCGGAACTGGTGGGACCAGCGGGCCGTGTCTGCGCCACCGACCTGGTGCCGGAGATGATGGCGGGCGCGAAACGCCGTGCCGCGGAGCGCGGCCTTGAGAACATCGCGTTCCGGGATGCCGACATGTGCGCGCTGCCGGATGCGGACGACACCTTCGACAGGGCGACGTGCCGCTTCGGTCTGATGTTCGTGCCCGAGCCGCAGCGGGCAACCGCCGAAGTGTGCCGGGTTTTAAAGCCAGGCGGGCGCGCCGCCTTCATGGTGTGGGGCCCGCGCGAGGACACCACCATGTTTACGGTCTTCGCGGAAACCGCGAAACAGATATGGGGGCCGGACGATCCGTTGATCGACTTCGAGACCATGTGCAGCCTCGGGGACGAAGGAAGTCTCGCAGCAGCGCTCAGCGCCGGAGGCTTTGCCAATGCTGAAGAAAAGGAGCTGCGTTTCACGCCGAAAATCCCCGCGGAAATGGAGCCGTGGCATGCACAGATCGACATGTCGCTCGGTCCGAAACTTGAAACGGTCAGCGCCGAGGAACGGGCCGCCGTCGAGCAGGCGATCAGGCAAGGGTTCGCCCGCCATCTGGTGGACGGCCGGTATCACATGAACGCGCATGTGCGCATCGGAATTGGCGAAAAAGCCTAGCAGCTATAAAGGACTGATCATGACACTTCATGGAAAATGTCACTGCGGCGCGGTGTCGGTCGCATTCGACACCGAAATGCCGCCAGGGGATTTTTTGGTTCGGACCTGCCAGTGTTCATTCTGCCGCAAGCACGGAGCGCGTGCGGTTGCGGACCCTGCGGGACGGCTGACCGTTTCGCTCGCAAGCGACGATGCCGCAATGCGCTACCAGTTCGACGCCCGGACGGCCGACTTTGTGGTCTGCAAGACCTGCGGCGCCTATGTCTGCGCCGTGCTCGAGGCGGCGGGGGCAGCCTATTCGACACTCAATATCAACGTCCTGGACGAACGCACGGCGTTTCCGTCGGAGGACCAACCGGTGGTCTATGACGCCGAGAGCACCGAGGAACGCATCGACCGGCGCGTCAAGTCCTGGACCCCGACGAAGGTGGTTGTCGGCGGGGCGTGAGCTAGGGGAGTTCCTTTCGCGGCTCACCGGTTTTTGCGCAGCGCCTGACGTCCTTCGGGAATTGGCTCGCCGGAATCGCGGAATTTGACCGCGGCGTGGAACCCTTCCTCCTCGGCCTTTTCCTTGAACCACATGCCTTCCGGGCTGTGGCGGGTGATGCCGTCGAACAGGGTGGCGACCATTTGTGTGTTTGAGAAGCCCATGGAGTCGATGGCCTGGTTGATCATCAGCTTTTGCATCATCAACTGGTTCTTGGGGACCCCGGCCATGCGCTGGGCAAGGGCTTCGACGGTTGCATCGAGTTCGGCGGCCGGCGGCGCTTCGAGCGCCAGGCCGATTTCCTTCGCATAGGTGCCGGTGACAAGGTCGCCGGTAAACAGCAGCCGTTTGGCGACCTGGGCGCCGACCCGGTAGACCCACATGGCAGTGGACGGGCAACCCCATACGCGGGTCGGCGGATAGCCGATCTTCGCCTCTTCCTCCATGATGACGATGTCGCAGGAAAGCGCGATATCGGTGCCTCCGGCTACGGCATATTTGTGGACCTTGGCGATGGTCGGCTTGTAGGAGTGCCACAGGCTGGCGAAGTTGTCGGTGTTCTTCTTCATGAACTTGTAATCGACCATCGGGTCCCAGGGCATGTCCTGAATGACCGGATTCTCGCCTGCTTCCTCGGCATAGAACTTCAGGTCGTAGCCGGCGCAGAACGCATCGCCGGCACCCGACACGACGATCACGTGGATGTCGTCATCGGCGTTGGCGCGCTCGACGGCCGCGGCGATCTCGCCCGGCATCTCGTCGTTGATCGCATTGAGGCGTTCGGGCCGGTTCAGGATTAGTCTGGCAATGCGGTCGTCTTTTTCGTAGATCAGCGTCGAATAGTCGGCCATTTCGCATTTTCCTTCCGGGGCGCGTGACTTCCCGTGTGTCATCACCGGAACCGGCGGGGCCGTCAAGGCAAGAGGAGCGTTGTACATCGATGTCGACAACAGGCACGCGATCCGATCCGGTCATGATCATGGTGGCGCCCAACGGGGCGCGGCGCACCAAGGCGGACCATCCCGCCCTGCCGATGACGGCGCAAGAGATTGCCGAGGATGCAGTGCGCTGCCGCGCCGCCGGCGCCAGTGTCATCCACATGCATGTGCGCGACGATGCGGGCGGCCATGTGCTGGATGCCGAGCGCTACATGCGTGCGACGCAGGCCGTCGAAGCGGCCACCAACGGCGACATGGTGGTGCAGATCACGACCGAGGCGGTGGGCATCTACGCGCCCGACGAACAGATGGCCGTGGTGCGCGAGGTCAATCCGGTTTCGGTGTCGATGGGGCTGCGGGAACTTGCGCCGGACGACAGCCATGCGCAAATCCTGCGGTCGTTCTGCGTCTGGATGCAGGTCAACCGGATCGCCCCTCAGTTCATTCTCTATGACACCGATGACGTGGACCGCTTCTTTGCCCTGCGCGATGCCGACGTCATTCCTTATACGAACCCTTTCCTGCTCTTCGTCCTGGGGCGCTATGCGGCCGACCAGCAATCGGAGCCAGGAGATCTTGTGCCGTATCTCGAGGCGCTCGGCGGGCGCGATGTCCCCTGGGCGGTGTGCGCCTTCGGCAAGAACGGACCGGCCTGCGCGCTGGCGGCGGTCAAGGCGGGCGGGCATGTCCGGATCGGCTTTGAAAACAACCTGCATATGCCCGATGGCTCGGCGGCCGCGTCGAACGCCGACCTGGTGGCGGCCGTCGCCGAGGAGGTTCGGGCGTTTGGGGCAGACGTGATGAGCGCCGGAGAGGCGAGGGCGTTCCTCGCCGAAACTCTGGTTTAGAGGTTTTTGGACTCAACCCTTGCCCTCGAAGATGTCGCGAAGCTCGCCATAGGGCACCATGTCCCGGATGAAGGTGAAGCGGCCGTCCTGCTTCATTTCGCGCGCCGCATTCATGACCGCGGCAAGTGCCACGCGCGAGAACGCGCCGCCGACACTGATGCGCCGGACACCGGCTGCGGCGAGCTGGTCGACGGTAATATCCGGATCGGCCATGCCCATGACGATGTTCACGGGCTTTGCGACAGCGGATACCACGGTGGTGATGGTTTCGAGATCCCGCAGGCCCGGCGCGTAAAGCACATCGGCGCCGGCGGCCTCGAAGGCCTGCAGCCGCCTGATCGTGTCTTCGAGGTCATGCCGGCCATGCAGGTGGTTTTCCGCCCGGGCCGTCAGCGTGAAGGGAAACGGCAGCGCGCGGGCCACTTCGACGGCGGCCTCAACCCGTTCGACCGAGAGCTCGAAGTCGTAGATCGGATTGTCGCGGTCGCCGGTGGTGTCCTCTATCGAGCCACCGACGACGCCGGCTTCGGCTGCGCGGCGGATCATTTCGGCGGCCTCTCGCGGCGCATCGGCATAGCAGTTTTCCAGATCCGCGTTGACCGGCAGGCTTGTGGCGGATGCAATCACACGGCAGTTCTCAATAACATCGTCGGCGGTCACCGCCCGTGTGCCGTCGCCGCGACCGAGCATGTTGGCAAGGCCGAGGCTGGTCGTCGCCAGCGCCTCGAAGCCCATTGCTTCGAGAATACGCGTGGTGCCTGCGTCCCAGGGATTGGGGAGGAGGAAGGGGCACTCGCGTTCATGCAGTGCCTTGAACACCTGTGCTTTTTCCATTTGCGTGGCCATGTCACTTCTCCTCTTTGACGCAGCGGTCCGGTCAGCCATTTCACGTCGGTCCCGTTACCGAAGATGCGAATATCGCTTTCCATGTGGTATTTGTCGAATGCATAGTATGAATAATCTCGATCAGAAAAACTGATGCAATGAACATTGATGAAATCCAGACCTTTGTCGCGGTCGCTGAACTCGGAGGGTTCACACGGGCCGGCGACAGGCTGCATCGCTCGCAACCTGCCATCAGCCGGCGGATCACGATGCTGGAGCAGGAACTCGGAGCGCCGCTGCTCGAGCGTATTCGAGGCGGCGTCAGGCTGACCGCAGCCGGCAAGGCGTTCCTGCCGCACGCCGAAGCGATGCTTGCCGCGATGCGCGATGGCAGGGAGGCCGTCCGGGCAATGCTCGGGGAGCGCGGCGGCTCATTGTCGCTTGCCCTTGTCGGGACCCTGGCCGACACGCGGATCGTTGACCTGCTGCGGGACTTTGCCGGGCTTTCACAAGGCGGCCGGGTGGATCTTCGAACCGCGACCAGCCGAGAGGTGAGCGATCTGGTGCGGCGCGGCGAAGTCACCCTGGGCCTGCGCTATTTTCCCGATCCCAACCCCGACCTGGTGTCCGAGACGGTGAGCGCGGAGGTAATGTTTGTCGCGGTTGCCGCCGATCACCGTTTTGCCGGCCACCGGCTGGATGATCCGCAAGACCTCGCCCATGATCAATGGGTCGGATTTCCCGCGGCGCAAGGCCAGCCCGAATCGCATGGCAATCTGTTGCAGCGCCAGCTTGCATCGGCGGGTCTGATGGATGCGCAGGTTACGCTTCTGGACAGCCTGACTGCTCAGAAACGGCTGGTCGAGGCGGGGTTCGGTATTGCGCTTCTGCCCGAAAGCAGTATTCGCGAGGAGTTGCGCGTCGGCAGTGTGGCCACCGTTGACGTGCCGGCGCTGCGCACGTCCGTGCCGATTGCCATGATCCGGCGCAAGCGCGGGTTCCTCAGCCCCGCTGCCAAGGCGCTCAGCGCTTTGATCAGGGCCGAAGCCGAGCGCCTGTGAGGCCCGCCATGCTTTCGGTTATGCGATTTCGCCGGCTGCGTATCCAGCTTCAGCGGGGCGGGCGTCGCGTCCTCCGAGATCGTCCGCATGTTTATACAGCGTTGAGCAATACGGGCAGATGATCTCGTCGTCTTCGCCCATGTCTAGATAGACATGGGGATGATCATAGGGCGCCTTTGCGCCGGTGCATTTGAATTCCCTGGCGCCGATTTCGATGGTCGGCACGCCGGGGTCGTTGTGAAAGTGCGGAACGGTGTTGTCAGCCATTATCTGTTGCGCGTATGTCTCTTGATCCGGTCTCGTCGTTTCTCCGACATAACACAGGAAAGTTGCAGCATGCCAGCGTTCGATTCCGATGGTGTTGAGATCGCCTACAGCGTGGGCGGAGAGGGTGCTCCCATTCTCCTCATTCACGGTTTTGCATCGAACGCGCAGGTGAACTGGATAGACACCGGCTGGACAACCGCGTTGGAGCGGGCCGGGCGCATGGTCATCTGCGTCGACAACAGGGGCCACGGGAACAGCGGCAAGCTCTACGATCCGGCGCGGTACAGCTCGCCGATCATGGCGGACGACGCGGCCCGCCTGCTCGATCACCTCGGCATCGCGCAAGCCGATATCATGGGATACTCCATGGGTGCGCGGATTTCCGCCTTTCTCACCATGAACCATGGCGAGCGGGTGCGCAGCGCGGTGTTTGCCGGCCTGGCGGAGAACATGATCAAGGGCGTGGGTGGCGCCGAGCCGGTGGCGCGGGCCCTGGAGGCGCCGAGCCTGCAGGATGTGCGTGAGCCGATGCCGCGGGCATTCCGAATCTTCGCCGAATCAACCGGCAGCGATCTGCGGGCGCTGGCCGCCTGCATGCGATCATCGCGCCAGAAGATCAGCGCCGAGGAACTCGGCGACATCACCGCACCGGTGCTTGTGGCCGTCGGTACGGAAGACGACGTGGCCGGGCGCGCCGAACCCCTTGCCAATGCGATCCCCGGCGCCCGCGTGCTGCACATTCCGGGCCGTGATCACATGCGCGCCGTTGGCGACAGGGTCTACAAACAGGGTGTTCTGGAGTTCCTCGAGAATCTCGACTGAAGCACCGGTTTCCCGCCAACAGGTTGACGTAGCGACACGGTTGACCGTTCGGGGGCGCTTGCGTATTGAACGCGGATATGACGCACGAAAATTCCAGTCAAGGCCGCGAACGCATCACATTCGAGGGATCGTCGGGCAACACCATTGCCGCCGACCTGCATGAGACTGCCGGCGGCCCGACGGTCGTGCTTGCCCATGGCGGCGGCCAGACCCGGCATTCATGGCGCGGCACCGCCGAACGGCTGGCGGCCCAGGGCTGGACCGCGATCGCCGTCGACCAGCGTGGCCATGGCGACAGCGACTGGATTGATGACGGCGATTACAGTTTCACTTCATTTGCGGCCGATTTCACCGCCGTGGCGGATCAGACCACCGAGCGCTTCGGCGCCCGCCCTGTCGGGATCGGCGCCTCGCTGGGCGGCATCGCGGCTCTCCTGGCGGAAGGTGAAAGCGACCGGCCGGTCCTCTCCGCAGTGGTTCTGGTCGACATCGCGCCACGGGTCAAAACCTCCGGGCTTGAGAAAATCCAGGGCTTCATGGCGGCGCGGATCGATGACGGTTTCGGCTCCCTGGAAGAGGCGGCGGACGCCATAGCGCAGTATCTGCCGCACCGCGAACGGCCCAAGGATCTGAGCGGGCTGTCGAAGAACCTGCGCATGCGTGAAGATGGCCGCTATCGCTGGCACTGGGACCCAAAATTCATCAGGGACCGCTACAAGGGCGAAACCCGCGCCGCGGCGGAAAACCGGATGGAGGCGGCCGCGCGACGCCTGAAAACCCCGGTGCTTTTGGTGCGCGGCGGCAAAAGCGAGCTTGTCGACGAAGAGGTCGCCCGCGAGTTCATGGCCATGGTCCCGCATGCGGAATTTACCGATGTCGGCGAGGCCCGGCACATGGTTGCCGGCGACAAGAACGATGCCTTTTCGAGCGCGGTGGCCAGTTTTCTTGAAGGGTTGCGTTCGAAGGCCCGGGCGGCGGAATAGGCCGACCCTGCCTTTCATCTGCTGCTGGCCGGCAGTTAATCAATTTTCGATTGATTTCACTAAAGGACAGTTCCTGCCCAAGGATTTGCCGGGGTGCGCCGTCTTACTTCCCGCAAACCCATTGATTGACCGTTCGTGTAGAGGCGACGGTGAAGGAGCTCGACTATGAAACAAGCATTTATCGCCGCCGTGCTGGCGACCACGTTCCTGACGCCCGTGGCGGCCGCCGAGTATCAGGCAGAGTCCAGTATAGACGCCGTCACCGTGTTCCCGCGCGGTGCGGAGGTCACCCGCCTCGCGCGTGTCGAACTGGAAGACGGCGACCATACCCTGACGCTCGATAGCCTTCCCGGGTCGATCGATCCCGAATCGATCAGGGTCGAGGGCGTATCTTCCGGCCAGATCGAGATCGCCTCGGTCGACAGCAAGACCGTCCATGTCACCGACGAAGCGGCAACCGCGGAAGAGCGCAAGCGCGTGGAGGACCGGATCGAAGCCCTGCACGATGAGCGGGCCGCGCTCGATCAATTGATTGCGGACGCGACCTATCAGAGAAAGCTGCTGCAGGAACTCGCCTCGAAGCCGTTTTCCATTCAGTCGCCGGGCGACAGTCCGGTGCCGGTGAGCAGCACCGAGTTCGGCAACATGTTCGACATGGTGTCGGCGCGCCTGCTCGCGCTTTCCAAAACGGTGCTGGAAGCGAATGTCCGCAAGCGTGGTATCGACAAGGACATCGGTCAACTGCACAACGCCTTGTCCGAGCTTGCGCCCAAGCAGCGGATCAAGACCGTAATCACGGTTCACCTGTCGAGTGATGCCGCCGGCGAGGGACTGTTAAAACTGCGATACAAGATCGCCGATGCCGGCTGGCAGCCCTATTACGAGGCGCGGCTCGACAGCGCCTCGGACGCGGACCAGCCGAGCCTGACCCTGGTGCGCCGGGCCGAGGTGACCCAGCATACGACGGAAACATGGGACGATGTGAAGCTCACCCTGTCGACCGCTCGGCCCACCGGTTCGACGGCGGCCCCGGAACTGCTGCCTGAGATCATTTCCCTCATCGAGGAGCAGCGCAAACGCGATCGCGACCTGAATGGTCTGTACTCCATGCAGCCGAAGTCCGAGGACGACGCGGCGGAAGTCTACGATACGGCGGCGCTTCCTCCGCCGCAGCGCAAGGAATTTGCCGCCAAGATGCTGGAGGCCGAGGCCATCATGGCCGGATTTCAGGCGCTCTACACCATCCAGGGGCGGGTCAGCATCGACAATGCCGGCACCGCCAAGAAGGTGCGCATCTCGTCTTCCGACATTTCCGCCGAACTGGCGGTGCAGTCGGTGCCCAAGCTCGATCCGCACGCCTACCTGACCGCGAATTTCACGCTTGATGGTGAAACACCGCTTCTGCGCGGCCGCGTCATGCTGTTTCGCGACGGTGTCTATATGGGCAATGGCGTGCTGCCGATGCTGGCGCCGGGCGAGGACCACATGCTCGGGTTCGGGATCGACGATCTGGTCAAGGTCAAGCGGGTCGAGGTCAAGAACCACACGTCAGAGACGGGACTGATCACCACTGAAAAAGTCCAGGAACGGTCCTGGGCGATTACCGTGGAGAACCTGCATGACACCGCGATGCCGGTCATCATCTACGACCAGCTTCCCTATTCGATGCATGAGGACATCGAGGTCGAACTGCTTCCCGGTTCCACACGGCCGGGCGAGCGCGATGTCGACAACAAACGCGGGGTTCTGTCCTGGAGCTACGATGCCCAGCCAAACAAGGAAATCGCCATAACCTTTGGTTACCGCATCACGCGGCCGGAAGATGCCAACGTTCGCGTCGGTTGGAACTGATGCAGCAGCTTCGCGGCCGCTGCGCGATCAGCGGCCGTGGAACTGCGGTTTGCGCTTTTCGAGAAATGCGTTGCGGCCCTCGGCATAATCCTCGCTTTCGAAGCAGGCCTTGCTGAGGGCCTCGAGTTCGCTTCTGTCGAAAGTTTCCGGTTTGGCGCAGATCGCGTTGATGGTGCGTTTCGCCGCGGCCAGGCTCAAGGGTGCGTTCTGCGCGATGCGGTCGCACATGGATCGGGTGTAGCCTTCAAGTTCCTCTGGCGGGACCGCGCGGTTCAGCAGGTTCATGGCCAGCGCCTCCTCATGATCGAACTGGCGGGCCGTGTAGAACACTTCCTTGGCGAATGCAGGCGGCAGGACGTTCAACACCTGCCGTATGCCCTCGATGGGGTAGGCGAGGCCGAGCTTTCCGGCGGGAACGGCGAATGTCGACCCTTCGCTGGCGATGCGAATGTCGCAGCCGAGCGCAATCGCCATGCCGCCGCCGATGCAATAGCCGCGGATCATCGCAATCGTCGGCTTGGCGCAGTCCCTGATGGCGGCAAAGGCGCGCGAATTGGTTGCTTCATAGGTGGCGGCCTGCTCAGCGTTGTCGCGGGTTTCGCCGAACTGTGAAATGTCTGCGCCTGCGACGAATGCGCGGTCGCCGGCGCCGTGCAGGACGACGGATTTGACCGCCGGATCATCCTCGAAAGCAGCAATCAGCTGTGGAATTGCAGCCCACATCTCGATTGTGACCGCGTTCATCCGCTCCGGCCTTGAAAATGTCAGCCAGCCGGTGTGGCCGTCACGCCGTGCCACCAGATCAGGCGTTGGGGAAGGGTAGTCCTGGAAATCGGCCATGAGCTGTGCTTTCTGCATTGAAGGGCGGTCGCGGCCCCCGAGCCGTTAACAAACCGGCGGCATGGTGGCAAGCTCTTGCTTGCCGGATCACCGCCATGCAGCCTTGAACCAGCTGTGTTAGGGTTTATCTGATACACACGGGGCCGCACTCTGCAACGGGCGGCCAGTGCTTGAACCCAAGGTGACACATGACCCAGGCGTCCCGATCCAATGCCAGGCCGAAACTCCACAGCGTCGATCCGGTGTGGTCGCGTATCCGCGAAGAGGCGGAGGAAATTGCGCGTGACGATCCAAGCCTTGGCGGCTTTATCTTCGCGACGATCCTCAACCATGACAGTTTCGAGGCCGCACTGTTTCACCGGCTGGCGCAACGGCTGGACCATCCCGACCTGTGCGGTGAGCTGATCGTGCAGGCCTTTGAAGACGCGGTTGAGGCTGACCCGGATATCGGACAGGCGGTGCGGGCCGATGTGGTGGCGGTGTTCGACCGCGATCCGGCGTGCTTCCGCTACGTCGAACCGCTGCTCTATTTCAAGGGCTTTCAGGCAGTACAGATCCACCGCATGGCGCATCGGCTGTGGCACATGGGGCGCAAGGATTTTGCCTTCTATCTGCAAAGCCGGACGTCGCAGATCTTCTCGATCGACATTCATCCCGCGGCGACCGTCGGCCGCGGCATCATGATCGACCACGCGCACAATATCGTCATCGGCGAAACCGCCTTCGTTGGCGACGACTGTTCGTTGCTGCACGGCGTGACGCTCGGCGGCACCGGCAAGGCGCAGGGCGACAGGCATCCCAAGGTGCGGCGCGGCGTTCTGCTTGGCGCCGGTGCAACGGTGCTCGGAAATATCGAAATCGGGGAGTGCGCCCGCGTTGCTTCGGGGAGCGTTGTTCTGCACGATGTGCCGCCGAACCGGACCGTGGCCGGCGTTCCCGCGAAGGTGGTTGGTTTTGCCGGTTGCGACGAACCGGCCCGAAAGATGGACCATACGTTTGCCGCCGACGAAAAGGCCGCTGGAGAGTAGGCCCGGGGCCTCAGCTTTCATTTGCGTTTTTGCCGCGGTCGCGGATAAAGTGCAGCCCGTCCGGCGCTGCCTTCAGGGGGGAGGCGGGCGGTACGAATTCATACGAGGAGCGGCGCCGTGCAAGCGCAGGAAATCATCAGGCTTGAGAAGTATTTGAGATCGACCTTCCGTCTCGACACGATCGAGGTGCGCCAGCGGCCGCAAAAGGACGATTCCGCGGAAGTCTATATCGGCGATGAATTCATCGGCGTGATGTACCGCGATGATGAAGACGACGAGCTGTCCTACTCGTTTTCAATGGCCATACTTGAGTTTGATCTGCCCGACTAGGTCCTGACCCTAGAGCAGCCTGCGTCCTGTTGGACGCGGACAAGCTGCTCGATCTCATTGAATTGGCCTCACAAACGCCCAGCCATAGGCGGATTGCGGCAAGTTTGATGAACGCGAGGAAGTTCTCTGCCGGCTTGTCGTACCGGGTAGCGATCCGCCTGCAATGCTTGATGCGATAGAAGAACCGCTTCACGCTCCCGCAGACCGTCAACGCGCGGCACACCCGCGAGACTTCGCCCGGCAAAACAGGACGGATAGTCGACCACTCAAGGTCGCTGAGCTCATAGCGCATGAAACGAAGCTCCTGTGAGCTTGACACGCAATCGTGCCTTGACCGGCAATGAGCCTGCCCAAACGTCCGGTTTCGGATGCACGTTCACCGTCAGTTTGACAGGTTGGAAAAGGGGCAGAATGACCCTAACCGGTCATTAGACTTGTTCGTAGAGCAACGGTAGCCTTCGGCCAGAAGCCGCCATTTCTAGGGTCTAAGTAGGCGAGCCCGAAGACCGAAGGTCTCGTTCCATGGGTACATAAGTGATTCCGTGCTCCGTGGTTACGTCCCCGACCTGATTGAACCCCATTTTCCGGTAAATGGGTTCGGCATAGGGTGACGAGTGGACAGTCAGTTTCGATACTGGTGGGCTGGCTACGAGGGCACGGCGGGCGGCGTGTGCTAACAACTCCTTTGCAACTCCCTGATGCCGAAGAGAGACAAACAGCATGGCGATCCGGTCAGGTGGTGCGAACTCCAATATACCCACCAAGCTATTGGATGTGCTTGCAACGATAACGAATCCGCCAGCATTCACTCGTATTGTCATCGCGGTGGGATTGGCGAACCGGAAGAACTCTTCTATGCCAGCCGTCCCGTAGTCTGGCGCTACAAATTCATTAAACACCTGGTGCACCAACTCGCAGACTGCCTGTTCCTCGCCACATCTCATTTCTCGGAAGGTAATCTGGTCCATCAATCCGAGTTTCTCATCGCATCAAATAGTCTACGGACAAGATAATACCCGCACAGATCCAGAACACCAGATTGTGCGGGCCTGCACATAGAGTGATATCCTGAAAGTCAGCTCAGGGTC
>JAJFHL010000358.1 GCA_021775615.1 Hyphomicrobiales bacterium
GAACGGTCCATCGAGCCCAGATGCACTGGCATGTGCGGGGCGTTGGCGATCAACTGGCCACCCTGGTCGAACACCGCGCAGGAAAAGTCGAGACGTTCCTTGATGTTCACCGAGTAGGCGGTGTTTTCCAGCGTCACGCCCATTTGTTCGGCGATCGACATGAAGAGATTGTTGAAGATTTCGAGCATCACCGGATCGACCTTGGTGCCGATGGCGGCCTCGCGCACCGCCTCCCTGGTGCGCCTCAGGACCAGATGCCGCTTTGGCGTGATCTCGGCGGCCCACTCGTCCTCGACGATGACCGTGCCGTGCGGTTCGATGATGACCGCCGGGCCCTGAAGGGTCTGACCGGGATGCAGCTTCTTGCGGTCGTAAACCGGCACGTCGTGCCAGGCGTCGCCGGAAAAGAAACGGGACTGGGTCATCGCTTCCGCGGCGCCGGAGACCACCGGTTCGTCAGCTTCGGAGGCCTTCGCGCCGCCACCCAGTGTTTCCACTTCGAGCGCCTCGAAGACGATTTCCTTTTCCGGCGTGATGAAGCCGAACTGCTGTTTATGGGCTTCCTCAAAGTTTGTCTTGAGCGACAGGTGAGTGAGGGGGGTGCCATCGACGCTGATGGCGGTGTCGGTGCCGGCGTAGCGCAGATGGGCGCGTGTGTTGGTCTTGGTGGTTCCCGGATCAATGCCCTGGGAGGTGAGTTCGTCACGGTTTTCCAGGGCCAGCTCTTCCATGACCGGCCACCAGTTGGTGTCGTTTTCGAGCGTCATCGGCTCTTCGATGGCGCGCTGGCGGTTGGCGCGAATGTCGGCCAGCCCCATGCCGTAGGCGGACAGAATGCCGGCCAGGGGATGGATCAAAATGGTCTTCATGCCGAGCGTGTCGGCGATCAGGCAGGCGTGCTGGCCGCCGGCGCCGCCGAAGCAGGTGAGAGCGTATTGGGTGACGTCGTAGCCGCGCTGCACCGAGATCTTCTTGATGGCATTGGCCATGTTTTCGACTGCGATGGTGACGAAGCCTTCCGCCACCTGTTCGGGCGTGCGGCCATCGCCGATGTCGGCGGCGAGTTCGGCAAAAGCGTTGCGCACCGCGTCGGCGTCGAGGGGCTGGTCCTGACCGGAGCCGAAGATGGCGGGGAAGAAGTCGGCGTTGATCTTGCCGAGCATCAGGTTTGCATCGGTGACCGCGAGAGGGCCGCCGCGGCGGTAGCATTTGGGACCGGGATTGGCGCCGGCGGAATCCGGGCCGACGCGGAACCTCGATCCGTCGAAATGCAGGATCGATCCGCCGCCGGCGGCTACGGTGTGGATCCGCATCATCGGCGCACGCATGCGCACGCCGGCCACCGCGGTCTCGAAGGTGCGCTCAAGCTCGCCGGCATAATGGGAGACGTCGGTGGACGTGCCACCCATGTCAAAGCCGATCATCTTTTCGAATCCGGCCATCTCGGTGGTCTCGACCGCGCCTACGACCCCGCCGGCGGGGCCGGACAGAATGGCATCCTTGCCCTGGAACAGGTCGGCTGCGGTCAGGCCGCCGGAAGACTGCATGAACATGAGCTGCGGGGCATCGCCGTCGCCGCCGGAGAGTTCCGAGGAGACCTGCTCCACATAGCGCCTGAGAATCGGCGAGAGATACGCGTCAACCACCGTCGTGTCACCGCGGCCGATCAGCTTCATGAGCGGGCTCACTTCGTGGCTGACCGACACCTGGGAGAAGCCGATGTCGCGGGCGATCGCGGCGACCTGCTTTTCGTGGTCGTGATAGCGGTAACCGTGCATGAAGACGATTGCGGTCGAGCGGATGCCGGCTTCATAGGCGCGCTCAAGTCCATCGCGCGCAGTGTCGAGCTCCATCGGTGTGTCAATCGTTCCGTCCGCCATGACGCGTTCGCGCACTTCGACGACACGCTCATAGAGGATTTCAGGTTTGACGATATGCCGGTCGAACAGGTTCGGGCGGGCCTGATAGCCGATTTCCAGCGCGTCGCGAAAACCTTCGGTGGTGACGAGGACCGTGCGGTCGCCGTTGCGCTCAAGCAGCGCATTGGTGGCAACGGTGGTGCCCATCTTCACCGTGTTGATATAGCCTTGCGGTATGGCCTCACCGGAGGGCACCTCGAGGAAGTCACGAATTCCCTGAATGGCTGCGTCCGGATAAACCTCCGGGTTCTCCGACAGGAGCTTGTGCGCGCGGATCCGCCCGGCGGGATCGCGGGCGACAATGTCGGTGAATGTGCCGCCACGGTCGATCCAGAAATCCCATCTGCCCGTCGTTGTGTCGTTCATGACGCTGATCCTTCTTGCGCACACGCATAGCTCATTCTCCAGCGGTATGAAGCAGAGTTGCGGCCTTACGTCAATAAATTATCGACAATTTATCCACATTATGCTTTTCTGCTGCCGTAAGGAGATCGCATGACCAGCACCGCAAACGCCTCGACGCCCATCGTGTCCTCGGCGCATCTCGCCAGTTCCGGAATGCCCGAGCTGTCAGAAATGGAATTTGCACTGACCATCGCCAACAATGCCTTCCAGCGCTGGATCGTGCGCGGGCTTGTGGCGGCGGGGGTTGAAGATGCCAGCCCGCTGGATGTGCTGGTGCTGCATGTGCTCTACCACCGCGCCAAGCCGAAGAAGCTTGCCGACATCTGCCTGATGCTCAATCTGGAAGACACTCACGTGGTCGCCTACGCCCTCAAGAAGCTTGAGAAAACGGGGCTCGTGGTTTCCAACCGCAAGGGCAAGGAGAAGTTCGCCGAGGTGACGGAGGAAGGCAGGGCCCTGTGTGAGCGTTATCGCGAGATCCGCGAGCAGTGCCTTTTAGCCTCGGTCGAGACGCTCAGTATCGATGCCAAGGACATCTCAAGGCTCGCCGGCCTGTTGCGGGCGATGTCGGGACTGTATGATCAGGCCGCACGCGCCGCGACGTCGCTCTAGGTCAACTGCGTTTAACTGGAAACTGTTAAATGCAGTTTGATCTATTTCAATAAGATCGAGCAGCTTGTCTGCGTCCCATAGGGCGCAGGCTGCTCTAACTGCGGTTCAGCCAGGCGAGATATTGCCCTTTGTCTTTCACCGCCAGCTTGCGTTTCTTGGCTTCGTCGGTGCTCGCAAATCGTGTGGAGAGATTTGGCGACTCGGCCCAGACCAGTACATCGCGGAAGTCCTGCTTGGCCTCTTCGACTGTACGTTCGAGATCCGGGGTTCCGGCCTCATCGCAGAGCTTAAGGATGGCAAGTTGCACACGGCGGCGCTCTTGTTCATGCTGTTCAACGCCATATCTGTCGAGAATAGCGAGGACGGATTGCGGATCGCGATCTGGAAAAACCGCTGCGATTTTCCCCAGCACATCGTCGAGGGTCGGCCTGCCAATGGCGGTGCTCATGATTTCCGCTCTTTCGTCAACACATGCCCGTCACCATCTTATAAGATTATTCGAATTGCCGGAGATGACACGTGAAGACTGTCGCATATGCTCTTGCCGCCGCCATGGCAATGTCCATGGCCGCAACCGAACTGGCAGCAAACGGTGCTGTCCCGCTGGCCGGGTCCGCATGGCGTCCGGCGCCGCTGTCGGGATTTGCCGGAACTGACGAACGCCCTGTCCAGGTGGAGTTCGAAACCGCCGACAAGGTGTCCGGCTTTGCCGGCTGCAACCGATTTTTCGGTGCCTTCAAACATGGCGGCGACAAGCTGACGCTCGGACCGCTGGCAACCACCCGAATGGCGTGCCCTGAAGATGTCATGGATCGCGAAACCCGGTTTTTGAAAATACTGGAGACGGCGAGACTGGTGGAAGTCACGGAAAGCGAACTTCTGCTCAAGACCTGGGAAGGGGCGGTGCTGCTGAGGCTGACACCGCATCGTTGAGGGTATGCAGGCTGGGAACATGAGTGAACATCGCGACAACGCCCTTGTCATCCGCCGTGCCGAAGAAGCTGACGGTGCGGCCATCGCCGAGCTGTTCATTGTGGTCAACCGCGAACTGGCGCCGCCCCACCTGACGGATGAGTTCGAGAGCTATATCGAGCTCTCCCTGAAACAGGAAATCAGGCCGTTTCTCGACTATTACGACGCCGCCGTCGGCAACGGTCTGTGGGTGGTTCTCGCATCGGGCGAACTGGCCGGTATGTATGGATTGGAGCGGGTGTCGATCGACGATGTCGAATTGCGGCGCATGTATGTGGCGCCAAGCCACCGCCGCAAAGGCCTGGCTCGGACAATGCTGCACCATGCCGAGGCGCAGGCGGCCGACATGGGCTATCGCCGGATGGTGCTTTCCACGGCGGAAGTCCAGGAAGCCGCCATCGCGCTCTATGAGGCCGAGGGCTTCGGGTTCGTGCGGCGCGAAGAGGCGCAGGAGCGAACCAACAAGACGGTCGGCGGCGGCATTGTGCGGCTGCATTTTGAGAAGGATCTCCGGGCGCCGGAATGACCGCCGCTAATCGCCTGTTTTGATGCTTCGAGTGAAACTTTTTGCGTTGCAATAATCAGACTTCGTGTATTGTCCCGCGCATGTCGATTTGGGGAAAATTGGTCGGGGCTGCGGCCGGCATGGCGATCGGTGGGCCGATCGGTGCGCTGGTCGGTGCGCTCGCCGGCCACCTGACCTTCGACCGCAGTCGCGGGCAGGATAAATCCGAGCCCATCGAGCCGGAAGAGGACGTTGCCTTCACCATTGGCGTCATTGCCCTTGGCGCCAAAATGGCCAAGGCCGACGGGGTTGTCACCAAGGACGAGATCGACGCTTTCAAGGACGTCTTCGTCATTGCGCCGGAGGACATGTCTTCGGTTTCGAAGGTGTTCAACCTGGCGAAGCGCGATGTCGCCGGATACGACGCCTATGCACGGCAGCTCGCGAGCCTGTTCAAGGACAAACCCGAAGCGCTCGAAGATGTCCTGGACGGTCTTTTCCACATCGCCAAAGCCGACAACTTCGTGGAAGACACCGAGCTTGAATATCTCCGTTCGGTGGCCGACATTTTCGGGTTTTCCGATGATGATTTTGCGCGCATACAGGCGCGGCACATGACACCGGAAAAGACCGATCCCTATGTGGTGCTGGGCATGGAGCGCACCGCCACCAACGATGAGATCAAACGCGGTTACCGTCGCCTCGTGCGCGACAATCATCCCGACAAGCTGATTGCCCGCGGCGTGCCGGCCGAGGCGGTGGAGATCGCCAACCGAAAGGTTGCGGCTATCAACGCCGCCTACGATCAGATTGAAAAGGAGCGTGGCCTCTGAGCGTCACGCACCGGGCGTCGCCAAATTTCAGCGAGCGCCGAGGCGCTCGCAAGCCCGACCTCCTGCTTCTCCACTACACCGGCATGGACACCGCTCAAGCGGCGGTGGACTGGCTGTGCAATCCGCACTCGGGTGTTTCCTGCCACTACTTGGTGGACGAAGCCGGAACCATTTTTCAGATGGTCGAAGAGGATGACCGCGCGTGGCACGCCGGCGCATCCTGCTGGGCTGGTGAAACGGATATCAACAGCTGTTCGATCGGGATCGAGATCCACAATTGCGGTCACTTCAAAGCGTACGCCGAGTTTCCCGATGCCCAGATGGCGGCGGTTGAAGGTCTGTGTCTTGACATTCTGTCACGCCACGACATCCCGCCGCGGCGGGTTCTGGCGCATTCCGACGTGGCGCCCGGGCGCAAGATCGACCCGGGCGAGAAATTTGACTGGGCACGCCTGCACAAAGCCGGCATCGGGCACTGGGTGGAGCCCGCACCTGTCGGGACCGACGTGGGGATGAGGTTCGGGGCCGAAGGCGAGGCGGTGCGTTCCCTGCAGTCCGCCCTTGCCGAATACGGCTACGGCATCGAGGCGACCGGGCGCTACGATGCCTTCACGCGAACCGTGGTTGCGGCGTTTCAGCTGCACTTCCGGCGGCGCCGTATCGATGGTGTTGCAGACAGCTCTACGCGCGAAACCCTGGAGAGGCTGCTTAGCGCCGTTTCGGCGGCGTCTTGAGCTGGGTGATGATGCCGTCAAGAGGGGCTGCGTCAGCCTCGCCAAAGGCGCTCATTTGAAGCTGCATGTTCTTGATTGTCGTCTCACGCATCCAGGCTTCGCAGGTGACATCCATGAGCTGGGCAAGGCGTTCGTTGGCCTTCTCCCAGTTGCGTTGCGCGGTCGCCAGTTCAAGCAGGGTCGCTGCATGCCAGTAGCGCTCCATGCCATGTCTGGGCGGCGGCCTGCGGGTGACCGCGAACTCGACGATGAGTGCGAGGTCCTGCGCTCGTTTCAGATCTGCCGGTGCGCCGCGGACAAGACGCATCGTGACGGCGTTAATGCCGGGATAACTGTCGCGCGGGTCGTCGCGAAATCCGTCCTCGTAGGCGTTTATGGCATTGTCGAGCAGGAGTTCGGCCAACGTCGGATCCTTCGCGGCCGTGGCCTCGTAACCGGTCTTGTGGATGCGTCCGAGTATCGAATAGGTCTCTGACGTCCAGTATTCCTGCGGGATCGCTTTCAGATTGTCGGCGGCGACCCGGCGCAGCGCCATGGCCGGTTCATGGTTGCCGTCCCGGTCTTCTTCTTCGGAGATCCGGTTCAGCGCCAAGGCACCCTGTTCTATGGCCACCGGATTTTGCTGCAGCTCGATCGGCATGCGCGCAAACAGGTGTGCGATCTGGCGGTAGGCCTTGCGCTCCCTGTAGCCGAGATAAATTGCCAGCAATGCAGAATATCCACGATCCGGCAGGCGGTCATTGTCGATCAATTCGCGCTCGAGCAGTTGCATCTGGGCAATGGCTTCGCCGTCATCGCTAAGCTGCTCCAGAAGCGCGGCCACGCGGCGGCCGTACTCGCCGCCATCCGCCATGCTTTCGATGAACTGATCGACCTTGCGGTGTGGCAGGCCGCCGCCGCTCGGATCGGAGAGATTGACGAGGATGTTCTTCTCACTCATGCGCTCGTCTTCACCTTCAATCAGGGAGCGGCGCAGATCAAATTCGAGCTTGCGCTTCCAACGCTCAAACCGGGCACTGTCGGCGTTGGCCGCGTAGGAGATGATCTTCTCGGCGTAAACCCCGCCGGGCAGCAGACTTTCCTCTTCGGTTGCGCGCAGCAGAATGGTCCGGCCGATCGGCACTCCGAGCCTGACCCCGATGTCGATAGCGACAGCCGGCCCGGCCGCGGTCAGGTCGACAACCACCCGGTCGGCCATCAAAATGCGCTCGCGCATCAACGGATCGGTATAGGCGCCGTCCGCTCCAATCGGAGCGGGCATGCAGTCAAAGCCAAGCGCTTCTATGGTGCTGACGACGGCGTGGCGCGCCCGATCGAGATCGCTGGCATCGGCCGCCGGTTCGCTACGGGCATCGGTGACACCGTGACCGGCAAAAAAGCACACCCGGCGTTTGTTAACGGCATATTGGCTGGCATCCACGAACTCGACGTCCCTCGGTTTTGCCGGCATGGCTGGATCCCGGAGGGGACGGCCGGCAAGAAGCTTCCGGGTTCCTTCGTACACGGGCCGGCGGTTTGCGGCAACAGGGCAGGTCAGGATGATCGGGGGTGTTGCAGGGCAGTGAGCTTCCAGGCCGCGATGTTGGCGATCAGGGCAACGGGCACGAATGCTGCGAATACCCACACGGCTGCCGACCTGGCGGCTTCGACGCTCAGTCCGTGTGAGAAACCCGAGCCGTTCGCGACGATGCCGGCGATGGCCGCGCCGAAGGCGTAGCCGGTCATCTGTACGGTTGGCAGGGAAGATGAAACGCGGTCGCGGTCGGCCTGCGGTGTGCCGGCAATGGTGCGGCGCACGACAAAACCCCAGGCCATGCCGAAACCGGCGCCCTGACAAAGAGCGAAGGGCAAGAGGGCTTCCATCGGGCCAATGGGCATGATGACCGCGAAACCGATGACGCCAAGGGTGATGAGTGCCGAGCCGGCAAGGATGATGGCCCGCTCGGCCCTTTCTGCGGCGCCGGACACGGCAATGGCGCCGACCGACCAGGCGACGGATTCGACCGCGATGTAGTAGCCAGCCGTCAGCGGATCGGCGCCATAGAGAACCTGCATGAGAACGGGCCCGTAAATGGTGAACGAGACCGTTGCAAGCGCGCTCGCCAGGACCATTACGGTCCCGGCGCCAGGTGCATGGGCGAGGCTCCACGGCCTGAGCGCGAAGATCCGGTTCTTGCTCTGACTGTCTTGCTTGACAAGCAACAGCGCCGCCGTGATGCCGGCCACACAGAGCAGGGGGGTGGTGAGCACTGTGACGTGGGCGCCTGCGGCGGATATCGCCACCACCGCGACGGCGAGCAACCCAAGCCGGAACCAGGGAACCGCCTCACTCGGCGATTTTACATCATGACCGTTTCGTCTCAGGATGAAGAGTACGGCAAGGCCAAGCAGAATGCTCTGGGCACCGAACGCCCAGAAACCACCGCGCCACATGCCCCAGGAGGCGAACAGGCCACCGATCAGCGGACCGACCAGCGCCGACGTTCCCCATACCGCCGAAACGACGGCGACCACCTTGATCCACAGATGTTTCGGGAACAAGCGGTTCATGCCGACAAAGGTGCCGGCCAGCATCATGCCGCCGCCGATCCCCTGAAGGACCCGCCCGACGAGCATTGTGGCCATGTCCGGGGCAACAGCGCTCAGGGCGCAGCCGCCGGTGTAAACGATTGCGGCGGCGACGAAGACGTTGCGCAATCCGGCGCGCATGACGAAGAGCCCCGTAGCTGCTGCCGCCACGATGGATCCCAGCTCGTAGAGCGCCAGTGTCCAGCTGAGATAGGCAACGCCGCCGATGTCGCGCACCGCACTCGGCATCAAGGTTGCGACGAGAAGGGAGTCGGCGGCGTGCAGCCAGACGCCGAAGCACAGCACGGTGAGAACGCCGAGATAGCGAAAGCCCAGAAGCTCCCTCCAGGTGTTGTCTCGAGCGGGTGTCAGCTTGGCGCTGTCGGGCATGGGGTCGGCCTTGGCGTTGATCGTTTCTATTATGAAAGTAATTTCTTTATTTATTCAAGGCAAATTCCACAATCGTCATATCTCTCGTTGCGGGGACTTTGGTTTCAGCCCACTTGACGAAGCTAGCAGTTGGCGCCTAATTCACCGGGATCAGCTGGCCGGATGGCCGCCGCCTCTGGCGGAGGAAAGTCCGGGCTCCATGGAAACACGGTGCCGGGTAATGCCCGGCGGGGGTGACCCTAGGGAAAGTGCCACAGAAAGCAAACCGCTCCGGACCCGTCCGGAGTAAGGGTGAAAGGGTGCGGTAAGAGCGCACCGCGTCGCTGGCAACAGAGACGGCATGGTAAACCCCACCGGGAGCAAGACCAAATAGGGACGGCGCGGGGCCATCGGCCCCAGGCGTGTTTCTACGCCGCTGTCCGGGTTGGTTGCACGAGGCGCCCGGTGACGGGCGTCCCAGATGAATGGTCATCGAGCGCGGTTCGCCGCGTGAACAGAACCCGGCTTACAGGCCAGCTGATCCCGCTTGTCTTTCTTGTTCTGCACCGGCCCGCTCCGCCGCCGGGCCCGTTTCGGCACGAAATGCTCTACGGTCTGTTGAGAATGGCAACCTTTTGTTAACGCTCCCGGAGAGACAATGAAATCCAAGGTGGAACGGACCGGTAGGAGGTCCCCAACTGTTATGCCGGACAGCCGATGCCGGGCGCCTGATCAACACAGGCGCCGGTCGGTACAGTCCGCAGGCAAACGAATTGAGGGGAGAAAGGCGCGGGCGTGGTCTCTCTATAGATCTTCCGATGCGGCAGGATCATGCCGCGCCTTTCACTTTTCAGCCCCGATATGAACGAGACCAACGCGAGCCATCCTTCAGTCCACGTTCCGGTGATGCTGGAGGAAGTGCTGGATGCACTCAGCCCCGCAGACGGTGAGGTGTTCGTCGATGGCACGTTCGGTGCGGGCGGCTATGCGCGGGGGCTTCTGGAACGGGGCCGGTGCCGAGTGATCGGCATTGACCGTGATCCAGATGCGCTGGCGCTGGGGGAGGCGATGGCCAAGGAGTTTTCCGGCCGGCTCACCGTGCTGGAAGGACGTTTCAGTCAAATGGCGGACCTGGTGCGGAAAAGCGGAACAGACGGGGTCGATGGAGTGGTGCTCGATCTGGGCGTGTCCTCAATGCAACTTGACCGGGCCGAGCGGGGCTTCTCGTTTGCAAAGGACGGACCGTTGGACATGCGCATGGATCAGGGCCGCGATGCAGAAACGCAGAGCGCCGCCGATATCGTCAATACCGCCGATGAAGGCCAGCTCGCCACGATCCTCTTCCGGCTCGGTGAGGAACGAAAGTCGCGCCGAATCGCGCGGGCAATTGTCCGGTCGCGCGGTGACGCGCCAATCGAAACGACATCGCAACTGGCGTCTATCGTGGAGCGCGCCGCCGGCGGCGGTCATGCCAAGATCCATCCCGCAACGCGCACGTTTCAGGCCCTGCGCATCTATGTAAACCGGGAACTTGAGGAACTGGAGCGCGGTCTCGCCGCCGCCGAATCGCTCCTGAAATCAGGCGGACGTCTGGTTGTTGTCTCGTTTCACTCGCTCGAAGACCGCATCGTGAAGACGTTTTTCAGAACCAGGTCCGGTGCGGTGCAGAGGCCGTCCCGGCATATGCCGGATTTGGCCGAAGAGGGGCCAGCGCCATCGTTCGTGATGATAAAGCGCGGTGCCGTCGTGCCGGGAGATGAGGAGACCGGCCGCAATCCACGCGCACGGTCAGCGAAGCTGAGGGCCGGTGTGCGCACCGATGCGCCGGCACTACCCTTCGATCCGGCCCTCTCGGCCGTGCCGCTTGCCGGGGGCGCGTGAATGTTGCGGGTTCTCAATATCCTGCTTGCCTGCGGCGTCGTTGCGGTCGCGGTCTGGCTCTACGAATTGAAATACGGTGTCCGAGATTCGGTCGCCGAAATCGCGCAGCTGGAGCGTGCCATTGCCCGGGCGCAACAGGACCTGACCGTACTGAGAGCCGAGTGGAGCCATGTCGCACGGCCGAAGCGGGTGCAGGATCTCGCGCAACGCCATCTCGACCTTGAGGGCGTACGCCCGTCACAGATCATTGAGGAACGCACCATAGCCACGACAATCCCCCAACGCGAACCGTCTGAGCCGGTCTATCCGGGCGACGATCCGATCGCCGGTCTCCTGCGGATCGATCAATGAGGCACTTCAAGGAACCGTACCGAGCGGCCGGCGTGAAGCCGACGGCGAAGGAGACGCTGGCCAACGTTGCGGCCGATGACGCCATGCGGCGGCGGATGGCGGCGCGGTCACGGATTGTCATGGGCGTGTTCATGTTGTGCTTCGCGGTGATAGCCGTGCGCGTCGGCTTTGTGACCTTGTGGCCGGCGGATCCTCCCGAGGTTCGGCCGCATGCGGAACGGCCCGACAAGTATCCGCGCCCCGACATCGTCGACCGTAATGGCGTTGTGCTGGCCACCGAGATCAGGATCTCGTCCATCTTCGTCGACCCGCGAAAGGTCATCGATGTCGACGAGGCCATTGAACTCCTCACCGGCAACCTGCCCGAACTGGATGCGAGGGACCTGCGCAAGAAACTGACCAGCAAGCGTGCGTTCGCCTGGATCAAGCGCGAGGTGACGCCCCGCGAGCGGATCCGGGTACACAATCTGGGCATACCCGGCATCGGCTTCCGGGAAGAAACCCTGCGGGTCTATCCCAACGGGCGTGCGGCGGCGCATGTCATCGGCCATGTGGATGTGGACTCCCGAGGTCTTGCCGGCATCGAAAAGTACCTCGACGGCAGAGGCAGCCTTTACGTGGCCTCGCTCGCGGAACCTGAAACCGTAACATCCGCCCCGGTGGCGCTGTCTCTCGATCTGCGGGTGCAGCATGCGTTGCACGACGAACTCAGTGTGGCGATGGACCGCTTCCAGGCCATCGGCGCGGGCGGGATCGTGCTTGATTCCCGCAGCGGCGAAATTGTCGCGCTCGCCTCTTTGCCCGACTATAACCCGAACGATCCTAAGACGTCGCTTGATGAAGCTGCGCTTAACCGCTTGATTGCAGGCGTTTATGAGTTGGGATCGACATTCAAGGCAATCACCTTCGCAATGGCCTTCGATGAAGGTGTCGCGACACTGCAGAGCACCTATGACGCCACCCAGCCGATCCGCGTCGGCTCGTTCCGCATCAGCGATTATCACGCCAAGCGGCGCGTTCTGACGGTGCCGGAAGTGTTCATATACTCGTCCAATATCGGAACCGCCAAAATGGCGCTGGATGTGGGCCTTGAGAAGCACGAGGCGTTTCTGACCAAGCTCGGTCTGACGCGCAGGCTCAATACCGAACTGCCCGGCCGCGCGCCGCTGCTGCCGCCGCAATGGAACAAAGTGGCCAGCATGACGATCGGGTTTGGCCATGGCATCTCGGTCACGCCATTGCACCTGGCGACCGCGGGTGCGGCGCTGATCAATGGCGGCCATCTGATCACACCGACATTCCTGATCCGCGACGCCTCGGTTGCCATGGCGCAGTCAGAGCAGGTCATCTCTCCGGAAACCAGTGCCCTGATGCGTCACCTGATGGTGCTCAACGTTTCGGAGGGAACCGCGAAGAAGGCCGGGGTCAAAGGCTATTTCGTCGGCGGCAAGACCGGATCTGCAGAAAAAGTCATCAACGGGCGGTACGCAAAGAACAAGCTTTTGACATCATTCCTAGGGATGTTTCCAGGCAACGATCCGCGCTATGTGGTTCTCATCATGCTGGACGAGCCGAAGCCCGCAGAGGGGACCCATGGTTACAAAACCGCCGGCTGGAACGCCGTGCCCACCGCCGGTAATGTAATCCGGCGGATCGCCCCGATCCTCGGCCTTTCGCCGGTGCCTGAAGACCCCACCGAGGGCGCCCGTCAAGCCAGTGCCGATCCTTGAAACTCTTGCCCCTGACCTTCCATGCTGCTTTCGCAATTGACGCAATCGGGTGATGACCTGCCGCAGGCATGGGCAGACCTCGATATCACAGGCCTGACGGCGGACAGCCGCGACGTCAAGGCCGGGTTTCTTTTCGCAGCGCTGCCGGGCACCGTCATGGATGGCGCGAAGTTCGTCCCACAGGCCGTTTCGAAGGGAGCGGTCGCCATCTTGGCGCCGCGAAATGCGGACCTCGAGCTGGCGCCCGGCACGGCTCTTTTGTCGGTTGAGAACCCGAGAAAGACACTGGCCCAGTACGCGGCGAGGTTTTACGGGGCCCAGCCCGAAATCTGCGTAGCGGTGACCGGCACCAACGGCAAGACGTCGGTGGTCTCATTTGTCCGCCAGATCTGGCAGGCGCTCGGCCACCGTGCCGCGAGCCTCGGCACCGTGGGTCTCGTCACCCCCGACGGTTCCAGTCCACTGGTGCACACCACGCCTGATCCGGTGGCGCTGCACAAGATGTTGCACCAGCTTGCGAATGACGGTGTACAGCACCTGGCGGCGGAAGTCTCAAGTCATGGTCTGGCGCAGTTCCGCGCCGACGGCATTGAACTTTCGGCGGCCGCCTTCACCAATATCAGCCGCGACCATCTCGATTACCATGACGGCTTCGAGGACTACTTCGGACAGAAACTGAGGCTGTTCTCCGAATTGCTTCAACCCGGGGCTGCCGCCGTCGTCAACGCCGACAGCCCGGATGGTCAACGCGTCATCGAAGTGTGCCAGGCGCGCGGGCTGGTGGTCTGGACGGTTGGCGAGAACGGTGAGCAGGTCAAACTCGTGCGGCACGCGCATAACGGCCTCGGCCATAATGTCTGCGTTCGCCATGACGATGAGGAGTTCGATGCCCATATTCCTCTGGTCGGGGACTTCCAGGTTTCGAACGCGCTGGTCGCGGCCGGACTGGTTCTGGCGACCGGGTCCAGCGCCGCGCCGGTCTTCCGGGCCCTGGAATCGCTGAGGGGCGCCAAGGGCCGCCTCGATCTGGTTGCCCGCATGGCAAACGGAGCGCTGGTGTTCGTCGACTTTGCCCACACACCCGACGCGCTCAGGAACGCCCTGGCGGCGCTGCGCCCGTTCACCGAAGGGCGGCTCCTCGTGGTCTTCGGCTGTGGCGGCGACCGCGACCCTGGCAAGCGCGCGCTGATGGGTGAGGCGGCGCGCGATCTTGCCGACGTGCCCTACGTCACCGACGACAACCCGCGGACCGAAGACGCTGCATCGATCCGCCGCGAGGCGCTGCTTGGCTGCCCGGACGCCATCGAGATCGGCGACCGGCGCGAGGCGATTGCCGCGGCGATCGGAGATTTGCATGACGGCGATACTTTGGTTATTGCCGGCAAGGGACACGAAAGCGGCCAGATCGTCGGCACCGAAAAACTGCCGTTCAGCGATCATGATGTCGTGCGTGAAATCGTCGGTGAAGGAGCAAACCATGCCTGACGGCGCTCTGTGGAGTGTACGGGACCTTGCCGAGGCGACCGGCGGCGAGCTGCATGGCGAAGTTGTGCGCGAGCTCAACGGTGTCTCGATCGACAGCCGCTCGCTCGATCCGGGCGACATCTTTTTCGCCATCGTCGGGATAAATTCCGATGGCCATCGTTTCGCCGGCGCGGCGCTCGAGGCCGGCGCCGGGATAGCGGTTGTCTCGGACCGCTCGCTGGTCGACCACCTTGAGGGGCCGCTGCTGATCGTGGACGATACCCTGCGTGCGATGGAGGCGCTTGGCCGGGCAGGGCGGGCCCGCTGCGACGGAACGATCATCGCGGTGACGGGCAGTGTCGGCAAGACTGGCACAAAAGAGGCCTTGCGTCTGTGTTTCGAAGGCCAGGGCGCGACCCATGCCTCGGTTGCTTCCTACAACAATCACTGGGGTGTTCCCCTGACGCTGGCGCGGATGCCGCGCGAAACCCGCTATGGGATCTTCGAAGTGGGCATGAACCACCCGGGCGAGATCGCCCCCTTGAGCGCGATGATACGGCCGCATATCGCGATCGTGACGAATGTGCAGCCGGTGCATCTGGAAGCCTTTGCGTCGGTCGAGGCCATCGCGGACGAAAAGGCTGCAATATTTTCCGGTCTCGAACCGGACGGCACCGCCGTGCTCAACCTCGACAACCCGCATTTCGAGCGCCTCCGTGCCGCCGCAACGGGGCGGGGCGTTGAGCGGATCATTACATTCGGCCGCGACGAGACCGCCGACGTGCGGCTGACCGATCTGGTGATCATGCCCTCCTGCTCGATCGTTTCGGCCACGGCAAACGGCGTCGACATGACATACAACGTGGGTGCGCCGGGGGAACACCTGGCGCTGAACAGTTTGGGCGTGATGGCCGTGGTTGTGGCGGCCGGAGGCGATCTTGCCCTTGCCGGGCTGAGCCTTGCAGGCGTGCGCCCGCCAAAGGGCCGTGGTGCCCGTCTTGTGCTCGAAGTGCCGGGCGGCACGGCGACGCTGATCGATGAGAGTTACAATGCCAACCCCGCGTCGATGCACGCCGCATTGGCGTTGCTGGGCATGAGCGAGCCGGACACCGGCGGAAGGCGCATCGCGGTTATGGGCGACATGCGCGAATTGGGCGCCGAAGGGCCTGGTCTGCATACGGAGCTTGCCCCCGCGAGTGATGACGCACGGGTCGATATCGTGTATGCCTGCGGTCCGAATATGGCGCACCTGTGGGAGGCGCTTGCGGATTTCAGGCGTGGCGTCTATGCCGAAACGTCGGAGGGGCTGAAGGAGCCCTTGCTCGATCTTGTCCGTCCGGGCGATGTGATCATGGTCAAGGGATCGCTTGGCAGTAAGATGGGCCCACTCGTTGAAGCGTTGTGTGAAAAATTCAAGCCGCAGGGTACCGCGGTCAACTCAGCGGACTGACCGCATGGATGGCATCTGAATGCTGCAGTATCTGCTCGTCGAACTCAGCGACCAAATCTCCGTTTTCAACGTTTTCAGGTATCTGACGTTCCGCACCGGTGGCGCGATCATGACAGCGCTGATCTTCGTCTTTCTGTTCGGGCCGGCACTGATCAACGCGCTGCGCGTCCGCCAGGGCAAGGGCCAGCCGATCAGGGACGATGGTCCCGAGCGCCATCTGATCGAAAAGCAGGGCACACCGACCATGGGTGACCTGATGATGCTGAGCGGCATCACCGTGGCGACCCTCTTATGGGGCAACCTCAGCAACCCCTACCTCTGGGTGGTCCTTCTGGTCACGCTTGGGTTCGGTCTGGTTGGCCTTTATGACGACTATCTCAAGGTCAGCCGCGCCTCGTCGCGAGGGTTCCCCGGCAAAGTCAAATTTGCCATCGAATGCGTGATGGCGGCGGTTGCCTGCTACTACCTGACACAGCTCGGCACAGCACCGTTTTCCACCTCGCTCGCGTTCCCGTTCTTCAAGGACTTCCTGCTCGACCTCGGCTGGTTCTTCGTCGTCTTCGGCGTCGTCGTCATTGTCGGCGCCGGCAATTCGGTCAACCTGACCGACGGGCTGGACGGGCTGGCCATCGTGCCGGTCATGATTGCGGCCGCCAGCTTCGGACTGATCGCCTATCTGGCGGGCAACGCGGTGTTCTCGGAGTATCTGCAGATCCACTTCATCAAGGGCACCGGTGAGATTTCCGTGTTCTGCGGAGCGGTTCTGGGAGCCGGCCTCGGGTTCTTGTGGTTCAACGCACCGCCGGCGATGATCTTCATGGGTGATACCGGCTCGCTGTCGCTGGGCAGCGCGCTGGGTGCCATCGCGGTGGCGACGAAGCATGAGTTCGTTCTGGCGATCGTTGGCGGGCTCTTCGTGCTTGAAGCGGTTTCGGTGATTGTCCAGGTGGCCTCATTCAAGCTTACCGGCAAGCGGATCTTCCGCATGGCGCCGCTGCATCACCATTTCGAGCAGAAGGGCTGGGCAGAAGCCACGATCGTGGTGCGGTTCTGGATCATCGCGGTGGTACTGGCGCTGGTTGGCCTGGCCACGCTGAAACTGAGATAACATGATCCCGGTAACCTGCTTTTCCGGGAAACGGTTGGCCGTGTTCGGGCTCGGAAAGAGCGGGCTGTCCGCCGTCGATGCGTTGCTCGCGGGCGGCGCTTCGGTGATCGCCTGGGACGACAACGAGAACGCCCGTGCCGCGCTGGCCGACCGCAAGGCCGAAATCGAAGATCTGCGCAGCGTTGATTTTGCCGGATTGGATGCACTGGTTCTGGCGCCGGGCGTGCCGCTGACCCATCCAGCGCCCCATTGGACCGTTTTGAAGGCCCAAGAGGCCGGTGTTGAGATCATCGGCGACACGGAGCTGTTCGTCCGCGAACTGGCGTCGGGTCAAAGCGGCGCCAGGCTTGTCGCCATCACCGGGACCAATGGCAAGTCCACGACAACGGCTCTGATCGGCCATGTGCTGAAGTGCGGCGGCAGGACCGTGAACATCGGGGGCAACATCGGCACCGCCGTTTTGTCGCTGGACCCGCCACAGGCGGGCATGATCTATGTGGTGGAATTCTCGTCTTATCAGATCGATCTGACGCCGAGCCTGAGCCCGGATGTGGCGATCCTGCTCAACATCACGCCGGACCACCTCGACCGGCATGGCGACCTTGACCACTATGCCAGCGTCAAGGCGCGCATCTTCGCGGGACAATCCAAGGGCGATACCGCGGTGATCGCCGTCGATGATGCGCCCTGCCGGGCGGTCGCGGCTGCGCATGATACAGCTGCCCGCAAGATCGAGATCTCCAGCGCGCACAAGCTTGAAGACGGCTTTTACGCAGCGCAGGGCTGCCTTTACCAGACCGCCGCCGGAGCTGTATCCCTGTTCGCCGACCTGACGGACATTGTCTCGTTACGCGGCAGTCACAACGGTCAGAACGCGGCGGCGGCTGCGGCGGCGGCGCTGGCCCTGGGCCTCACCCGTGATGAAATCGCTGCCGGCTTTGCAAGTTTTCCAGGCCTTTCGCACCGGATGGAGCAGGTCGGAGAGCTGGACGGCGTGCTCTTCATCAATGACAGCAAGGCGACCAATGCCGATGCTGCAGCGCGCGGCCTGTCCAGTTTCGAGCACATCTTCTGGATCGCCGGCGGGCTTGCTAAGGAAGGTGGTATTCAAAATCTTAAGGAGTTTTTTCCAAAGATCGTGAAAGCTTACCTGATTGGCGATGCGGCCGGAGATTTTGCCGGCGTGCTGAACGGCGAGGTGGAACACGAGATTGTCGGGACGCTTGAGCGTGCGGTGACAGCGGTTGCCGGAGACATCGCGGAGAACGCGGTGCGCCCGGCGGCGGTGCTGTTTTCACCGGCCTGTGCGTCCTTCGATCAGTTTCGTAATTTTGAGCTGCGGGGCGACGCCTTTCGGAACGCGGTTCACGCGCTTCCGCGTGTTGTAAAGAGTAAGGGAAACTGAGAGTTGTCGATCATCACGCGCAACGACCGGGGCCTGATGGCCGAATGGTGGTGGACCGTCGACCGCTGGCTCCTGACCAGCATATTCCTGCTCATCGCATACGGCATTCTCCTGTGCCTGGCGGCAAGTCCGCCGGTCGCGCAGCGCATTGGCCTTGAAGATTTTCACTTCTTTAAACGCCAGTTGATCTACGTGGTTCCCGCGGCGGGCATTCTTCTCGTCAGTTCGCTGCTGACGCCGCATCAGGTGAGGCGCGTGGCGCTCGTGGTCCTGGTGATGGGTGCCGGATTGCTCGTTTTGACCCTTGGTGTCGGCGCCGAGGTGAAGGGCGCGCGAAGATGGCTCAACCTGGGGCCGATATCGATCCAGCCATCGGAATTCGTCAAGCCGGCGTTCGTGGTAATAGCAGCGTGGCTGTTTTCCGAGGGCCTCAAGCGCCCTGATATGCCCGGCACTCTTTTATCGACGATGCTCTATCTGGGTCTTGTCGGGCTGCTCGTCCTGCAGCCGGACTATGGCCAGACGGTGCTGATCACGGCGGTCTGGGGCGTGCTTCTGTTTCTGACCGGAATTTCCTGGCGCTGGATCGGCGGGCTGATGCTGTGCGGCATCGCCGGCATGGTGACCGCCTATATGACCGTTTCGCATGTTGCAGAGCGCATCAACCGGTTCATCGACCGCGAAAGCGGCGATACGTTTCAGGTGGACACGGCGCTGCAGTCCTTTGCCGGTGGCGGCATCCTGGGCGCGGGGCCGGGCGAGGGGGTGACCAAGCGCATCCTCCCCGACGCGCACAGCGATTTCATTTTTGCGGTGGCCGGCGAGGAACTGGGCCTTCTGGCCTGTCTCCTGCTCCTTGGCCTCTTTGCCTTTACCGTGATCCGCTCGATGCGGCATTCGATCTCGCAGACCGATCCGTTCGTCAAGATGGCGACCATCGGCTTGTCCGCGCTGGTGGGCCTGCAGGCCATGATCAACATGGCCGTCAATGTGGCCCTGCTGCCGGCCAAGGGCATGACGCTGCCGTTCATTTCCTATGGCGGGTCTTCGCTGCTCTCCGTTGCTTTCGCCATGGGACTGGTGCTGGCGCTGACAAGGCGCCGGCCCCTTGGCGGGACGGCGGTGCCGCGATGGAACGGCCGTATTGCGGCAGCCGGGTGATGGCCGACCCCAGGCAGGCCGGCCGACCGATCATGATCGCCGCCGGCGGCACCGGGGGACATCTGTTCCCGGCTCAGGCTCTGGCAGACGAGTTGGCCTCCCGCGGCTATGAAATCCATCTGATGACGGACCGGCGCGTAGACCGGCACGCGGGGGCGTTTCCGGCCCAGGCGGTGCACGAAATTCCATCTGCCACACTGAGCCCGCGCCGGCCCCTGGCGCTGCTGCCGTCACTGCTGAAACTCCTTCGCGGCTACCGCAAGGCCCGGTCCATCCTCAAGCAGCGAAACGCCGCTGCCGCGGTCGGGTTTGGCGGCTATCCGACATTGCCGCCCCTGATGGCCGCGGTTCGGCTCGGTGTGCCAAGCTGCGTTCACGAACAAAACTCCGTGCTGGGCCGCGCCAACCGGGTGCTTGCCCCGCGGGTCAATATGATTGCCGGCTCGTTTCCCAACCCGAAGTATCTGGATGAGGCGCTTTCCGGCAAGTTCAGGCTGACCGGCAATCCGGTCCGCCTCAACGTGAAACGGCTCGCAGGTTCCTCTTATGCGCCACCAGGTGAAGGCGAACCCTTCCAACTCGTGGTGTTCGGCGGCAGCCAGGGGGCCCGGGTGATGAGCGAGATCGTGCCCGAGGCGATCCGGGTCTGGCGCGCGCGCCGCAACCTCAGCATCGTTCAACAGTGCCGCGAAGAGGATCTTGCCGCAGTGCGCTCGGTCTATGCCGAGCTTGGTGTGGAAGCTGAAATATCTCCTTTTTTCAGTGATTTGCCGGAGAGAATTGCGGCGGCGCATCTGGTGATCTGCCGGGCCGGGGCGTCGACCATCGGTGAGCTTTCGGTGATCGGCCGGCCGGCAATCATGGTGCCGTTGCCGCATGCGCTTGACCAGGATCAACGCGAAAACGCGCTCAGAATGGTCAATGCCGGGGGCGGCTGGATGGTTGACCAGCGGGAGTTCACGCCGGAGCGCCTGGCGGACATGCTCGATGAGATTGCAAAAGACCCGCAGTCGCTTGCGATCCGCGCCGAGGCGGCACTTGCCTTCGGACGGCCCGATGCGGAACGTGCATTGGCCGACGCGGTCGAGGAAATGATGGCGCGATCGTAAACGTGCTGGTCAAAATGCGGCAAATCGATCAAAACGCAGAGAATTTGCGCGAGGACGTTTCATGAAACTACCCCAGGACGTGGGCACCATCCATTTCGTCGGCATCGGAGGTATCGGCATGAGCGGTATCGCGGAAGTGATGCATACGCTTGGCTACTCCGTGCAGGGTTCGGATTTGGCCGCCAGCGCCAATGTCGAGCGCCTGCGCGCCCAGGGCATACCGGTGGCCGTCGGACATACGGAGGAAAATCTCGGCGATGCCACGATCATTGTGGTGTCATCGGCGGTGAAGGATGACAATCCCGAAATCGCCGCGGCACGTGGGCGCTTCCTGCCGGTGGTGCGCCGGGCTGAAATGCTGGCCGAACTGATGCGCTTCAAGCAATCGATCGCAGTGGGTGGCACGCACGGCAAGACCACGACCACGTCGATGGTGGCGGCGCTGCTCGATGGCGCCGGCCTCGATCCAACGGTGATCAATGGCGGTATCATCAATGCCTATGGCACCAATGCGCGGATCGGCGAGGGCGACTGGATGGCGGTCGAGTCCGACGAGTCCGACGGCACATTCGTCAAACTCCCCGCCGACATCGTGATCGTCACCAATATCGATCCCGAACATCTCGATCACTATGGCAGCTTCGATGCGCTGCGTGAGGCCTTTCTGAGCTTTGTCGAAAACGTGCCGTTCTATGGCTTTGCGGTGATGTGTATCGATCACCCTGAAGTGCAGGCCCTGATCGGCCGGGTCAAGGACCGACGTGTGGTCACTTATGGCTCGAGCCCCCAGGCGGAGATACGGCTTACGGATCTGCAATTCGACGAAGGCGATTGCGTGTTCGACCTCGAAATTCGTGACCGCAAGTCGGACACCGTTCGCGCCATGGACGGCCTTCGGTTGCCGATGCCCGGGCGGCACAATGCGCTGAACGCCGTGGCGGCAATTTCCGTCGCACTGCAGATCGGCATCGACGAAGCGTCTATCCGCAAGGCGCTTGCCGGCTTTGCCGGGGTCAAACGGCGCTTCACCAAGACCGGTGTGTGGAATGGCGTTGCCGTGTTCGACGATTATGCCCACCATCCGGTCGAGATCGCCGCGGTTCTGGAAGCCGCGCGCCGGGTGGCGAAGGGCCGCGTCATCGCGGTCATGCAGCCGCATCGCTATACCCGGCTGCACGATCTGTTCGAGGAATTCTGCACCTGCTTCAACGACGCCGATGCGGTCTATATCGCGCCGGTCTATGAGGCCGGCGAGACGCCGATCGAAGGGTTCGACCGCGACGCTCTGGTGGAGGGGCTGATGTCGCGCGGGCACCGCAGCGCCTCGGCAATCGATGGCGAGGCTGATCTGGCGCCGACCATTGCCGCGATTGCGGAGAAGGACGACATTGTCGTCTGCATGGGGGCCGGCACCATCAGCCAGTGGGCGAATGCACTGCCCGATGCCCTGAACCGTCTGGACACAGGCGGTGCCGGTGGGTGAGGCCTCTGAAACGGAGCTCTTGAAGCGCCTGCCCGCGGTGCGCGGACGCCTGCAGGCGGAGTTCTGCCTGCGCGACGTCACGTGGTTCCGGGTCGGCGGGCCGGCTGAAATCCTGTTCACCCCGGCGGACGCCGAGGATCTGGCCGGATTCCTGCGCCATGTGGAAGCCGATATCTCGGTCACTGTGATCGGCGTTGGTTCAAATCTGCTGGTGCGCGACGGCGGTGTGCCCGGGGTTGTGATCCGTCTGGGGCGGGGCTTTGGCGGCATTGCGATCGAGGATGAAACACGGGTGCGCGCCGGGGCGGCGGTGCCCGATGTCAAGGTGGCGCGGGCCGCTCTCGATGCAGGCCTGGCCGGCTTAACCTTTTTTCGTGGAATACCGGGCACAATTGGCGGCGCCCTGCGCATGAACGGCGGTGCCTATGGGCGCGAAACGAAAGATGTTCTGGTGGAAGCCCGCGCTGTCGACCGGGCAGGGGATGTCAAAGTGCTGAGCGTGGAAGACATGGCCTATTCCTATCGCCATTGCGGTGCGCCGGACGATCTTGTTTTCGTCGAGGCCCTGTTTCAGGGCGAGCGTGGCGATGGGGCGGTGATCGCCGCGGAAATGAAGGCCATCACCGAAGCGCGCGAAGCGACCCAGCCGGTGCGCAGCCGCACAGGCGGCAGCACCTTCAAGAATCCGCCGGACGGGAAGGCCTGGGAGCTGATCGATGCTGCCGGTATGCGTGGATTTTCCGTCGGCGCCGCAATGGTTTCGGAGAAGCACTGTAACTTTCTGATCAACACCGGTGGAGCCACCGCGAGCGATCTCGAAACGCTCGGCGAAGCCGTCCGTGCCCGCGTTCTGGAGCACTCGGGCGTAACGCTCGACTGGGAGATCAGGCGTATTGGCGTTGCGGATACAGACGGAGCGAATGCATGAATCCGGGCGAAACCCATGTTGCCGTCCTGATGGGCGGATGGTCGGCGGAGCGCGAAGTCAGTCTCGACAGTGGCGAAGGTTGCGCCGGCGCGCTCGAGCGGGCCGGGTACCGGGTCACACGCGTTGATGTGAAGCCCGATATCGCCGGGGTGCTGAAAGACCTGGCGCCGGACGTGGCCTTCAATGCGCTGCACGGGCGCTGGGGCGAGGATGGCTGCATGCAGGGCGTGCTTGAAATCCTCAAGATCCCCTACACCCATTCCGGTGTTCTTTCGTCGTCGCTGGCGATGCACAAGGAGATGGCGAAGACCCTGTTCCGCAGCGTCGGCCTGCCACTGGCGGAAAGCCTGACCGCCGACCGCATGGCGGCTGGACGCGAACATCCGATGCAACCTCCTTATGTGATCAAACCTGTGGCCGAGGGTTCTTCCGTGGGCGTGCTCATCGTCCACGAAGACCATGAACATCCACCGCAGGAACTGTTCAGTGACAACTGGCCTTATGGCGATGAAGTCATGATCGAGAAGTTCGTCGCCGGCCGTGAACTGACCTGTGCGGTGATGGGCGGCGAAGCACTCGGCATCATTGATATCGTGTCGGCAACGAAATTTTATGATTATGAGGCCAAATATGCTCCTGGTGGTTCTGAGCACATTCTGCCGGCGGACCTGCCGGAAGAGCTTTACCGGCGGATTCAGGACTATTCGCGCATTGCGCATGAGTGTCTCGGCTGCCGCGGTGTCTCGAGATCCGACTTCCGCTATGACGATACGCAGGGCGGATCGGGAGACCTGATTATTCTGGAGACCAACACGCAGCCGGGAATGACGGGAACGTCGCTGGTTCCCGAAATTGCAGCCCACGCGGGCTACACCTACGAAGCGCTCGTGGATTGGATGGTAAAAGACGCATCATGCGACAGGTGAGTGAGTCCCGGCAGCGTTCTGCCAAACCGCCCGTCAGGGGCAAGCCGCGCCCAAAGCCGCGCGCACCGCGTATATTGAGCGGGAACAGTCGCACGGCCCGCGTGCTGCGTGGTCTTGCATGGGCGGGCACCAACTGGCCGGCAACCGTTGCCGCGCTCCTGTTCCTGGCCTCGGCATCGGCTTATGCAGCGGTTCTCGGAGGGCATTTCTCCAAACTGGAAACGGCGGCCCTGAGGCTGAGCGATGGAGCCGCGAGCTCTGTCGGTCTGTCGGCGCACAACGTTTCCATATCCGGTCTTAAACATGTGACCCGGGAAGACATTCTGGAAATCGTTGGCGTCGAAGAAGGCGGCTCGATGGTCGGCTTCGATGCACATCGCGCCCGGCGGCGGCTTGAGGCGCAGGACTGGATAGCGTCGGCTTCGATCCTGCGGCAGTTTCCCAACACACTGCACATCGAGATCGTCGAGCGTGAGCCCTTCGCCCTTTGGCAGCACAAGGGCGAGTTCTTTGTCATCGACAAGTCAGGCGCCACGCTTTCGAAGTTCGCCGTTCGCGACCATCTCGAATTGCCCATTGTGGTCGGTGCCGGCGCCGGAACCCGGGCGCTTTCGCTCATTAACGATCTGGAAGCCTGGGTTGACATAAGATCGCATGTGCGGGCGGCCGTGCGTGTGGCCGAGCGACGGTGGAACCTCTATCTCAACAACGGCGTCAAGGTGCTGTTGCCGGAAGAGGATGTCGAGCGGGCACTGCACGATCTGGATCGATTGCATCGCGAACAGCGGATTCTGGATCTCGCGGTCGATGTCATTGATTTGCGTGCGCGAGAGCGCATGACATTACGGCTCACCGACGATGCGGCCGCCAAGCGCAAGGCCAAGTTGGCCAAGGTAAGTAGGCGTTAGAGTACAAGAGGCTCAGAGTTATGAAGGTGGTTCCGCTGAACGGCCGGGGAGGGTCGGGTCGAGGCTCCACGCAGACGAAGTCGGTGATTGCGGCGTTGGATGTCGGCAGCACAAAAGTGTGCTGCCTGATCGCCGAATACCTTCCTTCGCGTTCCGAGAAGCAGCAGCCTGAAATTAAGATCAAGGGAATGGGCCACCGCGCGGCGCAGGGCATCCGCAATGGTGTGGTTGTGGACATCGATGCGGCGGAACAGTCAATCCGCGCCGCGGTGGACCGGGCGGAACGCACCGCCGGCCTGACCGTCGACGGCGTCTATGTCAATGTCTCGGGCGGCAGACCCGGATGCACAGGGTTCACGGCCGAGGTCAAGCTTAACGAAGGCCAGGTCACCAATGCGCATATCGAAAGCGCGTTGCGCTTCGCGCGGGCGCGTCTGGATGATCCGGACCGAACCATCCTGCATGTGGCGCCGGCGTCTTATCGCCTTGACGCCAACCGTGGAATCCGAGGCCCGCTGGGCATGTACGGCGAGAAACTGGGCGTCGATGTCAGCGCCATAAGCGTCGATCCGGGGCCCCTGAGAAACCTGGCGAACTGCATCGATCACTGCCATCTGAATGTACATGGCTTCGTTATCGCCCCTTATGCCAGCGGCCGCGCCGTTCTGGTCGAGGACGAGCGCGAACTGGGCGTCACCTGTATCGACATGGGCGGAGGCACAACCAGTGTCAGCGTCTTCATCGAAGGCAACCTGGTTTTCGCCGATGTCGTGCCGATCGGCGGCATGCACGTGACCAACGATATTGCCCGCGGCCTGTCGACGCCTGTGGCCCATGCCGAACGGCTGAAAACGCTCTACGGCAGCGCCCTGCCAAGCCTGTGTGACGACCGCGAAATGGTCCCGGTTCCGCTTGTCGGTGAACGCGGGCGCGACACCGTAACCGAAGTGCCCAAATCGATGCTGACCGGCATCATTCAGCCGCGTCTTGAAGAAACCTTCGAACTCATTCGCGACCGGATGCGGGCATCGGGCTTTGCACGCCAGGCGGGGCGCCGCGCCGTTCTGACCGGTGGCGCCAGCCAACTGACCGGCATTCGCGAGCTTGCCGCCTCGACACTCGACCTGCAGGTGCGTCTTGGTTATCCGCAGAAAGTCCCGGGCATTCCGGAGAAAGCCAAGGGTCCCGCCTTCGCCGTTGCCGGCGGGTTGCTGGACTATGCGGCCAGCCCCGATCTGGAGACCGTATCCATTGCCGAAACCGATGGATCCAGACGCGCGGCGGGGGGCTATTTCTCGCGTGTGGGGCGCTGGATAAAAGACAGCTTCTAGAGCGTCTCACCATCAAACGTTTCCGTATGAAGGTGAGGCGCTCTGGAACTCGCCAAGGTTTCCCGGTATCCTTCTGCGACCGGCGGGTGCCGGCGCGGAGACCTTGGATGCAGTCGATTTGGGCCTATGCCCGGTTTGCCTTCATAAACGTCTTTCAGATCGCCTTTATCGGCTTTTTGCTCATGGGCGGGGCCTGGATGTGGGCCGGTCTGGCGATGACGGCAAGTTTCGTCATCTGCGACGAGCTCTTCGAGGACCAGCGTGATCGGCACTATGAGCATCCAGGCGTTTTGCTGGCCCTGTTGTATCTCAACCTGCCGACCATGCTTGCGATGAGCGCGATCTTCGCATTCTATCTCGGCGATACCGATCCGCTGCACCTGGCTGTGCTGGCGGAGCGGACTTTGGGAATGGATCTGGTGGCCAACCGTGCCGCGACATCTGCGTCCGATCTCATGGCCGCCGGTGTGATCATCGCCCTGGTTTATGGGTCTGCCGGTATCAATGCGGCGCATGAACTGTCTCACCGCACCCATAGTGTCGTCGACCAGGCGGTGGCACGGTGGCTGCTGGCCTTCACCTGCGACACCACATTTCCCATCGAACACGTCCATGGACACCACAAACATGTGGGAACCGCCGGTGATCCGGCGACCGCGCGGCGCGGCGAGTATGTCCTGGCCTTCATGGTGCGCTCGACGGTCGGGTGTTTCGTCAACGCTTTCGCGATCGAGCGTAAGCGGCTGGCGGCAATGGGCAAACCGGTCTGGTCCCCGGCGAACCGCGCGCTGCGCGGGCAGCTGATGTCGCTGATCTACGTGGCGGCGTTCTACTGGCTCGCCGGCTGGCTGGGCGTGGCGGTGTTCGGGGCTCTGGCGATCAATGGAAAAATGTATCTCGAGGCGGTGAACTACATCGAGCACTACGGGCTCGTGCGCGTGCCGGGACGTCCGATCAGAGCACGGCACTCGTGGGACTGTTATCAGGCGGTGTCGTCCACATTCCTCTACAACCTGACACGCCATGCCAACCATCATGTGCACTCCCGGCATGCGTTCTGGGAAATCACCGTCGAACCGACCGCGCCGCGCATGCCGCACGGATATATGCTGATGATTCTGGCTTCTTTCGTTCCCGCGATATGGCGCCGTTTCACCGCGGCTGGGCTGGAGAACTGGGATTTGGATCTGGCCAGCGAGGCAGAGCGGCGCGAGATGGCGCAGCGAGGTTGGACGCCGGCGGGTCCGCAGTTCGCCGCGGCGGAGTGATTGCTCTGCGGCGCCCGAGGCGACACCCGCCATATGGCGCTTGACCTGCCCGATGTGGCGAAGCAGACTCTTTGAGGGTACGGTCTCCGAGGCCTTGGCCTCTCGACAAGAACAAGAGACGGACAGAGAGGTTGCATATGGTGCCGGACTCCAAGCCAATTCTCGAAGTTCAAAACCTTACGCGCCGGTTCGGCGGGCTGCTGGCAATCAATGATTTCAGCTTCAAGGTGTTGCCTGGAACCATCCATGGACTGATCGGCCCGAACGGGGCGGGGAAGACAACGACCTTCAACGTCATCAGCGGCTTTTACGCGCCGACTTCGGGCCAAGTGCTCTACGAGGGCGAGAATGTGTCCGGCCGCAAGACGAGCGCACTGGCCGAACTGGGATTGATCCGCACGTTTCAGGGCACGACCCTGTTCCAGGAATTTTCCGTGCTCGATAATGTCCGCATCGGGTGTCATCGCAGCGCAAAGGCCGGATTCCTCAGCCGCATTCTTGGGACCGATCGGGATGTGGAAAGCGCCGCCACCGCGAAGGCGCTGGAAATCCTGGAGTTCTTCGGGCTGCAGGACCTGACCGGCGAGCCCACGGTAAACCTGCCGCACGGACATCAGCGCGCGCTCGGCATGGCGGTCGCGCTTGCCGCCGATCCCAAGCTCATTCTTCTGGATGAGCCGTTTACCGGCATGAATCCGGAGGAGACAGGGCGGATGATGGAGCTGGTGCGTCTGGTGCGGGACCGGGGCGTGACCGTGATGCTGGTGGAGCACGACATGCAGGCGGTGATGGGCCTGTGCGAAACCATCACAGTGATGAATTTCGGAACCCTGCTCACGGAAGGTACACCGGAGCAGGTACGCAAGGACCCGGTCGTGATCGAAGCCTACCTTGGAAGTGCGTCCCATGCTGCTTGAGATCAGGGATATCGAAGTCCACTACCACAAGGTGGCGGCGCTCAAGGGCATCAGCATGGAGGTGCCCGAAGGCGGCATCGTCACCATCATCGGCGCCAACGGAGCCGGCAAGAGCACCACGCTCAGGGCTGTATCGGGGCTTGAGAAAACCACAACCGGCGAGATCTGGTTTGACGGCGAGCGCATCGACAACCTGCCGGTCGACAAGATCGTCGCCCGGGGCATCGCCCATGTGCCCGAGGGGCGGCGTGTGTTTCCCGATCTCACGGTAGAGGAGAATCTGAGAACCGGCGCGTTCCTGCGCAAGGACAAGGCGGCGATCGAAGCCGATCTGGCGGATGTCTTTGCCCATTTTCCACGCCTCAAGGAACGCCGCACCCAATGGGCGCGGACGCTGTCGGGCGGCGAACAGCAGATGGTGGCCATCGGCAGGGCGCTGATGGCAAAACCGAAACTCTTGTTGCTCGATGAGCCGTCCATGGGGCTTGCTCCGGTCATGGTCCAGGAAATCGCCCGCATCATCGTGGAAATCGCCGAGAGCGGCGTGCCGGTGGTTCTGGTCGAGCAGAATGCGGAACTGGCGCTGCGGCTGGCGAACTTCGCCTATGTGCTGGAGACCGGGACGGTGGCGCTTGAGGGGCCGGCGCTGGAGCTGCACGAGAACGACCACGTCAAGCGGGCCTATCTCGGTGGCTGAAAGCTGGTCGGTCCCCGAACTCCTCAATGCGGGATGGAGCGAGGCTGATCTCGAATGGGAGACGGCGTTGCGAAATGGTGTGGCGGCCTATGGCGCGGGTGACAGCACCACGGCGCTCGAACGCTTCGGGAGATGCGTGCAGCTCGCCCGTGCTCAGTTCGACGCGCACGACCCGCGTCTCGGCACCGCCGTTGCGAATTTCGGGCACTGCCGGCGCGCGGTGGATCAGGAAACTGGGACCGTGGATCTGTTGCGTGAAGCCTGCGACATCTGGGCTAGTTGCGATGGCTGGGTCGACAAGCTGACCGCGCCGCGCAGCGCCCGCAGTTCGCTCTTCCACATGCGCATGGAACAGCGTCACCGCGATGCTTATGAAGAGCGCTGGCGCATCAAGTGGGGCGAACTGGTCCACGAGGCACGCGGACGCATGGACGCGCTGATAGACGGGCCCGTCTGTCCTGCCGCGGACGCGCAGGCCTGCGTCGAGCGCTGGGATCGCGAGTGTCCGGCAATGCTGAACGACAGCCGCAAACTGATGGCCGCCGTCATCTTACTGTTACCGCCAGGCTAGGGTGCGATCGCTACCCAGTAGCTGTTTTGTCTCTGGAGCTGCCCGCAAACCACGCCTTGACCTTTGACGCGATGCTTTCCAGTCCCGTTGGAAGAAACAGGACGGAGAGGATCAGGATGGCGCCGTAGAACATCGGCCGCATCTCATCGACACCGAGCGACCGCAGCACGATTTCATTGATGATGGTGAGGGCGACGACGCCCATGATCGGGCCGTAGAAGGTGGTGGTGCCGCCGACGATCGCCCAGATCAGCACATAGACCATCTGTTCCACATCAAACAGCTTCGGGTTCACGGTGCCGACATAATGGGCGAAGAGGGCGCCGCCGAGACCGGCGAAGAAGGAGGCGATGACGAAGGCCAGCATGCGGTAGCGGAAGGTATCGACGCTGACGGACTCGGCCAGCTTGTCCTGCCAGTGGATGGCGTGAAACGTCAGGCCGATGCGCGAGCGTTCGATGCGGTAGAGGATCAGAAGCGCCAACCCGACCACAATCACGCAGAAATAGTAGTAATTGACCGGCTCAAAGAAATCGATACTGAGGGCGCCGAACTCGATATCCGGAAAACCCGGGATGCGCTTGATGCCCTTGGGGCCTCCGAACGGGTCGGTGAAGCGCTTCCAGATGAGGCGGATGATTTCGCCGGCGGCGAAGGAGCCGATCAGGAAGTAAAAGCCCTTCATGCGGAACAGCGGAAACGAGAGAACGAAGGCTACAGCCGCTGCCGTGACCGCGCCGCACAGCATGGAGAGCGGAACCGGAACCCCGAGTTTTTTCGTGAACAGGGCGCTGGCATAGGCGCCGACGCCCACCATGACCACATGGCCGAGCGACCATTCGCCGGTCAAGGTCAGGAGCCGGTAGCTGACCACGACCAGTACGTTGATGACCAGAAACACCAGCACTTCCTGCTGGGAGTAGCTCAGCACATGCGGCAGCAGGACGAGGCCGGCCATCAATGCGATAAAAGCCAGGACCTGTCCGAGCCGGATGGAACGTTCAGGCACGGTCCTTGGCTCCGAACAGGCCGGTGGGGCGAACGACCAGAACCGCCAGCATCAGGGAGAGGCCGACGATATTGGCGATCACCCCGTCATAGAACGTGGTGACGAAGGTATGCACGAAGGCATAGAGGACTGCGGCAATGACGGCGCCCTCGAGGCTGCCGATACCGCCGACGATTATGATGATGAAGGCGGTGACGATGACGGCGTGCCCCATATGCGGGGTCGGGCTCACCAGAGGGGCGGTGAGGGCGCCGGCGACACCCGCAAGCGCCGCGCCGATGAACATGGCGAGCCGTGCGGTGTGGTTGAGCGAGATGCCCTGAAGGGCGGCCGCCTCGGGGTCCTGCGCGCAGGCCCGCAGCGCCCAGCCGAACTTGCTCTTGCGCAGGAACAGCCACAACCCGCCCAGCAGAACGACCGTGGCGACGATGACGTAGAGGCGCTGGACCGTCAGAACCACGCCTTCGGTGAGGAAGATTTTCTCCTGTGTCGAGGGCGGTACATGCTCCATGCGCACGCCGAATCCAAGCACCGCGACGGTCTGCAGGATCAGGAGGAACCCGATCGAGGCGATGAGACCGCCGAGCGGGTTGTCGCGCAGCGGCCGGAACAGGGCGCGTTCCATGACGAGGCCAAGCAGGCCGACGAAGATCAGCCCGGCGGCGACCGCAAGGAAAAACGGCATTTTGAGATCGGTGTAGAGATAGACCACCGAGTAGGCGCCCGCCATATAGAGCTCGCCATGGGCGAAATTGATCACCCCCATGACGCCGAAAATCAGCACCAGACCGACCGCGATCAAAGCCATGTAGCTTGCCGCGTATGTGGCGTTGGTGATGGTCTGTAACAGGAGTTCCATGGCGCCCCTGCGCTCACAGTCGTGAAGAACCGGAACCGGTTGTCGCCGGTTCCGGTCGAAGAAGAAAGCTCAATGCGCCGGCACGCGTCAGCGCTGGTTGTACATCTGACCAAGCGCCTTGAAGTGCTTGACCATCAGGTCCGAGTGCTTGGCCCACCAGGCGGGGATGGATTTGAATCCCTTGATCTTGGCTTTGCCGCCCTCGATCACGACCACAGGCCAGTCGCCCACCAGTGCGTTGTCGATGCCGAAGAGTTCGGTGCCCCACCAGTCGGCAGTGCCGAAGGCATGCTTGCCTTTGCCGCCGGCCTTCATCGCTTCGAGCACATCGCCGGGTTCGACGCTTCCCGCCTTCGAGGCGCCGTCCGCCCACAGATCCATGATCGAGGCGTATTCCCACGACACCGCGCCCCATTCGCTTTCGCCATAGCGCTTGGCGTATTCGGCGTAGAATTCGTTGGGCTTCTGGAAATTCACCTTTGCATCGTTGAGCGCAGGATCGTCGAAATCGGGGAACTGGAAGATCACGCCTTCCATGAACTCCTGCGAGGTTTTCTCGATGACCTTCTGGTAGAAGTCCATGGTGCAGGAAATGATCTTGCCCTTGAAGCCCTGCTGGAAGGCCTGCTCGCACAGGGGATGCACATAGTCCGCATAACAGGTGTCGAGACACAGGATGTCCGGCTTTGAAGCCAGCAGCTTGGTCATCACCGGCGCGAAGTCGGTGGTCGCCGGGTCAAAGAACAAGGGATCGTCGACAACATCGATACCGGCGGCTTCGAACGCGGCCAGATAGGTTGCCACCGACGGTTTGCCGAGGGCGTCGTCCTGGGCGCAGATCACCGCCTTCTTGAGGTCGGGGAACTGTTCGGCCATCCATTCGACGCCGGTCACATTGTAGATCGGATGCACTTCGCACGGCGCCAGCAACGTTTTCGTCTCGGGCGTCAGATCGCTCGGCAGGAGGGTTGAGAACAGCATGCCTTCCTTGGCGGCAATCTTCTCGACGCCCGGCCAGGTGTCGCCGCCCAGCATCATGACGAACTTGACCCCGTCCTCCTTGATGAGCTTGGTGGCGCCGGCGCGGGCTTTGGCCGGATCGTATTCATTGTCGTAAGCGACGAACTCGACCTTGTAGGCGTCGCCGCCAACCTTGACGCCGCCGGCCGCATTGACCCAGTCGGCCCAGATCAGGCAGCCGTCGTATCCGGGCTTGCCCCATGCCGCCACATCACCGGTGAGGGGGGCCAGAAAACCGATCTTGACCACCTTGTCGGCGCCGAACGCGAGCTGCGGCATTGATACGCCGGCCACGACCGTCATGGCCGCGGTTGTGCTGAGAAACTCGCGTCGGTCCATTTTGGGAAACGCGAATTTGCTGTCGTCGGATGTGGTCATCGGTTTCTCCCCTTGAGCTGCTGAACATTTCTTGTCTCCCCGAGGTCCGGGGGCGGTGCTGCAGAATTCTGAATTCAAGCCTGTTCAAGTCATTTGCGGTTGTGTCCGCATATTCGTTTCGCGGAGCGTAGACCAGAACAGCGGCGGAAAACAATACCAATTGCCATAGATTTTGAGCCAATCATCTGATTTATACAAAATGGTTCACTTTTGGTCCTGTTGGGATGATAATTGGCCTGTACCAATGATGCTGTGAGACGATCTTCGGTGTCGTCCGCAGGGTCGGTGCGCGGAGTGCCGGTCGGATCTTCTGGCTCCACGGCTGTCAAACGTCTAAGACGGCCGGGACAAAGGCGAGACGAAATCGCCAAGGGTCCGGATCGGGCAGATATTGTTGGGGAATTGAGGGAGAACTATGAGCAAACGTGTTGCGGTTATCGGCGCCGGGCCCTGTGGTCTGGCACAATTGCGCGCCTTTCAATCGGCCAAGGCGAAGGGCGCGGACATTCCAGAAGTCGTCTGTTTCGAGAAGCAGGACGATCTCGGCGGCCTGTGGAACTACACCTGGCGCACCGGTCTCGACGAATATGGCGAACCGGTCCACTGCAGCATGTACCGCTATCTCTGGTCGAACGGACCGAAGGAGTGTCTCGAATTTGCCGACTACACTTTCGATGAACACTTCGGCAAGCCGATCGCATCCTATCCGCCGCGCGAAGTATTGTTCGACTATATCAAGGGCCGCATCGAGAAGGCCGGCCTGCGCGACTGGATCAGATTCCGCACACCGGTGCGCATGGTCACCTATGACGACGCCAGCGGCATGTTCACGGTAACCGTCGAAGACCTCAAGAAGAACCACACATATTCAGAAGAGTTCGATTATGTGGTCGTGGCCAATGGCCATTTCTCGACCCCCAACGTGCCGCATTTCGAAGGCTTTTCCTCATTCAACGGCCGGGTCCTGCATGCCCATGATTTCCGCGATGCCCTGGAGTTCAAGGACAAGGACCTCCTGATCATCGGCACCAGTTACTCCGCCGAGGACATCGGCTCGCAATGCTGGAAATATGGCTGCAAGTCGGTGACGGTCTCCTACCGCACCGCGCCAATGGGCTTCCACTGGCCCGACAACTGGAAGGAAGTGCCGCTCCTGACCAAGGTCGAGGGCAACACCTGCCACTTCAAGGACGGCACGACCACCGATGTCGATGCCATCATCCTGTGTACCGGATATCTCCACCACTTCCCGTTCCTGCCCGACGACCTCAAGCTGGTGACCGGTAACCGGATGTGGGCGCACGGCCTCTACAAGGGCGTGGTCTGGCAGAAGAACCCGAAGCTTTTCTATCTCGGCATGCAGGATCAGTTCTATACGTTCAACATGTTCGACGCGCAGGCCTGGTTTGCCCGCGACGTCATGATGGGCCGCATCGAACTGCCCTCGGAGGCGGATCGGCTGGCGAATGAGCAGATCTGGATCGACCGCGAGGCGACGCTCGAGACCGACGAGGACATGATCTGGTACCAGGGTGACAACATCCAGGAACTGGTCGACATGACCGACTATCCCAGCTTCGACATCGAAGGCACCAACAAGACCTTCATGGAGTGGGAACACCACAAGCACGACGACATCATGACCTTCCGCAACAACGCCTACAAGTCGCTGATGACCGGCGCCCAGGCGCCGCTGCACCACACCGAGTGGAAAGAGGCCATGGACGACTCCATGGAAAGCTATCTACAAGGTGGCAGTTAAATTCGGACCGGAAACCCGATGCTGAGTTTCCGATGCAACATGCGTCCGGAAGGTACGTACCACGGACCTTCCGGGCGGCAACACAGACCATTCAGGACCCATACCACTTAGGACCCATACCACTTAGGACCCAAACGCATCGTGACCGCAAACGTTAGAGCTGATCGCATCCTCCTCACCGACAAGCCGGTATCGCGTACCGTGCGCACGGTTGCGGAAAACCTGTTCAACCGTGTCCGTGCCGGAGAGTTTCCGCTTGGGTCACGGCTGCCGTCGGAACGGCACCTGGCCAACGAGTTCGGTGTCGCGCGCAACACGGTGCGCGAGGCGCTCGATGTGCTCGAAGAATGCTGGATCATCCGACGGCGCCCAGGCTCGGGCAGTTTCGTCACCTACGAAGGGCAGGATGATGCGCCAGCACTCGATGCGGCAGCAATTCTCACCGACGAGGTGTCCGCTTCGACCAGCCCGCTCGAACTGCAGGTGGTGCGCGGTATCGTCGAGCCGGAAATCGCCCGGCTCGCGGTGATCAATGCGGCGCCGCGGGACATCGACCAGCTGCGCGAAATTCTTGAACGCATGGAAGACATCCAAACTGATCCGGAAGCGTTCGCCCGCGCCGAGGAAGAGTTTCACCTGCGTCTTGTGCAGGCAACCGACAATCCGTTGTTGAAGGCGGTGTATGAGCTCGTCATCGAGGTGCGCCGCCACAGCCACTGGGCGGCGCATCGCCGCCGTGCGCTGTCACCCATGCGTATTCAGGAGTATCAGCGCCGGCATCGCTCGCTCTTCGAAGCGGTGGAACTGCGCGACATTGAAAGCGCGGTCGAGTATGCCAAGCTGCATCTGATCGACGAACAGCGCGCCCTGACCCGGGAAGACTGACGGCGCGGCAACCCGAGGCCTAGACCCTTTCTTCTTCTTACGGAAACGCTTGATGGCGCCAAATCGGTTCGCTCGGCAAGAGCAGCCTGCGTCCGGTTGGACGCAGATAAGCTGCTCGTGCTTAGTGAAATAGATCAAATACTCTACGCTTAACCGGGATCGGTTAAGCGTAGTTTGATCTATGCGCGGTGCGCCGTTCGATGCGGTGTATCGGGCAAGCGCCGCAACGCCGCCGACGGGCCGATTTGGCCCACCGAAGGCCGGATTTTCACGCCCACTGACCGCGTTACGGCCCACTTGTGGTCAAGCCAAGACCACGGCGTGAACCGTGCCTTGTCAGCACACGTGAAAACCAGGTCAAGTGATTCCGTAAGAAGAAGAAAGGGTCTAGGAACTTACCTGCCAGTTGAAAACGAAAAGCGCAGATCGACGTCTTTTTCCAACGCCGCCGGCCCACTGTGCCGCCACCAACACCTCAGTGGTATCAAAGGCTTGAATCTGTGCGCCTGAACTTGCCGATGACCGGCATGGCAATGAACTCGACGAATGGAACGAGCACAATCCCGGTCAACAAGCCGAACAGGCCATCAAGGCCTGCCTTGACGACCCAGTGGACCAACGCGGTTGCAAAGGAAACGACTTGCGCCGCGTGTTCTGCAACGGCGTCAACCAGGTGCGCCGGTGTGCCTAAGCCCATGACTTTTAGTTCGTGGATGATGATTGAACCTCCGACCCAAAGCATCGCTGCCGTACCAATAGTCGAAATGAGCGCCATAAAGCCCGGCATCGCCTTCACGATGCCTCTGCCGAGTGCACGGGTAAACGCAAGCCGTCCAATCTGGCTCAGCTTGAGCCCGACATCGTCGGCTTTCACCAGGATCATGACGCTGCCGTAAACAAGAGCGGTGATGCCGATTGCCACGACCGCAAGCACCACGCCGGTGACCCACAGGCTGTCGGCCTCGATTTCCGACATGGCGATGGTCATGATCTCGGCCGACAGGATGAAGTCCGTCTTGATCGCTCCTGAGACACGGGTGCGCTCCAGATGCTCGGGATCGGCGGCGCCGGCGTCGTTTTTGCTGTGATTGGCCGGCAGGATCAGGTGCAGGATCTTCTCGGCCCCTTCGAAGCAAAGGTAGGCGCCTCCCAGGATCAACAATGGGATGAGCAGCCATGGCGCCGTCGCGTCCAGGATCATTGCTATGGGAAGAAGGATGCACAGCTTGTTGAAAAGCGAGGCGCGCGCGATTTGCGCGACGATCGGTATTTCACGCGCTGCGGGAAGGCCCTGCACGTACTTTGGCGTGACCGCCGCGTCGTCAATCACAACGCCCGCAGATTTTGCGCCGGCCTTTGCCGCATCGTCGATGACGCTGCCCGCAACCTTTGCGCCTGTCTTGGTGGCTTTCGCAGCAATGTCGTCAATTTGGGCTGCCGCCAGCTTGGCTATTGCAGCGACGTCGTCGAGCAGAGACAGCAGGCCGCTCATTTCGCCTCCTCTTTGTTGCAGGTCCGTCCGAACTACTTTGAGCGGGAACCCGCGGGTCAGTCCGGTTCGAGAAAGTTCAGGCTAACGGGCGTCATCCCGCGAAGAACCCTGTTTTCACGAACTTACCAATCGTTTCAAAAAGGATTGCCGGGGCAGCACATCCTCTTTCGATGCGACTGGTGCGATCTGCTGGTCCCACATCTGTCCCAGATTGCGCATGTGCCGGGCCAACAGGTCGCCGTGCTTTTCACACCATGCGGGGACGGAGCGGAATTCAGCGATCCTCGCCTTGCCGCCCCGGATGACCACGACCGGCCAGTCGCCAACGAGGGCATTGTCAATGCCAAACAGATCATTGCCCCACCAGGCGGCCTCACCGAAGGCGTGGTGGCCGGTGCCGCCGGCCTTGATTGCGGCCAGAACCGAGACCGGCTCGACCGTGCCAGCGTTTTCCACCGCTTCTCTCCATAGCTCGAGGATTGAGGCGTACTCCCAGGAGACCGCGCTCCAGGTGCCTGGGAAGCGGCGGTTGTATTCCTCGAAGAACTCGTTGGGCTTACGAAAGTTGATGCCCGAAGCGTTGAGCGCCGGGTCGTCGAAGTCGGGGAACTGGAACACGAAGCCTTCCATGAAGGCCTTGCTGGTGTGCGCGATCAGGCCGTCATAGTCGTCCGCCGTGCAGGAGATGATCTGACCTTCGAAGCCATGGTCGAAGGCGGCCCGCGTCAGTTCGTGAACGAACGGCTCATAAGCCGTGTCCCAGCACAGGATGTCGGGCGAAGCTTCGAGCATGCGAGCGACCACGCCGGCGAGGTCGGGGGAGGAGACCGGGAAGAAGATTTCCTGCACCAACTCGATGCCGGCCGCTTCGAAGGCCGCGCGGTAAGTGGCGATGGACGGCAGGCCGAGCGAGTCGCGCTGGGCGCAAAGCGCCACGGTCTTCAGCTCCGGACGGTTCTCCGCCACCCATTCCACGCCGGTTACGTTGTAGATAGGGTGCACCTCGCAAGGCGCGATCAGATATGGCGTATCGGGCGAGAGGTCGCTCGGCAGCAGGGTCGAGGTGAGCACCTTGTGTTGGTTGATGAAGTCCTGTACCGGCGGGAAGGTGTCGCCGCCCAGCATCAGCAGCAGCTTGACGCCGTCGTCCAGGACCAGCTTGCGCGCCCCGAGCAGAGCAAGGTTGGGCTCGTACTGGCAGTCGAACGGGACGATCTCGACCAGATAGCGTTCGCCACCGATCTGGATGCCGCCGGACGAGTTGACTTCGTCCGCCCAGACGAGACACCCGTCGTGGCCCGGGCGGCCCCAGGCCGAGACGTCGCCGGTGAGCGGCGCCAGGAAGCCGATCTTCACCGTGCGCTTGGAACTGGTCGACAGTTTCGGCATGGAGGCCGAAACCGTCAGCCTCGAGGCCAGGCTGGAGGACGACACTTGGTATCAGCTCCGTGCCCGAGATTTTGTCGGGTCGAAATGGGGGAAGGCGACGACGCGGGCGGGCAGGCGTTTCTGGTGCCCGTCAAGTTTGCCGATTTCGACCTCGGTGCCGACTTCGGCATGGGCTACGTCCAGGCGGGCAAGAGCAATGTTCTTTTTCAGGATCGGCGATCGCGTGGCGCTGGTGACTTCACCGATTTGAGGGCGGCCGATATGGACGCAGTCGCCGTGACCCACCGCCTCGTTGCCGTCGATCTCAAGGCCGACCAGCCTGCGCGAGGGGTGTTCCTTGCGGCGGACCAGGGCATCGCGGCCGATGAAGTCGTCTTCCTTGGTCTTGAGGGCAACGGAGAATCCGATGCCCGCTTCGAACGGGTCGGTCTGATCGCAGAATTCGGCACCGTAGAAGATGAGGCCGGCTTCGATGCGGACCATGTCGAGGGCGTCGAGCCCCATGCAGGCAAGGCCGTGCGGCTCGCCTGCTGCCCATACCGCGTCGAAGACCGCTTTTGCGTCTTTGGGATGACACCAGATCTCATAGCCGAGCTCGCCGGTATAGCCGGTGCGCGAGACAACCACGGGCGCGCCTTCATATTCGTGGATGCGGCCGACCGTGAAGCGGAACCATTGCAGCTCCTCCAGCGACGTGTGCGCCGGCGGCGTCCAGATGATCTCTTTCAGGATGTCGCGCGACTTCGGGCCCTGCACCGCGATATTGTGCAACTGGTCGGTGGACGAGCGCACCCAGGCGTTCAGCCCGAGTTCTTCGGCCTGCTCACGCAGCCACTGGCCGCCATATTCATCGCCGCCGATCCAGCGGAAGTTCTGGTCGCCGAGACGGAACAGCGTGCCGTCGTCGAGCATGCCGCCGTGTTCGTAACACATGGCCGAATAGACCACCTGGCCGACCGACAGTTTCCGCACGTTGCGGGTGAGGGTGTACTGCATCAGGGCTTCGGCGTCGGGGCCTGTCACCTCGAATTTGCGCAATGGGCTGAGGTCCATCACCACGGCGCGTTCGCGGCAGGCCCAGTACTCCTCGATGGCGCCGTCATTGTTGAAATGGGTCGGCAGCCAGAAGCCCTTGTATTCGGTGAAACTGCGGGTGTGGGCGGAAAAGCTCTCATGGAAAGCCGTTTCGCGGGTGAGTTCAGGCTCGGCGTCCGGTGTCATTCTGAATGCGATCGCTCTCGAGAAGGTTTCTTTGTCGGAATAGGTGCGCACGTGGATGTCGGTCGGATCCCAACCGTTGGCCGCGCTGGTGTCGTCGGGGCAGGCGGACGACACGCAGACAATGTCGGTCAGCGCACGCATCAGGACATAGTCGCCGGGCCTCGACCACGGCTCATCCAGATAGAGCACGTTATTTTCATCGATGGCGGTGTTGTAGAAGTAGTTCAGGGCCATCCAGCCGCGGCGCGGGCGCACGCCGTATTCTTCCAGGGCGCCGTTGAAATTGTCGGTGCAGTTGACATGGCCGGGATAGCCGGCGTCATCGTAATAGCGGGCGGTGCAGGCAAGGCCGAAGGCATCGTGCCGGCCGCAGGTGTCCTGCACCAGTTCGATAAGCGGCGTCATGTCCTCGTCGAAGCCCTTGGAGAGCAGGCCCGGGCTCGGATAGCCCTGTGCCATCAGCGTTCGGGTTGTGGTCGCATCGAGCGGGCGGTCGAGCCCCTTGTCGAGCTTGCGGGCGTCGAAACACTGGAAGTCGGTGCACTGGCGCCCGGCCACATCGATAATCTGAATGTATTCGCCGGCACGCACGAAAAAGCCGTTGGCGGTTGCGTTGTGGACACGGATGTCCTGCAACGGGTCGGCGAGGGGGTCGGGGAGATCGGTCTCCGCCGCTGGCAGGATCCTGGCGCGGCGGATCATCACGCGCAGTGGTGTCGATGTGTCGTGGGCGTCGACCTGCATCGGTGTGCCGGGCGCGCAGGCGATCAGGACGCCATCACGGGCGGCAGTGAATTCCGCCGTGTTGCCGGGGGGCGAACCGGCGCCGAACAGGCGGACGGCGGTCGCGCCGGCGAGGTCGATGCCGCGGCGCTCGAGACCGCGCCGAACCGTCTCTGCATTGCCGGTACGGCCTGCGAGCAGGGCGCGGAGCCCGTCAGCGGGCGTGTCCGATGTCTGGCCGATGACGCCGCTGTCGCATTTGCCGGCGGCGTCGGCGGTTACCAGTTCGCAGGGCTGCAGACCTTCGACATCGATGACTTCGACGGCATCGCCCTCACGCAGGGCAATCACCATGGCGCCGCCGCCAGGGACCTTGTAACGCTCTGTTCCACGCGGCAGCAGGGGCATGCCGGGACGCAGAATGGCCGAAGGCCGCGGTGGGCCGGCGGAAACGGCCGGGTGTTCGACGGTATCCAACATGGCCGCGAGACTAACGGGAAGATCCATTGTTGTCACGAGCGCGTATGCAGTGCCGAACCGCAAAACCGGCGTGTTTAGGATGTAATGATTGAGGCTCTTGCGCTCGCCGCGCGAGGCGATGTACTTCTACGGATGTCACGGGGCCCCTTGCAATTTGCACAGGCGCCGCCATTTTCCGATCACACTCATGGTGTTTCGGTGTGGGGAATTGGTTTGAATTCAGACGATGGAATCGGCTTTGGTGCCTTCTTCAAGGCGTTGCCGGAAATTATGGGACTGACATGATGGTCAAGAACCTCTCGGGCTTGTTCACGGCCGCGGCACTGGCGTTTTCCGTATTGCTGGCCGGCGTAACCGTAGCCCAGTCGGATGGCGGCGACGATACCAGGGGCACGCGCGAAAAACTTCCAACGCCGCAGCACAAAGTCCTGAAAGGGTTCGCCGGCAAATGGAAGGGCAAGGGTGTATTGCGCACGTCAGGCAAGACCGAAAACGAGGTTGTGCGCTGTCAGCTCAAATCGACGCTTATCTATGACAGCCGTTTTCTGTTCCAGGACGGCACCTGCTCTGCGGTCGGTCGCACGGTCTCTTTCCTGATCACACTCGCCTACGACAAGATCGTCCAGAAATACACCGGCTCCTGGATCAACAGCGTCAATCTCGGCATCTGGAGTATGGACGGTCAGAAAGACGACAACAACCTGACCTTCACCGTGGTGCATGACGATCCGGACCGAAACAAGAAGATCAAGAGCACGGTCAACATGATCTGGATCGACAACAACCAGTACCGGCTGGTGATGACGTCAGCCGATCTCGATACCGGTCAGAATTTCGAACGCAGCAATATCATTTTCCAGCGCAAATAACCAAAATCACAAAGACGAGGCCGAAGGTCAGCGACCTTGCAGGGCGTGGGCCTTGCCTGACATGAACTCGCACAACAGGGTTGCCAGCACATTGCCGGTGTTCTTCGTCGGGTCGATCAGGGGCGCGTATTCGACCACATCCATGCCGGCGGCTCCCGCCATCCCAAGACGTCTTACGAACCGCATTGCCTCGAAGGGCTGAAACCCGCCGGGTCCGGGATACTGGGTTCCGGGCGCGAATGTGTGGTCCATGGCGTCGATGTCGAAGGTTATGTAGAAGGCGTCCGTGCCGCGGGTTGCAATTTCGATTGCCTCATCGATGCACTGGTTGACGCCTTTGTCGTGGAACTGCTCCATGGTGTAGAAGCTGATGCCCATGTCGCGGCCTTCGCGAATTTCGCGGCCGGAATTGGCAAAGCCCCGCAACCCGAGGAAAGCGACGTTTTCGGGCCGCACATGTCCGCCCTCGACGAGACGGCGAAGCGGGCAGCCGCAGTAATGGCGGTCGCCCTTGTAGTCGGGCATGAAATCGGGGTGTCCGTCGAACCAGACCACGCCGACATTTTTGCCATGGTGCTCGGAAAAGGCGCGCAGGGTCGCTTCGGTGATGCTGTGACTGCCGCCGGCCACGACCGGGATACCGCCGCGCGACAGCACTTCTTTCATTATCGCCTCGGTGCGTTCGAACGTGACGTCATAGCTCATGTACTCGACTTCGATGTCACCGAGATCGAGAAAGCCGTTGGTCTCGACGAAATCAAGATCGAGGTCGACGCTGTAGGGACGCAGCTTCGACAGCGCGGCGCGCAGGCCGTCGGGACCGCCCTTGCCGCCGATGTCGTTGATCAGCAGGCCCTCAAACGGCACGCCGAAGAAGCAGAATGTGCCGGCTTCGATCTCGCCGTCGGTGCGCACAAGCCCGCCCAACTTGGCGTAAGCCGGGTCGATCACGCTTTGTACCGACCAGCCGGGCCGCTTCATCAGATGTGGCAAATCGGAAATCATGGTGCGGACCCTCCCGTCTGTATCTCCCCCGACGGATATACTGACCATGGAGGTGGCTGACGCAAGGTCCTCAGATATCGCGCTGCTTCAAGATCCGTTTGATGGCTTCCACATTGACCTGCGGCCCGACCATCTGCGGGTGCACCTCGAGCGCCTCTTCGAAGGCCGTGAGGGCGTTCGGCAGGTCGTCGAGCTTGACATAGACCAGCCCGCGTCCCGACAGGGCGCCAAAATGGCGCGGCTCCAGTTCCAGAGTCTTTGCAATATCTTCCAGGGATTCCTGCAGGTTGTTCATGAGGTAGTGAACGGTGGCGCGCTTGTTCCAGCCCTCGGCGAAGCCGGGCGCCAGGGCGACAATCTCGTCGAACGCCTTGAGCGCTTCGTTGAAATTGGCGTGGGCCATGCTCTCGGTTCCGGACGCCAGGAGTTCGGCGACTTTCTCGTCGGAATTTTCGAGCCATATCGACCAGATCTTGCTCTCGATAGCGATGGCCTGTCCGGGAGCGGCGGCCGCCTTCAAGTCGGCGAACAGGGGGGCGAGGCGGGTATCCGTCTGGTCGGAGAATGCTGGTGCGTTCAGCCAGAGAAGGCTGAGGAAAGCCAGGGCAATGCCGAAATTTCTCATAGCTGCAGACTAATGCACAGGAACCCGGCATGTCGAGTGACACGAACGGCTTCAGCGAAGCTGGGTGACGGGCAGGGAGGGGGCGTGTTCGGCAACGCGCCGACCGAGTGCCTCGCGTGAAAGCAGCCCCTCTTGCGTGTCCACATGCTCGACCACCGATGATGCATTGACGGTGGCGGCCTGGAGTGCGGCTTGCGGGCTTGCGCCCGAGCACAGGAGCGCCGTCATGGTCGAGGCAAAACCGTCGCCGGCGCCGGCGGTGCCTGCAACGTCCGTCTGCAGCACCGGGCAATGGTAGAGGCTGCCTTCGGTCGAAAGATAGGCGCCCTTGATGCCGTCGGTGATGATGATGTAGCGCGGACCGCGTTCGTGCAGCTCCGCGGCGAAACGCTCCAGCTCCAGATGAAGGCCTTCGAAGCGCAGGCCCCGGGTCACCAGTTCAGG
>JAJFHL010000359.1 GCA_021775615.1 Hyphomicrobiales bacterium
CAATCGTTGAGCCTGAGGCCCACACATGGGAACGCATCGATTAGCGCGGAAATGAATATGGCGTTCGTGGTTGCTTGGTGATGTAATCGCCATTCAATTGCACGGGAAGTCCACACATGCGGAAACTCGATTCCCCGGATCACCGAGAGCCTGCGGAGCAGCTGCTGCGGGAGCTGCATAACCAGTCGATCTTGCCGTTCGATGAGGCCCGCGCGCTGGCGCCTGCGCTCTATTGCGACGACGCAATTCACGCCCTGGAGCTGGAGCGGATCTTCGCCCGGGAGTGGTGCTGTGTCGGCCGGGCGGGCGACTTCGCCACACCGGGACGGTATCTTGCAACGGACATCGCCGGCGAGCCGGTGCTTGTGGTCGGCGGCGCAGACGGAACCATCCGGGCGTTCTCGAACATCTGCCGCCATCGCGGTGCCCGGCTTCTGGAGGGGACCGGCGAGGCAAGGCGGATCGTCTGCCCCTATCATGCCTGGACCTATGATCTGGAAGGCCGGCTCAAGACCTTCACGTTCATGAGGGATGGTTTTTCCCCAGACGGTGTCTGTCTTCCGGAATTTCGGACCGAGGCCTGGAACGGCTGGGTCTATGTCAACCTCGACCCGGAGGCGGAACCGCTCGCGCCGCGCCTGGAACCGCTTGGCCGCATCCTCGCAAATTATCAACTGGCGTCCTATGAACCGCTGTTCCGGGTCGAGGAGGTCTGGCCGACCAACTGGAAGATCCTGATCGAGAACTTCACCGAGCCCTATCACTTCTTCATTGCCCACAAGGACACGGTCGAGCCCGCCCTGCCGACGCGCATGACACGGCACGAGGATGACGGCGGCGACGGTTTCACCCTGTTCCGCCAATTCCGTGCGCCGGGTGTGTCCTACGAATATGCCAGCGACATGGTGGTGCTGAACGACCTGCTGTCGGAAGAAGAGCGCAGCATGTACCCGATCATCAACACGTTCCCGGCGCATGTCTATTCGGTGTCGCCGGAGCGCCTGTTCTGGATGTCCCTCCAGCCGCTGGGGACCGACCAGGTTCGTGTGCTCTGGGGCGTCGATGTCTATCCGGGCTCGATCCCGGGCGGCAAGGCGGGCGAAGAACGCGTCGCGGAACTGCGGGCGGCGTTCGAGAAGATCAACGGCGAAGACAAGGGCATTGTCGAAAGCATCCGCCGCAATGCCGGATCGCGCCATGCGGCGGCCGGGCCGCTCTCTCCAAAGGAACGCTGCCTGTGGCATTTCCAGAGATACCTGGCGCGGATGCTGCGTGACCCTGCGTCCTGACCGCCGGCCAAATCAGCTGCGCATTTTTTCGCCGGCCGGGTCGAACGGTGGCTCGACCGTGATGCGGGCAGGGCGCCGGATGCCGAGGATTTCAATTTCAAAGAGACCTTCCTCCTCGCGCCCGGCCAGCGCGGCAGGGACGTAGGCCTGCGCCAGGGAGTGCCGGACGAAGTGCCCGTAACCGCCCGATGTCACCCAGCCGACAACGCGCCAGTCGCCGTCGCGGATGCTGGCGTTCTCCGGCAATCGAATTTCCTTGCCGCCCGCATCGAAGCGCGGCGCGCCGTAGCCATGCGGTTCCATGACCGTTCCGTGGTCTTCATCGCCGATCTTCGACCAGACCGGTTCGTCGGCCATGACGTCGGCATCCTGGGCGTCGATGATGAAGGACACCCGCTTCAGTTTCGGCCCGTCGGCGTGTTCTCGCGCCGCCGCTTCGCGTCCGATGAAATCGTTTTTGGACAGTTTGATGAAGCGTTCCATCGAGCCTTCAAACGGTCCGTAGATCGGTCGAAGCTCGGCGAACCAGGTTGGGAAGTTCTTTTCAAGGCGCATGGACAGGAGCGCCCGCATGCCGAAGTCGACGATGCCGAACTCTTCGCCTGCCTGTTTGAGCGCGCCATAGACCAGGCGCTCGTAGGTCGGCTCCATCCAGATCTCGTAGCCGAGGTCGCCGGAATAGGTGATCCGGTTGACCATGCACGGCGCACAGGCGACCGCCATTTCGCGGAAGTCCATGAAGCGGAACGCGTCTTTGGAGATGTCCTCGTCGACGAGTTGCTCAAGCACGTTCCGGCTCTTCGGGCCGGCGATGGAGAGACCGACCAGGGTCTGCCCGAAGCGGTGGATGCGCACCGATCCGTCATCAGGCAGATGGGTTTCGAACCAGCGCATGTGATAGATCTGCGCCGCCGAAGAGCCGAAAACGACGAAACGGTCGTCGGCCGCCTTGGCAATGGTGAAATCGCCGATCAGCTTGCCACGCTCGTTCAGCATGGGCGTCAGGCAGATGCGGCCGGTCCTGGGCATGGTGTTGGTCATCAGGTGAGACAGCCAGGCTTCGGCGCCGGCACCGGTGATCTCGTATTTTGCGAAGTTCGCGATCTCGGTCACACCGACGCCGCCCCGCACGGCACGCACCTCATTGCCGACATGTTCGAAGTCGTTGGACCTGTGGAACGACAGGACATCGGCGGCCTCGGTACCTTCAGGCGCAAACCACAGAGGCGTCTCAAGGCCCCAGGTGTCGCCCATGACCGCGTTGTTGTCGCGCACCATGATGTCGTAAAGCGGCGTTGTTTGATGCGGCCGGGCGGCGGGGAGTTCTTCGTTCGGGAAGCGGATGGAAAACCGCTTGGAATAATTCTCGCGCACCTTGGCGTTGGTGTAGCGCAGCGTCGTCCACTCGCCGAAGCGCGCCACGTCCATGGCGAAAATGTCGTAGCCCGGATCGCCGTGCACCATCCAGTTGGAGAGGGCGAGGCCGACGCCGCCGCCCTGGCTGAAGCCGGCCATCACGGCACAGGCCGACCAGAAGTTGGTGAGGCCCTGCACCGGGCCGACAAGGGGGTTGCCGTCCGGCGCGAAGGTGAACGGCCCGTTGATGACCCGTTTGATGCCGGCGTTCTCGACCGCCGGGAAATGGCGGAAGCCGATCTCGAGCGAGGGGGCGATCCGGTCGAGATCGGGCGCCAGCAGGTCCTGGCCGAAGTCCCATGGCGTCTCTTTCGGCGACCACGGCACGCAGGCTTTCTCATAGGTGCCAAGCAGAATGCCGTTGCGCTCCTGGCGGGTGTAGATCTCGCCCTTGAAGTCGATCACGCCGATGAGTTCGCGGCCGGTGCTTTCGTTGAACTCCATGACTTCGGGCATGTCCTCGGTCAGGAGATACATGTGCTCCATGGCGAGCACCGGCAGCTCGAGCCCGACCATGCGGCCGACTTCGCGAGCCCACAGACCCCCCGCATTGACCACATGCTCGGCTTTCACGGTGCCGTTTTCGGTGACCACGTTCCAGGTGCCGTCGGCCTCCTGAGTGAGCTCGACGACACGGTTGCGCAGCTCGATCCTTGCGCCCAGCGTCCGGGCCGCCTTGGCATAGGCATGCGTGGTGCCGGAGGGATCGAGATGACCTTCGACCGGGTCCCACATGGCGCCGACGAAGTTGCTTTCGTCCATCAACGGATACATCGCCCTGGCTTCCGACGGCGTGATCAGCTCGGTCTCCATGCCCATGCAGCGGCCCCTGGCATGGGCGAGGCGGAGAAAGTCCATCCGTTCGGGTGTGTCCGCCATCATCGCGCCACCGGTGAGATGGAGGCCGCATGACTGGCCTGATATCTCTTCGAGCTCCCGGTAGAGCGAGACGGTATACGCCTGCAGTTTGGCGACGTTCGGGTCGGAGTTGAGTGTGTGGAAACCGCCGGCTGCGTGCCACGACGAGCCCGAGGTCAGTTCCGACCGTTCAATCAGAAGAACGTCCGTCCAGCCGGCTTTCGCCAGATGGAACAGAACCGAGCAGCCGACGACACCGCCGCCGATGACAACCGCTTTTGCATGTGTTTGCACTATGGATTCCCCAGACCGGTTTCCAGCGTTTCGCCCCAAGCGTCCCGCTCTTTGATGTCAGCGTCAATACAACCGCAACGCGGGCCCAAATGCGCGTGAGAAAACTCGCAGGCTACACGGAAATTTTTCTGACTGAAACGCCGCAGCATTCCAAGCGTCCGCAACAATTGAAACGTCGTTGCGGCGAACCGGACATCTGATTGAAACACCGGGGCGCCACATGTCATTGCGCTCTGACTATGCGATGCGAATACAGGTGACGAATGACAATTACCGGGATCAAGGACCACGTCCGTCAATCGGCGGCCGGTCAGTGCGCCATCACCGCCGCGCTTGTCATCGCGCTGCACGAAGCGGGCGTCCTGCCAAAAGACAGATACACGGATATCCTCGAGCGGCTGTGGATCGATATGCCGGAAAAGGACGCGCTCGGCGAAGCCGGCGCCGTCATCGAATGGATGCTCGACTTTCTGGACGGCGACGTTTGTTCCAACAGCGCGTCCGGCAAGGTGGAACACGACATCCCCGCTTCTGACGTCCCAAGAGATCCGGTCAACGGCGATATTGCCGCCTAGCCCTTAATTCACTTCTTCCAACAGGGAAGCTTGACCGGCACTTCACGTCATCAGGCGAGGCACGGTCGGCGCCGCTCTCAATGTCCTCCGCCGGCAATAAGACATCGGCATCACTTCACCAAACCGTGTTCTGTCAGGTCCCTGTTGTGGATCGCCGCGACCGGGTGCGGCGGTCTATATTGCTGCCCGCTGTCCGGCGCGGGAGGAGACGTTGAATGCGAAAGTGCTTGTGGTGTCGGGTGTTTCTCATCGCGATCTGTCTGGCGCTCGCAGGGCCCGGCACATCTCACTCCGCGCCGACGCGGCAGATGGAGATTCTGGCCCGCGTCGGTCCCTGGCCGGTGGTCTCGCAGATGATCGGCTATCGCGGCCGGGTGTGGTTCGCCAACTCGGTCAAGGGGATCAACCACAATTCCGCCGATCTCTGGAGCCTCGACCCAAGGACCCGGCAAGTGCGTTATGAGCGGCATCTCTTCTCCCAGGATGTCGGCGACCCCGTGATCCACAACGGCCTGCTCTACTGGCCCTTCGAGGACAGCCGCACGTCGCTGGGCTGGGGCAGCATGCAGGTGACCAACGGCGAGGGCTGGCGCTTCCTGCTGGTACCGAGCGCGACGATGTTCCACATCCATCTCGCGGCGGAATGGCAGGGCGCGCTGGTCGCGGTGTCGTCCGCCTGGCGCGCCGGCCTGCAGGTGTCGCGTGACGGTGGACGCAACTGGGTCGAGGCCTACGACCATCCGACCCCGGATCGCCGGGTCAGCCGCATGAGCGAGCTTGCCGTCGCCGGAGACCTGGCGATAGGACGCCTGCGCGAGCCGGGGGAGAAATACCGACTGGCGCGCTGGGACGGCGGGGTGCTCTCGGACGTGCCCGGTTGGACGCAGGGGCCGTATTTCACCTCACTCGCGGCACATCGTGGTGCCGTCTATTTCGCCCATGGCGGCACGGACGGATCGGTGATCAACATTGTGAAGGAGGGGACCGCCCGCACGATCACCGAACCACGCGAAGGCTGGCAGGTGCGCGATCTGGCGAGCGACGGGGAGCGACTCTGGGCGGTCGTGAGCAAACCGGAAGGCGGCGAACTCTGGTCGAGTGCGGCAGGAGCCGAATGGCGGCTCGAGGCGATCTTTACGGGCGGAACGCCATCGAGTGTCGCGATTGCGGGCGGCGCTGTCTATGTGGGTGGCACCGGCGAAGACGAGCGCGGTATTCTGTGGGGTCTGGTGCCGGTTCACCCGGCGGCGGTGCCGCAGGGCGAGCCGCCGGAATTGCCCACGGCTCAAACCTTCGCCGAACCGGAAGACCTGGATCGGCTCGGCGTGGAACTGGACGAGGCGTTGCAGGAACCGGTGAACTTTTTCGATCATGGCCGCGTGGTGCTGCGCGGCCTGGTTCATAGTATTGCCCGGTCCAATCCGCCGGCCGATTTTCTGGCTTCCAGACTGGGCCCTGACATGCCACAGGACGAGGTTCCGGTTATCGGAGGCTCAAAGACGGTGGTGGCCGGCGACCTTGGGCACTGGATCCTGTTGTGGGGCATCGGCCTTTCCGGCAAGGGCACGGTGCCGATACGCTATTTCGACCGGCCATGGACTGCGCCGGAGCATGGATCGGAAAAGTATTTCGACCCGCTGCTCATGGCCCTGTGGGCGGTGACGCAGACCGGGCAGGCGGACAATGAAACCATCGGCGCTTTGATCGCCCGGCTTGACCGGGAGGGGGACCCCGACTGGCTGCAGGGCGATGTGGTCGGAGTGCTGGCCGCACTGACGGGAGAGCGATTTGGCTACGACACCGCCGCCTGGCGTGCCTGGTGGTTGGCAAAGCTCAACTGAGCTCCTTCGTATCTGAGCGGGCCGGTGCCGAATTCGGTTCACAGTGTTTTTCCTTGCTCCGCTGGCAGAGAACGCGCACTGTTTGCGCGTCATCCGAGGGGTGTGGTTCGTTCGAGCCGCTGAGATGCCTTGGAGCGCCGTTGCGGCGTTCCTTCATGGTGAACCCTTAGAACCTGATCCGGGTCATGCCGGCGGAGGAACGGAAATTTTCAGGATTTCCCCACGAATAACCGCGTCCCGGATCTCCAGGTGTGCCGTGCATCGGCGCCATAGGGAGATCTGAAATGAGCATTGCAGTCGTCGCCATCGTTCTTGTCCTCGCCGCGGCGGTGTTCGCCGTTGCGGGCATTGTCTATTCGCGCCGTCACGTCGGCTCGCTGGAAGACTA
>JAJFHL010000360.1 GCA_021775615.1 Hyphomicrobiales bacterium
CTGCCGGCGCAGGCGCCGGCGACACGGGCCGGGGAACGGCCGAAGGGCGTATGGTGCGCGGCCGTTCCGTGGTTCGGCGGTTGATAATCACTCGGCCTAACCTCCATGGAGTGGTGTCACGGGCCCGCGCGGACACGCCCGATGCACCCTTCGGCGTCGAGGGAAGTATCTCGCGGAGATGTAAGGACCGGCCGGCGCGGCCGGCCGGAATGTTGGGCTGTCTGGTGCGGCTGGCGTCAGCCCGGCAACGCGGTGACCGGCCCCTTAGCGCTAAGCTCCAGCATCAGGCCCGCCTCACCCCGCGTGGACGGCGTGGCGTCGAGCAGGGCCACGGCGAACAGCCCTTCAACGGCGCCGGCCGCGGGGATGCGAAGCTGCCAGCGCCAAACTTCCCGCCGGGCGTACGCCCGGCGCAACCTGTCGATTTCGGCGACGTCTCTCAGGGCGCAGATGCCGCCGAAGCTGAGGTCAACATCGTTGTAGAATTGAAGAACAGACTGCCAGAGCGGCACATCCGGACGACACACAAGTGACACTCCCGGTCCGTGACAGCGAACATGAGGTGCCCGCAGGGCGGCGTATGTTCGGAACGCGCCTGACGCACGACACTGCCGTCTGACAAGCACATCCGTGCCCATATCGCCGGGCACGGATGCCGCTGGCCCGTGCTCCAGATCCGGTGGCGTGCAGACACAGCATGCCCCGGCGCGCGGCGTATGGGCGGCGCGGGTATCCAACATCAGCATTTCGCTATGCGGCCGGCTGCAGTTTTCGCCCGCGAGAAAAGCGATCGAGCACTGCGGCGATTTCGTCCGGCACCGGGATGGTCTGGTCACCGAAGGCGATTGGCTGTTTCTGTGCGTGCCAGTGAGCCGCCAACCCGGCAACGGCCCGCTTGAGCGTTTCGGGCAGATCTGCCGGTCGGGGTGCCAGCCCCGCCACCACATCGACTTCATAAGTCACGCTACCGGCGCACGCGGCCGAAGCCTCGGCGTCGAGGAACCGTAACCGCTGGGCGTTGCAATTGCTTTCCAGCCGAAACCTGCCCGCATCTAGTCTGGTGCGCCGTCCATCTTCATGCACCATGCGCACTTCTTTCAAAGTGCATACCGGCGCAATCGGCAGTTTTATCGTGCCGGAGGGCGGGCGGGCGTCGAGACGCAATGTCCACGCCTGGGTCAGAAACAAAAGGCCGGTGCGGGCTTCGCAGACAATTCTGGCAGCGGTGATCAGGCACGACAGCAACGTGTCGTCCAGCGGCGCCGGCAAGGCGGATCGCGCCAGTTCGGATTTCACATCTGCGAGCGACACGGGCTCCATGGCGGGTGCCCTGGTCAGCAACGTTCTCATGGTCGGGGTTCCCTGGATCAGACTGCGCTTAACCGGAATCGGTTGAGCGAAGGAAATTTGATCGATTTCAACGAGATCGAGCAGCTTGTCCGCGCCCCACGGGACGCCGGCTGCTCTAGGTCATGAACTCATAAATGGCGCGCATTGTGCGACAGCGGCAGGCAAATGCCCGCGCGGAACGGCGTCAAAAATGTAAAGAAAGCTCGATCTTGCAGATATACGACGGTGGTCCCGCCGCGGCACCGGCAGCTCCCGGCCATCGGCGCCCATTTGTCAGATCGTGACAGATAGTAGTTGATTCACGGTGACGATGTCAAGCTTAATTTCACACAATAAGTAATTTATCACTTGAAATCACTATTTGCCGATCGGTAACCCGGCGGCGAACCTTCGCTTCGGGAAGCGGCCGGATTTACTCGTCGTCCGGACCGGCGCTCGTCGTCTCGGCGGTTGACGCCGGCCACGTGACGCACCGGTCCTGCAGGTCATCTTCCGCCACATCATCTTCGCGAACCACCCTGCCCCGCACCGAGATTCCGGCATCGTGGACCGTCTGCTCGGTTCCAGACACCAACGGATGCCACCACATCAAATCTTTGTTTTCATGCAACAGTTTATACGCGCATGTTGGCGGCAGCCAGTCCGCTTCCTCGACGTTTTCGGGAGATATCCTGAGACAGTCCTGCACCCGCTCGGTGCGGTTCTCATAGTCAGTACAACGGCACAGGTTCAAATCAAGCAGCGTGCACGCCACGTCCGTATAGTGCAGATCGCCGGTGTCGACGTCTTCCAGCTTGACCAGGCAGCACCGGCCGCATCCGTCACACAGAAGTTCCCACTCCTCGGGCGTCATTTCGTCCAGCGTCTTGGTCTTCCAGAACATTGCCATTCACTTAATATGTAACATCTCTGCAAATCCTCGGACCCAAGCCCACCGTTCTACCGCTCGGCACATTGCCGCGCTTCGCCGGGCGATGCTACAATGACCATGCAACATAGCTGGATCCGGCGCGGCTGGCATTGCATGCGGCCCACATCGGCGTGTCAGTGCGGACGCGGCGAATACGCGCGAGACTTGGATCTATACCGGAAACGGCCACGTTTCAGCCACTGTAGTGGGGCAAATAGGGGTATGATTGTCGCGTGCTGTCCCTATATAACAATGCGTGCGACTCATCTCGTCGCAAGCTGGACTCTGTAACAAGCTGGACTTTGTAACAAGCTGGACCATGGGCATTGTCTGACCTGAACCCGAAAAGTCAGTTCTCGCAGCTGTTCTACGATCTCGACTGCCGGATCAACTCCGGCTGTTACACAGCGTATGAATGGCTGTGCCGCGCCTACAGCGCCTATTCGGCGTTTCTCGGGCGCTGGCGTATCCGCGGCGTCAAGCGTGTTCTCGCGGACCTGGTGTCCGACGGCGCAACGCTTGGTCTGATGTTTGCCATGGGCGTCATGTACTACGCCCTGCCGCCGGTCTTCGAAACCGAAGACATCTGGGACCGCGGGCGCCAGTACAGCGTCACGTTCACCGATGCCAGCGGCAAGGTCATCGGCCGTCGCGGTATCTGGCAGGACGATGCCATTCCGCTTGACGAAATCCCCGAGCATCTGATCAACGCGGTGCTCGCCACGGAAGACGCGCGGTTTTACGAACATTTCGGCCTCGATTTTCAGGGCACCGCCCGCGCGATGGTTGAAAATCTGCGTGCCAACACTGTGGTTCAGGGCGGCAGTTCCATCACCCAGCAGCTGGCGAAGAACCTGTTTCTGACGCCGGAGCGAACCCTGCGGCGCAAGATGAACGAAGCCTTCATGGCTCTGTGGATCGAGGCGCGCCTTTCCAAGCAGGAGATCTTGAAGCTCTATCTCGACCGCTCCTATCTCGGTGGCGGAACCTACGGCGTTGAGGCCGCGGCGCAGTATTACTTCGGCAAGTCGGTGCGAGATGTAAACCTGTCGGAAGCGGCGATGCTGGCCGGCCTCTTCAAGGCACCGAGCAACTACGCGCCGCACATCAACATCGAGGCCGCCCGGGGCCGCGCCAAGGTGGTGCTCTACCGGATGCTCGATGTCGGCTATATCAGCCAGGGACAGCTGTTTGCGGCGAAACGCGAGCCGGCGGTGTACGTTGGCGAGCTGGATCCCTATAGCCCGAACTGGTTCCTCGACTGGGCCTACGAGCAGACGCTGGAGCGGCTGCGCAAGCAAAGGCTGGAAACCGAGTATGTGGTTGAAGTCAAGACCACCATCGATACCAACCTGCAGCGCCTTGCCCAGACCTCTGTGAACACCGTGCTCGACCAGAACGGCAAGGCCTACCGCGCCAGCCAGGCGGCCCTCGTCTCCATGGACACGACCGGCGCGGTCAAAGCCATCGTCGGTGGCAGGGACTACGAAGACAGCCAGTTCAACCGGGCCACCGAAGCCAAGCGTCAGCCGGGATCCGCCTTCAAGCCGATTATCTATCTGACCGCCCTGGCCGCAGGCATGACACCGAACAGCGTGGTCGTCGACCGACCGATCAGCATCGGCAACTGGACACCGCGCAACTATTCCGGCGGCTACTATGGCAGCATGACGGTTGCGGCGGCGCTTACCCGATCGATCAACACCATCGCCGTGCAACTCGCCCACAAGGTCGGCATCCGGAAAGTCATCGCCGTGGCCAAACAGATTGGCCTGGAAGCGGAGCTGCGCGCCAATCCGTCAATGCCGCTTGGTACCAACGAAGTCACCGTCATGGATCTGACCGGCGCCTACGCGACATTTGCGGCCGGCGGCAAACTCACCCGGCCTTACGGCATTCTCGAAATTGCCCGCCCGAATGGCGAAGTGCTTTACAGCCGCGAACAAAACGCTCCGCCCCGGCGCCAGGTGGTTCAACCGTCTCTCATCCGCGACCTCAATTTCATGATGAACCTGGTTGTCGAGCAGGGAACCGGGCGGCGCGCACGGCTGGGCTTCACGCCGCAGGCCGGCAAGACGGGCACAACGTCAAGCTATCGTGACGCCTGGTTCGTCGGCTACACAGCCCACTACGTGACGGGCGTCTGGTATGGAAACGACGACTTCAAGCCAACGGCGCGGGTTACCGGTGGCAGCCTGCCGGCGATGACCTGGCACGCCTACATGAGCAAGGCGCTTGAAACCAAGGTGGCCGCGCCGCTTCCAGGTGTACCTCTCGATGGACTGTATGCCGCCTACGTGGACCCGGAGCTGGATGGGGTGGAGCCTGAGTTCCAGGACGTTTTTAGCGACATCGAGCTTGATGGCGAAACCACGGACGATGGCAGCAATCCGGTGAAGATCGTGCGGCGGCGCAACCAGTCCGACGCGGTGGTTCGGGTGTTTCAGAACATGTTCAGCCTGTTCAATGAGAACCAGCCAACGCCGGTCTACAAGAAGCGCAAGAAGAAGCGTTTCGCGGCGCCGGATCGAGGCAATTTCATTTCAAATCGAAGAAAACGCAAGCGGACGAACCGCTTCAATACGGAGGATCATTGACCGGCTTCACACGGTGGAGCACACTGAGTCAATGTTGCAGCTGTCCGGCCGATCACCTGGACTAGAGCAAACACTCTCTGCCTTTTGGATTTAGCTGGTTGCGAACTCTATTCAACATCGCGGTGTTTTTGATTTGCGGTCTTGGGCTGGGCTACTGCACGGCCGACTACAGCATGCAGGAAGGCCTCGCCACCGTCTCCGTGCGCAATGGCCCCTGGATCGTCTGGCCGCTGGCCGGCAGCGCCGATGCCGACCCTTACACGAGAGCGCATTTCGCCGCCAATGGCCATCTGCCGTTGACGGCGTTCGAGGCATTGACGTTTCGCGCCACTACCGATGATCACGGGCAACCGCTCGATCAGTCATGCGAGTACTTCGTTGAGGGCCGCGCCTTCAAGGCCCGGTGGTGGAGCCTTACCGCCTATCAGAACGATCGCAATTTCATAGCGAACAAGGCGCAACGCTATTCCTTCAATTCGCAGAACATCGTCTATACCGGTCAGGGCGAGTTCCAGGTTGCCCTGGCGAGCAATGCCCGCCCCGGCAACTGGTTGCCGCTGAAAAATTCCGGCACCTTCCAGTTGACCCTGCGCCTCTACAACCCGGACTCCGATATGCGCGGCAGCCTGCAGGAGCTCTTGCTTCCGAAGATCAAAAAGGTGGGCTGCACATGAGGCGCCTGCTCTATTGGGGAACCGCCACCGTTCTGCTGGCCACCGTTGTGCACCTCTTCGCGGTCATCTTCGTGCCCGGCGTGGACAGCGGGCAGAAAATGGCCCAACTCGAAGCGGCCGGCGAAATCAACACGTTGCACCGGATTTCCATGAAGGGCACAGATCCGACCTTGTTGACGGAGCCCAGCCCGGATCTGGCCTACGCCTTTTGCAAATACGACATCAAATCGCGACCCCTGCTGGTGCAAGGCGCCATTCCTCCTACCTACTGGTCGGTCAGCGTCTATAGCGAGATAGGCGATAATGTCTACACCCTCAACGACCGTCAGGCGGGCGTTGACAAGATCAGCCTGATGCTGGTGGACGCCAGCGAGACATTCGAGGATGAGGATCGACCGGAGAACACGATCATCGTGCGCGTGCCGACGGCGACGGGGTTGATTCTGTTCAGGGCATTCGTGCCGGACCGGTCGCAGTCCGAACTGATCGAACGCCACCTGGACGCGTCGGAATGCAAGACTTACCCGGTGCGTTCCGCCCGGCGCTAGACCCTTTCTTCTTCTTACGGAACCACTTGTTGGCGCCAAAGCGGTTCGCTCGGCAAGGCGCAGTTCGATGCCGGTGCATCGGGCAAGCGCCGCAACACCGCCGACGGGCCGATTTGGCCCACCGAAGGCCGGTTTTTCACGCCCTCTGAACTGCGTTACGGCCCGCTTGTGGTCGGTGAGACCACGGTGCCGACCGTGCCTTGCCAGAAGACGTGAAAAACCGGTCAAGTGTTTTCGTAAGAAGAAGAAAGGGTCTAGGGTCTGTAGCCTGGGCCCCTGTTAGCCCATCAAATCGGTGTGATGTTTGATGCCCTTGGGATCGGATATGCCGCGGACCTTGAGCTCAAACTTGTTGACCCTGTTCGACAGTCGTCCGATGGCATTTTGAACGCCCGCCTCACTGCCGTCGGGGTGCACCAAGACGCTGCGCCGCAGCTCAATTTCGTAGTCGTCTATCCGGTTGTGCAAGGCGAGAATGGTGTTTTCGACAATGGCGCGGTTTTCCTGGACCCGGCCGGTCGTGTCGAGCACGTCCTCGGCGGGAACGTCGCCGCCCTTTCGAAGCGACTTCAGGCGCCGCTTGTCGGCCCGGTAGACATCGACCGCAACCGCGGTAAAGCCTCGAAGCAGGCTCAGGTCCTCCGATACCGCGCTTAAGAGGATGCGCGGATGGCGGGGATACTCCTCACCCGCGAGATCGGGCGTTCCCGAAGAGTGTTCGACACGGCGATCCTTCTGGTAGGTGCCTTCGTGAATGCCATAATCGACGCCCTTCTGATCGACATAGCGGGCGAGCGATGGCCCCTCGTTCTCGATAATGGCGATGCTGCGCGCGCGCAGCTCGTCCTCCGCGCCGGTCAGCGGAAACTCCGATGTCTGGAGGCCCGAGAAATCGCCGACAGTCGTGCGTATGGAAGGAACGACCTGATCGTAGAAATAGGACGGTTTCTGGCGGCCGAAGTCTCCGGCGGTCCGGCATGAAGCCATTGCCGTGCCGATGCCGATCAAAAGTAAGAGGCGCAAGCCCGATGTGGCGATGCAAACCAGCTTTTCAGTGCCAACAGGCGCCATCTACCCTGCCTTTCCGCCGCGTTCGCCGCGGCTACCGGGGTATTCGCATCACCCTTGTCCGCGCCGCACCACCACCTGTTGTGGCTGCCGGCGGCAGATTACCCGACGAAACCCCTTCAATCGTCGCGGGTTGATACTCGTCCAGTCGCACTGGAACGCGGAATGGCATCATTCGGCTTTGCCAAACGGTCCGCCAGACTGAAGGTCTGACGTTCGATTCGAACGCCGGGAAAGATGACAATTTCCGCGGGCGCCGCGAAATTGCGACGTGCACCGGTCTTACGCTGATAGGCCTGCAACTCTACGATCTCGGCCATTTCGTTTCCCTACTCGGCTACGGATCACCGCAGAAATCTGGACGAGCGGCTCCTTCGACGTCGCCCGATCACCGCACAGTCATTAAATCAGCCGTATGGTTAATAAACGTCTAATGCCCCGGATCGATGAATGCGGTTCAACCAGGATAAGTCGAAGTGCCAAACGACAACTTCGTCTTTACTAATTTGCGGCATGATGGCTGTGGGTGTTGAGCCAGAATGGTCCGACGGTATCCGAGGCAATTGAATGAATAATTCACGTAACAAGCTGGAAAGCTTGGTCCAACTCGCGCACGAGACTTCGAGCGAACGCAGGCGCGAACTGTTGCGCGAGATCACCGATGTGTTTCTTGATAACCCCAGCTCGTACAATAACACCGAGTCGCAGTACTTCGGTGAGATCATGGGCAAGGTGGCCTACGATCTCGAGCGACAGGTTCGCGAAGAACTGGCGCGCAAGCTCGCGGCAGAGGCGGCGGCCCCGCCCGATCTCATTAAACGCCTTGCAGGCGACGAAATCGAAGTTGCGCGGCCGGTTATCACCCAAAGCCCGGTGCTGAAGGAAAGCGACCTCATCGAAATCGCCGAACGGCAGGGGCAAGAACACCTGTTCGCCATCACCAAACGCTCCGACATCGGTGAACGCCTGTCCGACGTTCTCGTCGACAAGGGCGATGACCGGGTCGTCGAGGGCCTGGTCCGGAATGAATCCGCCCAGATAGCGCGGAACACAATGGAAAAGGTCGTCGCGCGGGCGGAATCGAGCGCCGTTCTGCAGGAACCGCTTGTTGATCGCCCGGACCTTCCCGCCGATCTTATGAAAGATATGCTGGCCTTCGTCACCGAGGATATAAAAACCAAGATTCTTGAGCAGACCAACATGGTCAACGCCGAGAAGCTTGACGAGCTGCTGGATGATGTGGGCACGAAACTGGGCCGCCAGCCCGGCATGCGCCAGACCGGCAAGAGCAAGCCCGAAGCCCTCATCCAGGAGCTTCTCGGCAAAGGCGAACTCAACGAAGGCAAGCTCGTCGAGCTTGCGCGGCAGCGCCAGGTGCCGGAACTGATTTGCGGTCTGGCCAAGTTGGCCGAACTCGATATCCCCACCACCCGGCGCGCCATCATGGACCGAACCGGTGAAGGCCTGGCGATCGTCTGCAAGTCCTGCGGCTTCAGCCAGACCACGTTTTCGACCTTGGTGAACCACGTTTGGCCGGATTCAGAGCGCTCCATCGAGCAGTCCTGCACGTTGATTGCCCTCTATAACCAGGTGACCATGGAAACGGCTCAGCGGGTGATGCGCTTCTGGCGTGTGCGCCAGAGCACGGACGGAGAAGCGCAGTCCGGAACCGCAGCCGGCTGATCCCGCTCTACGGCAAAGCACGTAACAGTACGAACGCCAAACCAAAGCGGCCCGCCCTCATCGAGGGCGGGCCGCTTTGCATTTCTCCTCAGGCGTCGCGCGGTTATCCGTTGCCGTTGCCGACCTTCAGGCTGGAGAGACCGGTGATCGCCTGCAGTTCGCGAATAAGGCCGTCCGAGACCCGGCCGGTCACCTCAAGGCGGCGGTCCTGCTCGAATGTCCGGATGGCCTGCTTGGTTTGCTCACCAAGCACGCCATCCACCGGACCAGGTGTGTAACCCAGCTCAGACAGACCGGTCTGGACCAGGCGGATCCTTTCCGATCCGCCGGTATTTTCGGTCTGTTCGGGCTGTTTCACGGCATCGCGAATACGTTGATTGAACTTGATGTGATCGAGCAGCTCGGCGGTCGGCTTGCCGCGAGCGCTCAACTCGTTGTCCGTTTCATAGCGCTTGATGGCGGCACGGGTCTGCGGACCGTTCAAGCCATCGATCGTGCCGTCGTAATAGCCAAGCGAAGTGAGCCCGCTTTGCAGCTGCTTGATCAGGGGATCGGGCTTTGCGGCGGGCACCCGGGTCTTGGTTTCACGCGGCATCAGCAACGGCCGCGGCTTTTCCTCAACGGTCTCGCTGAGATTCCAGAACCCTTCAAAGGGGGCTGGATGACGGACGTCCTGCCGGCCCAGCGCGTTGTATGCAATCGCAACACTGAAACACAGTCCCAGCGCCACGCTCACAATCGGCGCTCTTCCGGAGACGATAACGTTCTGTTCCTTCTTCTTTCGAGCCATGTCTGACACCCTTTTTTAGTTTCCGGCCGCCGCTTTGTCGTATCAGGCGGTCTTTTCCAGTATTCTGGGCTCTGGAGCTTGCTCTGCCTCCAGGTCCGAGCCCGTCGCCTCTCCGCAAACCGCGAGAGGAAGGCTGACCGTGATGGTCGTGCCCTGATTTTCCATACTTTCAACGGCAATCGATCCGCCATGCAGCTTAACGAGGCCGTAGACAATGCAAAGTCCAAGGCCCGCACCCTCATGGTGCCGGCTGTATTCGGCATCGGCCTGAACAAAAGGCTGGCCGAGACTTGCCATGATGGCGGGGGCGATACCACTGCCGTGATCCTGGACCACAAAGCGCGCCGCCGTTGCGTCGTTGAACGTCCTGATCTGAACCGTGCCGCCCGTATCGCTGAACTTGATGGCGTTGGAGAGCAGGTTCAGGAGTATTTGTTTGCACGCCCTCTGGTCGGCGTTTATGTCGACGCCCCCCTCCGCCAGATGCGACGCAATCGTCACGCCGGCTTCCTCAGCCGAAGTCTGCATGACATGCTCGCAATAGGTCACAATCTCATTGAGATCCATGAGTTCGGTGTAGAGGCTGAACTGCCCGGCTTCGATCTTTGACAGATCGAGCAGGTCGTTGACCACCGCAAGAAGGTGCTCGCCGCTCTGGCGGATCAGCTTGGCATATTCGGCCGACGCCGCCGGCCGGCCGCCGGCCGCGGGCTCGCGCTCCAGCAGTTCGGCGAAACCGATCACCGAATTGAGCGGCGTGCGCAGTTCATGGCTCATGTTTGCCAAAAACACGGTTTTTGCCCTGTTCGAATCTTCAGCGCTGTCGCGGGCCAGGCGCAGCTCTTCCTGGCGCTCGCGACGCAACGTAACATCGCGGCTGATCGCAACGATCTCGCAGAACCCACTCTCGCAGTCTGCAGCGCGAATGGGGCGACAATTGAGTTCGACCCACTTGTAGTCAGGCTCCACGCCGGCCGCGGGAAAATCATTGGCCAGGCGAAACTCGGCGCTGGCCGGCTCGCGGGATTCGGCGGCCCGTACAAAGGCGGTGAGAAACATATGCTGGTCTGCGGGGTGCACCAGGTTCAGGTAACCGCGCCCGGCGAGCTTTTCAGGCGCGCAGGAAACCAGCTTGTCGGCTGCACCCGATATGAAGGAGACATCGCCGTTCGGCCCATGTCTGGTAATCACATCCGTCGCATTCTCCGCCATCAGCCTGAAGCGGCGGGCATTGTCCTGGACCGCCTGATCCGACTTGCCGTTGAGATGCTCGATGGTGCCGGACAGCATGCCAATATAGAGCAGCGCGGAAACCAGCCCGATGGCGCCGTAAATCGACGCATCGCCCGGATCGACCCGCGATGCGGGCAGCATCTGAAGCTCTGCCGCGCCCCCGAGGAGCACGAGCGTAGCACCGCACAGGACCACCGAGGCGACCACGACTTTGCGCGATCCAGACATCGCCGCCTCAACCGGGACCGCCAGAAGCCAGAAGATTGCGAAGGACCCAAGCCCTCCGGTATGCGCGGAGACGAGGCCGACGAGAATCGCCAGGATCGCCGCTGACAGGAAATAGGCAGTGGAGAGCACACCCGTGCGCATCAGGAAGGCCGCAACCAGAGCCGGGCTCATCATCCAGCACAAGGATTGCACGACAAGCGGATCAAACCCGCCGTTCAGAACCCAGTGAAGCGGTATCGCAAGGCCTGCCAGAACCGGTGCAACAACATGCGACACGATGAACGCATGATGCTTTGCCGCGGTCAATTCGTCGTGACGAACAGACTCGTGAACAAGCGATCCAATAACCCCGATTTGGGGTGCTTTTTCTTTGGTTGGTGCCGTTTGCACTGTTAACCCCGTCCAACGCCATCCCGGACTTCCACCACTATGAGAGAAAGCTTCTTAACGAATGTGAAACCAGTGCGCCCAATCCGCCGGAAGCCGCGTAATGACGCCGAAATCCGGGTGATTTCTGCCGGATTGGTTGACAAAGTGTTGACCCACGGGGCCGCTCCGGCGCTCCAAACCGGCTTCACGACCTTCCGGATCCCTCTTCGACGGCCGGGCAGGCCCGTCCGAAAGGTCCGGCACACAGACCGAATGGCATTGGAAATCGGCCCGTTCAGGCCCCCCGGGCCGCGCCGTTCAGGGCGAGTTGCAGTGGATTTCGCCAGGAAAACCCTCATACACCGGCCCATTGCCACGGCACTGCATACATTTTTAGACAATTTCGGCCCCAAATTTCCTAAAATTAGCCAGCAGTTCTAACATATTTATTGGAAATTTCTCTGATAAATATAATATAATTATAGTAGAATTGAGTATTTATAGTTTGTAATCAAATTTCTACTGTTCATTTCACGGACACTAAATGGGATGTTGGTACAGTCTGCGGGTCTTACGAAAGAAAGGGCCAAGACATGTACATCATCAGAACAGCTTTCTGGCTGTCCGTAGTCATCATGCTGTTGCCGGCAGACACGGATACTCCGGAAAGCCAGGTAGAGCAGTCACAAAACGAGCAGCTCTCCGCCACCGAGACGATCGGAGCGGCACTTTCCGCCGCCGGCGACATTGCCGGCCTGTGCGCACGCCAACCGGAAGTCTGCGAGACCGGAAGCGCCGCCTGGCACACGTTCCAAAGCAAGGCACGCTATGGCGTTGAGCTTATTTATGACTGGGCCAATGGCGAAGAAGCCGGTGATGAAGCGGGCGAGCAGACCAACGCTCATTACAATACAGACCTGCCGCACGCCATCGTGGTGGCCGAGAACACCGCGCCGGTTCACACCGGCAGCACCGATCAGCCCCGGATCACTCCGGCAGGCGGCAAGAAGGACGAGAAGTCGCAGAATACACTCAAGATTGAAGACCTCATTCCGCAGTGGAATGGGCCCGGCGCCAACACGCGGGCATAGGTCAGACATCCAACCGGAGCGCCAACATGCAGGGACGGCGGTCCGATACGACCCGAACACAGGGCAAGCTGAGGAATGGATAGCAAAATCGACACCTGATTTGATTCAACTTCCTTGAAGCTGAGGCAGCCACCAGCCTGCCCTGCAAGCACCACGGAGCGGTTTCCCCTGCCCTTTCGCCGCTCCGTGGTGCTTTTGATTCCAAATGACCCCATCAATCGCCAGATATGTGCATCCCATGCACCGCGCGCTCGAGCGAAGCCTACAGCAAGCCACGCAGTCCAAATCGACAGTATGGCTCTGTCTGACGGCCTAACCTGCACCAAGACTCGCAATTTTTGTGGCAATCACCATCTAAAATGTGTCAAGTTCCACATACGGAACTTGCCGGATCTCTGCACAGCGAATGACCGACTTTCGGTCTCGCCACCGTTCGAACCGCCGGTTCCATTTATGGTCAAGCGATCCGACAAGGGAAGACTCCGTGTCCGCAGACGTTCCGAGCAGTTCCGAAATTGTTATCATTGGCGGCGGCATCATTGGCTGTTCGGTGGCGTATCACCTGGCAAGACTGGGCTGCAGGGAAGTGCTCCTGCTGGAGAAGGCCACGTTGACCGCCGGCTCGACGTGGCATGCGGCGGGCGCGGTCGGCCAACTGCGCTCGAGCGCCAACATCACCAGACTGCTGGGATACTCGGTCGAACTTTACGCCCGTCTTGAAGCCGAAACCGGCCAGGCGACCGGCTGGAACCGCAACGGTTCGCTTCGCCTCGCCTGCACGCCCGAACGCCGGGCGGAATATGAAATCGCCGCGACCATGGCCCATTCCTTCGGTCTCGGCTTCGATATTATTTCGCCGGACGAGGCGAAGAAGATCGTGCCGGCGATCTGCACGGCTGACCTGGTCTGCGCGGCCTTTGTGGACAGCGACGGCGTGGCCATGCCGTCCGACCTGGCAATGGCGCTCGCAAAGGGCGCGAGAGCCGGAGGCGCCCGGATCTGCGAAGGCGTCTCGGTCACCGGATTTCGTACCACCAACGGCGCGATCAGCGGCGTTGTCACCGAGGACCACGGCGCGATCGATTGCGAGAAAGTGGTCAACTGCGCAGGTATCTGGTCGAAGCAGATCGGCCGGTTGGCCGGGGTCAATGTGCCGGTGCAACCGTCCTACCATCAGTACTTCATCACCGAGCCGGTCGAAGGCGTGCCACGCAACGCCCCTACCGTGCGCGACCCCGACCACCTGACCTACTTCAAGGAAGAAGTTGGCGGGCTTGCGGTTGGTGGCTACGAACTCAACCCCCGCGCCTGGGGAGAACCGATGGTGCCCGACAGTTTCGAGTTTCAGCTGTTCGGGGAGGATTTGGACCGCTTCGAACCGCTGATGACCAACGCCGTCAAGCGGTTCCCGGCACTCCAAACAACGGGGATCAAGAAATGGTTCCATGGGCTGGAATCGTTTACCGAAGACGGCATGTTCATTCTCGGCGAGGCGCCGGAGCTTCGCGGATACTTTGTCGGCACCGGGTTCAACGCGTTCGGCATCGCTTCCGCCGGCGGCGCCGGCAAGGTGCTTGCGGAGTGGATCGTCGAAGGTGATCCGCCTTTCGACCTCTGGCCGGCCGATATTAGACGATTTGCCCGCCACAATGCAGATGACGGACAGAACAAGGTTCGCGCCCTGGAAGGCCAGGCGCGGCACTACCAGATGGGCTGGCCGTTTCAAGAAAATTCCGCCGGCCGGCCGTTGCGGCGGAGCCCGGTCTATGAACGCCTCGCCGCCCACGGGGCCTGCTTTGGCTCGAAGTCCGGATGGGAACGGGCCAACTGGTTTGCGCCCAACGGCGTCGAGCCCGCGGACGAATACAGTTTTGACCGGCAGAACTGGTTTGCGCACGCGGCGGCCGAACATGCTGCGTGCCGCAACGCCGTCGTGGTGATCGACCAGAG
>JAJFHL010000037.1 GCA_021775615.1 Hyphomicrobiales bacterium
TTTCGAATTCGATGCCAATCCTGCCGTGATCCGAAAGCGAGATTTCGACACCGCTTTTCGCAACGACCCCGTCAAGCACCACGCCGGCGATCGGCTGGTCGATGCCGCACATCTCCTGCATCGCCTTGGAGGTGAGACCGATCTTGTAACCGCACGGCTTGCCGTAGCGTGTCATCAGCAGAGGCACGAACCGGTCCTGTACGTCATAGGCACCTGATATGTCAGAGATGCCGAAAGTGTCGGAGATGCTCGTAAAATCGACACCGTCCCGGTGCTCTTCAAACAGTCTGCCAGCGGCTTGATCGGCTTGTGCTGTCATGGTTCTGCCTCGGTCATTGTCCTGTCCAGGCCCTTATACGTCATTCCCGCGAATGCGGGAATCCAGTACAGCGGATGCGCTTGCCGGGAGGTTTTTTTCCGGATTCCCGTTTGCACGGGAATGACGACAAGAAGGAGTGCCGCCAAGACGGTGACCGGTGTCGTTTTTGAGCGCGAAATTCCCATATACTGGTGTATCGGTAGTATTCGTCGCCGACTTCGCGTGCGGGATGTGCCCATGGATCTGCAGCCATCTGAAACCTTCGACTTCAAAAAGGGCAACGGCTCTGTGCTGCTGATCGCCTGCGGCGCGCTGGGCCGCGAGATCGTGGCGCTGATCGAGGCCAACCGTTGGCGGCATTTCGATGTTACCTGCCTGCCGGCCAAATGGCATAACACGCCCGACAGAATTCCCGATGGCGTGCGCGAAAAAATCCGTGAAGGTAAAAACCGTTACGACAAGATCTTCGTGCTCTATGGAGATTGCGGCACCGGCGGCCTGCTGGACAAGGTGCTGGAAGAGGAAGGCGCCGAGCGCATCGGCGGACCGCACTGCTATTCCTTCTTCACCGGCAACGAGCTTTTCGCCGAGCGTCACGACGATGACATGACCGCCTTCTTCCTGACCGACTATCTCGCCCGCCAGTTCGACAAGCTGATCTGGGAAGGGCTCGGGCTGGACCGCCACCCGGAGCTGCGCGATATGTACTTCGGCAATTATGAGAAGGTCATCTATCTGGCCCAGATGGAGGACCCTGAGCTTGAGCGCAAGGCCCGCGCGGCGGCGGAAAAACTGGGCCTCGCCTACGAATACCGCAAGACCGGATTTGGCGATCTGGAGGATTTCATGCGCGATCATGCCCCCCAGCCAGCCACAGGTCGAGCTTGACGCACGAAGTGTCGCCATTGTGCGTGACACTACCGCCGGAATGGCCCGAAACGGAGTGACAATCAAACACCGGGGGAAACCTGGCGCATGTACACAGTCCGCCGCTTCGTCGTCCGCCATTCGAGGTTTTTCGAATGGGTCTATGAGTGTTTCGAGCCGATGCTCGTGTTCCTCGATCCCGTGTGGAGCCGGTTCGGCTACAACCGCATGGAACGGCCCGTCGCCTTCGCCGAACGGCACATCAAGGGCCTTTTGTTCGACTGCCAGATGTGCGGTCAGTGCGTGCTCTCGTCCACCGGCATGTCATGCCCGATGAACTGCCCGAAAAACCTGCGCAACGGACCCTGCGGCGGAGTGCGCGAGAACGGCCATTGCGAGGTCAAGCCGGCGATGAAATGTGTCTGGGTCGATGCCTGGGAAGGCGCTTCGCGCATGAAAGGCGGTGACAAGATCTCCATCGTGCAGCCGCCGGTCGATCGCTCTTTGGAAGGCTCGTCGAGCTGGCTGCGGGTCGCGCGCGAACGGGCCGAGGAGAAACGCGCCACCCGCGACGCGGCGCGTGAGGCGATGGCGGAAGCATTCTCAGAAGCGCGCGAGGAAGAACCCGCCGCCGCTCCGCTGGCCACTGAGCCACCAAATGCCCAACCCATGCAGGAGGCCGAAGAGAGCACTTCGGTCCTGACGGTGGAGAAGACGCCGTCATGAGCAACGATGCCCTCTTCGATCCCATCGACCCGCTCAAGGTCCACGCCACGCCGCCCGAGGGCCACAGCTCCAACTCCAGGCTCGAGAGGGTGCTGCGACAGGGCCGCTTTGCCGTTACTTCCGAGCTCAATCCGCCGGACTCCGCCAATCCGGAAGACGTCTATGATGCCGCACGGCCATTGTCGGAAGTGGTCGATGCCATCAATGCCACCGACGCCTCCGGCGCCAACTGCCACATGTCCTCGCTCGGTATCTGCTCATTGCTGACGCGGGTCGGCTATTCATCGGTGTTGCAGATCTCCTGCCGCGACCGCAACCGCATCGCCATCCAGGGCGATGTTCTGGGCGCTGCCGCCGTCGGCGTCGGAAACATCCTGTGCCTGACCGGCGACGGGGTCGGGGTTGGTGATCAGCCCGGCGCCAAGCCGGTTTTCGATTTCGATTCCATTTCGCTGCTGCGCACCCTGCGCACCATGCGCGACGAGAAGATGTTTCTCTCGGGCCGCCGGATCACTCAAGGCCCGCGCATTTTTCTCGGTGCCGCCGAGAACCCCTGCATTCCCCCTTACGAGGTGCGCGCGGACCGGTTGCAGAAGAAGGTCGAGGCGGGCGCCCAGTTTATCCAGACCAATTACATTTACGACGTGCCGCGCTTTGAAAAATTCATGCAGCGGGTTCGCGATCTTGGCCTCGAAGACAAGGTCTTCATTCTGGCCGGCGTCGGTCCGCTGGCGTCCGCCCGGGCGGCCAGGTGGATGCGCGCCAACGTGCCTGGCATTCATGTGCCGGATCATGTCATCGAGCGCCTTGAAGGGGCCGAGAAACAGGGCGCGGAGGGCAAGAAGATCTGCATCGAGCTGATCCAGCAGATGCGAGAGATCAAGGGCGTCTCGGGCGTTCACGTGATGGCCTATAGGCGTGAGGAGCTGGTCTCGGAGATCATTCAGGACTCCGGCGTTCTGGAAGGCCGGCATGCCGCGCCGAGGGGGCGGCGGGCGCGCAAGAGCGAGGCCACGGACTGATGGCCGCCGCGGTAACCGTCTTTGGTGCGGACTACAGTGTCTATGTACGGATAGTGCGCCTGGCCCTGGTCGAAAAGGGCGTGCCCTACGAACCGGTCGACGTCGATGTCTTCGCTGAAAGCGGTCCGCCGGCGGAGTACCTGGAGCGCCAGCCCTTTGGCCGTATTCCGGCCTTCGAACACGACGGCTTCCGGCTCTTCGAAACCTCGGCGATCACCCGCTACATTGATGCCGCCTTCGACGGCCCGGCCTTGATGCCGACGGACGTGAAGTCCGCGGCCCGTGTCAATCAGATCGTCAGCATGATGGACAATTATGCCTATCCGTCCATGGTGTGGGGCGTCTATGTGGAGCGTGTGGAGGTTCCGGGGCGTGGCGGAGTTGCCGACGAGGCGAGGATCTCGAGCGGGCTTGAGACCGCCCGGACCTGCCTCGACACCTTGCAGTCGTTGATGGGCGATGGCTCGTTCCTGGTCGGTCCCGGTTTGACCCTGGCCGATATCTATGCGCTTGCGATGCTCACCTATTTCATCAAGGCGCCCGAGGGTGCTGACCTGTTCGCCCGGTACCCGCCGCTGGAAGATTGGTTGCACCGGATGAAGGGACGCCCGGCAGCGCTGGAATGCGGCATCGGCTAGCCGGCAGCCTCGCGGCACCGGTCAGCGTTGAACGTCGACCACATAAATCCAGTGAGCGGATGCCGAGGTGTTTTCGGACCTCCGGCGATACTCGAACACGAGGCGGGCTTTGCCTGGGCGTTTGCCGACCACCAGATAGCGCAGGATACCGGGCTTTGTGAATGACGCCGAACCGCGACGTGCGGCAAAGCTCCAGCCCAGTTCCTTGACCGTAACCAGGTCGAGGCCTTCGCTGCGGTCGCGGTCGAGCCGCCAGACGAAGCCCATGGCCGGTTTGCCCTCGAGATGAAGCACCAGGTTTTCGGCGACCGATACCTGTTTCTCGAATGTCTTCGACCGGGTGAGGTTTTGCTCCGACATGGCGGCCAGCCACGGCCATGCTGCGTAGGCCCCGACCGCGAACAGCAGCAAAGTTGCGAAGATGCCGAACACTTTCATGAGGCGGCCTGTTCGTGATCGTCGTGCCATCGGCTCTCGAATCGTTGCCAGGATCAGGGTGTCCAAGCTAGACCGGCATGCGATAACGGCAGCATCAACTTAGAGTGTGCACAGGCGCGGCGTGTGCCGATGGCAGACCCTTTGGGAGCAATCGAAGTGGCCTACTCCGCACGACTTCTTCGCCAGCTCGGAAACCCGAGTGGAGCCTTGGGCCGCTTCATCCTGTGGCGGCTGAACCGCGTCAACCGTGGGATGAACCAGGCAACCCTGCAGGCCCTGGCGTTGAGCGAAGACGATCGCGTGCTGGAGATTGGATTTGGCGGCGGCGCGTTGCTGGGCAGCATGCTCGCGCTGCGCCAGGCGTCATTGGTGGTGGGCGCAGACATATCACAGCTCGCGCTGGCGTCCGCCCGCCGAAAGTTCAAGCGAGAAGTCGCGGCAGGGCTCGTCGAATTTGTCGAATGCGGAGAAGCGACGCTGCCGTTGTGCGACGGCAGCTTTTCCAAGGTCTGCTGCGTCAACGTCATCTATTTCTGGCCCGATGTGCCGGCAATGGTCGCGGAGGTGTTTCGGGTGCTGTCCGCCGGCGGCAGATTCGTTCTTTGCTACTCCGAAGGCTCACCGGACACGGTTACGAAATTTCCGCCGGAGCGCGTAGAGGAGATGCTGCGCGACGCGGGGTATTCGGACGTGAAAACGACACGTGGACGTGATCGCGAAAACGGCACGTACCACTGTACGGTCGCTGTCCGGCCATGAATCTGTGTCATCCGGTGTGACGCCCGGGACCTGAAGCGTAGACGTGTGTCAATTCGCTTCAGCCAGGCGATGCCGCACTTCGGTATGATCAGTCTCAAGAGCCGTTGAACGAAGGAAAAGAAAATGAAGTGTCGAGCACTTCTTGTTGCGCTGTGCGTCATGGTCGGGTCAGTGCTGCCTGCCGCGGCAGGCGAACTTCCGCCGATGACCGTATGGAAATCGCCCTGGTGCGGATGTTGCGCAGCCTGGGCGCAGCACATGACGGATGCGGGCTTCAAGGTCGAGGTGAGGGAAGTCGAGGACCTTGACACGGTGAAGAACTCAGCCGGTGTGCCGGAGCGGTTGCGCTCGTGCCACACGGCCACGATCGGTGGTTACACGATCGAAGGACATGTGCCGGCCGTAGACGTCAAACGTCTGCTGTCCGCCAAGCCTGAAGTTGCCGGGCTCTCAGTGCCCGGAATGCCGTCCGGCTCACCCGGCATGGAGGATGGCCGGCACGATGCCTATGACGTCATGACGTTCACGCGCGGCGGCGAAACCACGGTCTTCAACAGATACGAGTGAGCTGGCGCGGACCATCCCGCGCACTGACACGCCTCAATTGTCGTAAAGCCGCGCCTCAAGGTCTTCCTTGACCTGCTCGAGCGTCGCGTATCGCTTGAACAGGGCGGCGCTCACGGCAGACCCGATGACGAAGAGGCCGATGAACGCGCCACCCCCAACCCATCCCGGCCAGAGTACGAAGCACATCAGGCCCAAGGCCGAGAACGCCAGTGCGACAACGAATTTCAGGTAGTGCGCCATCGCCGGAGAATAGTGCGAAAGTGTAAACAGTCTGCCTTCCGCCAGATTTTTCAAGGCAAGCCGCGTCCCTCTTGAATCACCTGCTCACCCGCCCATCGCTGACGTCACCCAGTCGTGGAAGGCCTTCACATGATGCTCTTCGGGCATCAGCACGCCGTGGTCGTATTTCTGCGATCGAAGGCCGATCTGGTTCATTTCCGAGGCGGCGGCATCCTGCTCCATCACAAGTATGGTAAAGTCGGTGATATTCTTCATGTCGAAGCCGTCCGAGAACAGTGTTTCGGGGAGAAACAGCCATTCCACCTCGATCTGTGTCGTTTCAACATCGAGCGGCAGCACGCGCACCGCGCGCATGTAGTCCTTGTGGGCGGCGATGAAGACCGAGGGCAGGCTGACGAAATAGGTCTGGCCGCGGGCGATCTCCTCTTCCGTCAGGCCGGAAAAGCCGGGTTCCAGCGCCGAACCGTCGACCGACCAACTCTCGGCTCCGGGTTTCAGGCCGCCGGCATGTTTCGGATCGGTGCTGTCGCCGTAATTGCGCCAGTGCGGATCATCGCGGACCTGCGAAATACGCCGGCCGTAGATCGGCACCAGGTCGCACAGTTCGGGATGGATGTTCGGACAGTGCAGGCACTCGTTGAAGTTCTCCCAGAAGACCTTCCAGTTGCACGCCATCACCTTCTGCCAGGTGTGCCCGACGACCAGAGTTTCCAGCGGCCAGTTGTCGATGCGCTCGCTGCCGCGCTCGAAGGTTTCTTCCAGCGTGGGCGGATCATCACCGAGGCAGACGAACACACAGCCGCGCCATTCACGCACGTGAACTGCATGAAGCGGATAGTCCTCCCTGTCGAAATCCGGCGCTTCGGCAAGGGACGAGGTCGCCACCAGCCGGCCGTCCAGGGCGTAGGCCCATTGATGATAGGGACAGCGGATCAGCGGTTTTGAGAACGCGCCCGAGCTTTCGAGACAGAGTGCCGAACCGCGATGCCGACAGCTGTTGTGAAAGGCGCGCAACGTGCCGTCGTCGTCGCGCACCAGAAATATGCCTTGCCGGCCGATGGTGAAACTTCGAAACGCCCGCGGGGTTTGCAGGGTCGATGCGTGGCAAAGGAAGATCCAGTGCCGGTAGAAAATGCGCTCAAGCTCTTTTGCATGATGGACCGGGTCGACATATGCCGGGCCGGGCAGGGTGGGTTCGGCGCGGGTCAGGCCGTCGAAGTCTTCGCGGCCGGTGAGGCGCCGCCGGTTGGGAATGTTCCGGTCTTCGTTCTGAATGGACATGTGGTGCGGCTCTGCACGTCGCTTTCGATCAACAATACAGCACCGCTCGCCCTCGCCCAACACGTCAGTTGAGGTGAACGGCCAATCGCGTTTTCGGCCTGCCAGCTACTTCCAGTGCTTCTCCTCGCCATGGAACTCGCTGCCAGGAAGCGGTCCTGGCTTGGCGAAGGCGTCAAGCACATTGCCCATGACCCGCGAGACGTTGTTATCGCCATTGTTCCAGGGCAGGGCCTGGCCCCAGGCGATCGAACTGGGCGACCACACCGCACCGTTGTTCGGTGTGGTGAAATAGGTCATGTCGGCGCGGATATGATAGTGCTGGGTGCCGCCCTGGCCGGGAAAGTTGAACGCGATCTCCTCGGCGACGCGGGGATAGTTGTCGGAGTGGCCCTCTGAAGACGCCAGGATGCGGGTATGCGGCGGGGTTCCAAGCGTCAGGTCGTACCGGTCGATTTCGATGCCCGCGGCGCCGCCGGCCGCGAGGCCGAAATCGCCGATGAGTTCTTCTTCGACGCCATCGAAGATCCACGAAACGCTCTTGTGATAGCCATCCGGCATGCGGCGGAAGGGTTTGCTCTCGTCCATGCCTTCGGACGTGAAGCCGGTGCCGACGATCTTCTGCGGCGGGCGCCCCCGGTTGCGCCAGATCCCTGAACGCTCGCCGTTGCTTGCCATGTAATGCTCGCCGGGCATGGCCTGCCAGGCGCGCGACCCGGATTCGAGCTTGCGCACTTCCATGCAGGTCAGATCGTCCTCGCGGAACGAAACCGCCCAGTAATAGCCGTTGCCCGAGAGATACATGACGCGGCCGCCTTCGGCGAGATAGTCCTCCGTGGCGTCCAGCATGCGTTCGGAATAATACTCCGCATGGGTGCCGTTGATGACCACCTGGTAGGGGCTCAGACAGGCCTTGCCCTCGCGGTGGACATCCTCGTCGGTGATGACGTCGTAGTCGTAGCCTTTTGTCTCCAGCCAGTAGATGACCGACAGGTCGGCGGGAAACTGCCAGGCGACCGCGGTGCCGGCCATACGGTGTTTCGGGCGCATGTTGAAAATCGGCCGCAGCCGGCTCGAGTAGCACACGCCGGCGCCGTCCGAGTAATTGTCATAGGTGGACGACCCGTATTCGGGATGCTTGGAGAGCTCGATGTCCCACTCATGGAACACCGGCACATGCGCCGAGACCAGCTGCGAGGTCGGAAAATCAAGACCCAGCCGGTCATTGGCATAGGCAAGGTAACTGCAGGTCGGCATCAGCATGGCGATCGCCGCGCCGGGCTTTTTCGGGCGTACGAAGAACGGCAGGTGCTCTGTCGTGTCGCCCGCCTGCAACCGGGCGGCGTAAACCCCGCTTTTCAGGTCGGGCAGGGTCATGGAGAATGTCGTGTCCCACGCGCAGTCGACAATCGCATCGTCATGAAACCACACACCGCCGAACTGCTCGGGCGCAAGACGGAAGCAATCATCCTTGCCACTCCAGTTAAATCCGGTCATGCCGCGCACCGGGCGATTGCATCCGCGGCCGTGCAGTCCGTGCGGGCCGGCGTCGACAATGTCATCGCCGATGCCGTTTTCTGAATATCCGGCGCTCGTGTCCCAGTGGGCGATTGCATCCGCGTGAATGCTTACATTCTGGAGCTGTGCGTCGAGCTCTTCACGGGTCATCGCCCGTCCGATCACACCGCAGCGGTCGATCTTGCCGTTGTACAATTGTCCGGTGAAATCTTCGCGCTCGGCATTGTGATCATGGGCTCCGGCCATGAGAAAATCGAGCCCAGCATCCGCCGGTCTGACGCGCAGGCTCTCGGTCACATGCGAACTCATGTCGAGGGGCACGACCTTTGACAGGAGGTTCCCGTAGCGGTTCTCGACCCGCTCCTGGTAGAGCGACGCCTTGCCGCTCCTGGGATCGTAGCTTGCGGCAACGAGATACCATTGCCGCGCCCTCAGCGGCACCTCGCCATGCACCGCATCGGTCTTTTTGCCGTCGCCCACCCAGAATTCGAGCTGCCCGTCGCCGTTGATGCCGAGCGCATAGCCGCGGTCGTTGGTGATCGACCAGCGTGTGAGAATGCCCTGACGGCCCTTTTCCGGCGTGGTCGGCCAGATCATCGCCCAAAGGGTGAAGGCCTGGTCGAGCACCAGGCGGTTTTCGGTGTCCTCCACGCGCGCGAAGCTGCCGGCCTGGGTGTGCTGCTTGCGCACCGTGTGGGAGCCGTCAATCGGTCCGGAAACCTCTTTTTCGATAAACCCCGGGCCCTCCGGGTTCTCGTCACCATGAATGAGACGAACCAGCTGGACCTCCACGGTCTTGGCGCCCTCGGCGCTCACCTTGAAGCCGATCTCTTCGCCGGGCTTTACGCTGAAGCGATCGCAATAGCCGGTAAGAACAATCTTAGCCATGTCTCAACTGTCCATCAGGTCCTGGACGCGCTTCAGGAAAACCGCGTGAAGGGCGTCGTTCTTGTTGGTGTAGACAATGCCGTCCGCGTCGCGCGGCGGGATGCCTTTTTCGCCGGTGGTGACGATGATCTTGTACTCGGTGTTCGCTTTCATCTCGTACAGCACATACTTGTTCTCACCGCCCGCGCCCCGGAAGTAGTTGAGCACGCGTTCGAGCGCGTCGCTGTGCTGTCCCAGCGGTTTGATGCGGTGTTCCTCGATCAGTTCCGGCGTGACCAGGGTCTTGAGGTGATCGCGCAGGTTTTTGTCGAACCGTCTGAAATAGATCTGGTCCTTGTCGCGAATTTCACTGGCTTCTTCGGGCAATGGTTCGCCTCCCTTTTCGGTCCTTTCGGAGCGCCGTTCGCTCTTCTTCTTGTTGCGGAATTCAATGAACTGGTCCCGGATGCCAAGCAGTCCGTTGCGGGCAAAGAGGGTGACGCCGAGCATGATCAGGCCGATCACGATGAACCGTATCGGCCCGAACTCGGTGAACAGCTTGTCGAGCAGGACCACGATGCCGGTTCCCACCACCGCTCCTTCGGCGCGGCCCAGGCCACCGATCACGATCATGGCGAACAACAGCATGACCTGGTCGATGGAAAACAGGGACGGCGATGCGCCCTTGAAATAGGCGGCATAGAACCCGCCGATAAAGCCGAGGGCGGCGGACGAGATCAGAAAAACAGTGAACCGCGCCAACTGGTAATTGATGCCGAGGGCTTCCGCGCTTGCCTCGGATTCGCGGGCCGTCGCCAGCAAGAGGCCAAGCCGCTGTCCGTTGACAAGCCGGTATATGCCCAGCATCGCCAGCATCAGCGCAAATGCCGCCACGTAACCCAGTATCAGCCCCGGCGTCTTCAACTGCCAGGCGACCGGGATGAAGGTATCAGCTCCATAGAGCCCGCCGGTTGCCGACCCGAAGGTTCGCGACTGCACCACATAGACGCGGCACAGCTCCACCACGCCCATGGTGAGCAGCGCGAAATAGAGCCCGTCGATGCGCAGCGCCGGCAGCCCGATGATGGCGCCGAAGACGAGCCCGATCAGAGTTCCCAGCAGCAGCATAACCGGCCAGGTGATGCCGAATTCGATGGAGAGCCATGCGGTCAGGTAGGCGGACGCGCCGACCACCGCCAGTGTCGCCAGCGAAAAGATCCCGGCGGTGCCGATCACCAGCATCCACATCAGGTTGATGGCGGAGTAGAGGGCAAAGGTCGTCGCCGCGGTGAGCGCCAGGTTCGTGCCGACGAGAATCGGAATGATCAGCGCCGCCACCAGGCCGGCGATCCAGAACCAGGGGCGTTTGTCATCAAGCTTGTACTGGCGGGTGAGGTCGCGCGGGTTGACCACCGCGCGGCCCTGGAACCAGGTGCGCCGGGTGAGCGGGATGCGGTAGCGCTTCAGGTCGCGCTGGCCGGTGAGACGGATGCGCGGAAACCAGGAGCGATGTCCGACCAGGGAGGCGGAAGGTGCCGAATGCGGGCGCTGATTCTCCATCGCCATGCGTTACTCCTCCCGGGCTTCGTCGAGGAGACCGGAAATCCCGCGTGGGCGGAACAACAGGATGATGATGATCATTGTGAACTGGACCATCAGCACATACTGGCCGCCCAGGTGCGAGGCCGTCAGGGCCTCCGCGAAGCCGACCATGGCCGCGCCAATCATGGCGCCGCCGATGCTGCCCAGTCCCCCGAGCAGTGCGACGATCAGGCCCTTGATGAGCGGCTGCAGGCCGGCATAGGGGCTGACGAAAAAGGTCTGCGAAAGCAGAACAGCGGCGAGCCCGGCAAGAGCTCCGGACAGGATCATCACCCAAAGGGCGGTTTTTCGCAGGCTGATGCCCACCAGCGCGGCGCCTTCGGGGTTTTGCATCATTGCCCGGATTTCCAGGCCGCGCCGGCTGATGCCGAGCCAGGCGAGCAGAATGCCCAGCACGCCCACCGAGCAGACGACGGTTCCGAGCTGACTGTAGGTCACCACCACATCGCCGAATTTGACGGAGCCAAAGCCGAACACCTTCGGCAGCGGTTTCATGCGCGGGCCGAACCACCACATCAGTAGCTGCACGCCCATCATGTTGATGGCCATGGTGGCGATCAGCGCGCGCACTGGATAGTTGGGTTTGTCGTAGATATAGAGAAACGCCAGGACATAGATGACAACGCCGACCAAGGCGCCGGTCGTAATGCCGGCGGCGAACACCACAAGAGCGCTCTTGCCGAACATTGACGCCGCCCACCATGCGCCATAGCCGGCGGCGGCGAACGTGAAGCCATGCGCCAGATTGAGCATGCCGAGGCTCGACCAGATGATCGACACGCCGATCGCGAGTATGGCGTAGATGCAGGTGAGCTGTAGGCCCGACATGAGTGTGAACATGTCCATCGCTCAGCCCTCCAGCGAACCGGCCGCGAAGGACGACACGTCGCCCTTGAGTTCGCCCGCATGCATGCCGATCATGCGGTCCACGAACCCCTCCAGAACCTGCAGGTTCTGTTCCGCGACGACCATGGCGCCATCGGCCAGATCCACCTTGGCCAGGGCGTCGATCACGGCGCGCGAAATCTTTGGCGCAAGGCCGAGCGAGGGTTCGTCGACCAGGTAGAGCTTGACGTCGCCCATCAGGCCGCGGCCGAGGGAGACCATTCTGCGCTCGCCGCCCGACAGTTTGCCGACCGGTTGGCCGAGCAAGTCGCGCAGCGCCGGAAAGATCTCCAGAACGTGCTCCCTGCGGGCGTGGCGCTCGCGCCATGCCTTGCGCGTGAAGGCGCCCGCATCGAGGTGCTGGCGGACCGTCAGGCCGATGAAGATCGCATCGCCCTGGGGCATCAGGGCGACCCCGTGATGGGCGATGCGATGGGTCTTGCGCCCGGGACCCTGCGTGCGCCGGCCGCCGATCTCCACCCCGTTGAGCAATATCGAACCGTTCTGCCAGTCGACGAGGCCGGTGATGGCGCGAAACAGAGTCGACTTGCCATGGCCGTTGAGGCCGACCAGGCCGACACGCTCGCCCTTGTTGACCGCAAACTCGACATCATGCAGCACCCGCAGCGGGCCGTATCCGGCAGACAGTCCGTGCACTTTCAAGATCTCGCTCATGCGCCGGCCGTCTCGAAATAGGCGGCGCGGACATCCGGGTTCTTGAAGACGTCTTCCGGCGCGCCGTTAGCGATGCGCCGCCCGAGATCCAGCACCATGACGTCGTCGGCCACCGCGGAGAGCAGTTCCAGGCGGTGCTCGACCACAAGCAACGAGATCTGCATCTCATGCGCGAGCACCCGCAATATCTGGTCCAACTCCTCCAGCTCTGCGCTGATCAGCCCGGATGCGGGCTCATCGAGCAGCAGAACCTTTGGACGCCGCATCACCAGGCATGCCATCAGGAGCTTGCGCCGCTGCAGGGTGTCGAGCGATCCGGCCAACGCGTTGCCCGCGACATCGAGATGCACAAGATCGGACGCCCATTCGGCCTGCTGCGCAGTCAGCATGGGAAAAAACGCCTTGCGGGCGGCTTTCAGCACATCTGCGACCGTGAGCCCGTTGGGCACCACCGGGCTTTGATAAGTGCGCCCGATACCGGCCCGCACCCGTTGCTGAATGGTGTATTTGGAGATGTCCCGGCCTTCCAGCATCACCTGGCCGCGCTGCTGCGGTATCCGGCCGCTGAGCACTTCGAACAGGGATGTCTTGCCGGCGCCGTTCGGGCCGATCACACCGAGAATCTGGCCGGCATGGGCCTCGACCCTGACGTCGAAGAGTATCTGCCGCCCTCCGAGGGTCAGATCGATGTTCTGACA
>JAJFHL010000361.1 GCA_021775615.1 Hyphomicrobiales bacterium
GAGGTGCGGCAGGCACGCCTTGATCGTGATGAAGTTGCCTTTGAGGTTGGTTCCAAGCACCTGGTCCCATTCTTCCGAAGACATGTCTTCAAGTTTTGACTGCGGATAGATGCCGGCATTGGCGCAGAGCACGTCGAGCCCACCCTGCCTGTCGAGCGCGGCTGCGGCCACCGCCGCCATGTCCGTCTCGCTGGTGACGTCGCCGGCAATAGCGCTCGCCCTGCCGCCTGCCTCGGTGATCTCGGCAGCGGCGGCTTCGGCCTTTTCCAGGGTTCGGGCCACAATCAGCACCTGACATCCCGCATTGGCGAACACCTGCGCGATCCCCTTGCCGATGCCCATGCTGGCGCCGGTGACGACGACGGATCTGTCTTTCATGGATGTGAACATTTCTGGGTTCTCCTCTTATTGAATGGTTGGCGTGATGGGCTTCGAACGGTCGCGGAAGCGCCGGGTGCGGCCCATTCTGTCATGTCGAAATCATCTTCCCCGCAGTCTTATCCTTTCACGGCACCGAATGTCAGCCCGCGTACCAGGTGTTTCTGGATAAAGAACGTGAACACCAGTACCGGCAGGCTCTGAACCACCGAAGCGGCGGCGACCTGCCCCCACAGCGTTCCGGTGTGGAGCACCAGTGACGGGATCATTACCGTCAAGGTGCGCATTTCGCCAGCCGACAGGATCAGGGCAAACAGCAGTTCGTTCCACGAAAAGATCAGAACGAAGATGGCGACCGTAACAAGTCCGGGATAGGTCAGCGGCAGCGATATCATGCGAAACACCTGGAACGGGCTGCACCCGTCCAGATAGGCGGCCTCTTCGATCTCGCGCGGGATGTCATCGAAGAACGACTTCATCATCCACACCACCAGCACCAGGTTGAAGGTCGCATGCGCCAGGATCACGCCGGCCTGCAGGTTGAGGAGGCCGAGCTTGAAGAACACCAGATACATCGGCAGCGCATAGGCGACCGGCGGCCCGAGCCGTGTCGCCAGGATGTAGAAAAAGATGTGATTGCCGGCCGGCACCTTGAAGCGTGAGAAGGCATAGGCCGCCAGCGTGCCTACCGTGACCGCCAGAGCGGTGCTGCAAAACCCGATGATCAGGGAGTTGACGAGATAGGTGTCGAAGTTCTTTTCACTCAGGATCTGCCGGTAGTTTTCGAACGTGAGATCGAAGATCCATCTCGGCGGCGTGGTCAGAAGATCGGAGCGCTCCTTGAGGCTTGCCAGGACGATCCAGACATAGGGGATCAGTATGACGACAAGCAGCAGCCCCAGGGGGATTGACCACAGATATGGATTGTGGCGGCGCTTCATTGTTCCTGAGCCCGGTTGCTGACCTTGAAGAACAGCGCCGCCACGACGAGCGAGAAGAACGCCAGAACCAGACAGATGGCGGCGCCATAGCCCAGGTCCCACTTGATGAAAGTCGTCCTGAAGGCGAAGACGGCGATGGTTTCGGTGGCATTTCCAGGGCCGCCGCCGGTCAGGATGTAGATGGTGTCGAACACCTTGCTGGCTTCGATGGCCCTGAACATCACCGCGAACACGATGAGCGGTCGCAGGAAGGACAGCTGCACATGCCACAGCACCTGCCAGGCATTGGCGCCATCCAGATGGGCCGCTTCGATGGGCTCCTCCGGCATGGCGGTAAGGCCGGCAAGCATGATCAGCATCATGAAGGGCGTCCATTCCCAGATGTCGATGATCATGAGTGCGGCAAAGGCTGTGACCTCATCGGAGAAGATGGTGGTTTCGGCGAGGAAACCCATTTGCTGAAGGTAATAGGTCACCAGGCCGAAACTCGGCATAAGCAAGTACCGCCACATCATGCCGACAACGACAGGCGCGATCATGGTCGGCAGCATCAACAGTGTGATCAGCAGCCTGCGGCCGGCAAACTCGTGGTTGATGTAAAGGGCAATGGTGAGGCCGAAAACAAACTCGAAGGGCACCACCACCGCCACGAATATGACCGTCTTCCAGATGGCCGTGAAGAACTTGGTGTCCTCGCTGAGCAGCTCGCGATAGTTTTCAAGGCCGATAAAGGCGCCCCGCTTTGTGAACACCGTCAAAGACAGCTCGCGCAGGCTGTCGATGATGGCGACGATGGTCGGCGCCAGGGAAACGACGATCAGGAACACGATGACCGGCGCCATGCAGACCCACATGAACCGTTTCGACGCGCGTGCCTGGGCGCCGCCCATTATGGTCCGGCCCCGTTCTGAGGCCGCAGTCTCCGACCGTCCGCGGCATCAAACACGAGAACGTGCTCGGCCTGTGCGCCGACCCTGACGCTTTGGTCGGGAGCAATGTTTTCCAGGCGGCCGGCGCGCATGGTCAGCGCCTCGCCTTCGAGCCCAAGCTCGACCAGCGTCTCCGCGCCGAGATGTTCCACCGCCTCGATCGTGGCCTGAAACTGCACTCCGGTCTTGAACTCCGGCGCGATCACGAGGTGTTCTGGCCGAACGCCGAGCACCACATCAGCTCGCGAAGCTGACGGGTGGGTTTCCGGCAGCTTCAGTGAAGCATCGGCGAACCGTGCCTCGCACCCGGATGCGTCGACCACGATTTGGGCGCGAAAGAAATTCATTGCCGGGCTGCCAATGAAGCCGGCGACGAACCGGTTGTCGGGATCGTCGTAAATTTCCAGCGGCGTGCCGATCTGCTGAACCAGTCCGCCTTCCATGACCACGATACGGTCGCCCATGGTCATGGCCTCGACCTGATCGTGCGTCACGTAGACCATGGTTGCATTGAGCCGCTTGTGCAGCTTGATCAGTTCGCTGCGGGTCGTCGTGCGCAGCTTGGCGTCCAGATTGGACAGCGGTTCATCGAACAGGAAAATTTCGGGATTGCGAATGATCGCGCGCCCCACGGCAACGCGCTGACGCTGCCCGCCGGACAGTTTGGCGGGTTTGCGGTCCAGCAGATCCTCGATGCCGAGGATCTCGGCGACATCACGGATGCGGCGCTCGATCTCGTCGCGCGGCCGCTTGGCGATCTTCAGCGCAAAGCCCAGATTCTGCGCCACGGTCTTGTGCGGATAGAGGGCATATGACTGAAACACCATTGCGATGTTGCGGTCCTTCGGATGGACGTCGGTGACTTCGCGGTCTCCGATGAAGATGCGGCCGGAGCTGCAGTCTTCCAGGCCCGCGAGCATGCGAAGCGTCGTTGTCTTGCCGCATCCGGACGGGCCGACCAGGACGACGAACTCGCCGTCGGCGACCGTCAGATCGACATTGTCGACGGCGGTGATGTCGCCGAAGGACTTGCAAAGCGATTCCAGGCGGACGCCGCTCATTCAGAATGACCCGAGATAGATCAGTTCGGCCGCGACGAAGATCACAACGCCCCAAAAACGGATTTCACCGGCCGTGAACCAGTCCTTGCGGCTGTTGACGGCGGCAAGGCCGAACTGGAGTGGGGCAGCCGCCAGCGCGACCAGAAGATGCGCGCTCAAGATACACCTCTTCGCCGGGGCGACTGAAAGGGCGTTAACGCGAATGCGACCATAAAGGGCAGGACGACGATGACAAACGGCACGGTCCAGTAGGGCTGCACTCCCAAGTGGTCGAACAGGGCAACAACCAGGACCAGTGACACGCAGTAGACCGAGGCCCAAATCGCCGCCAATGCGTTTTCACGGTTCATAATGCTGACAAGCTTAGCCGATTGCCGGAAGGAGGGAACCGGTTTGGTACACCGACCAAACCGGCCCGTTCTCGTATTCGTCGCGTGCCGAGACGCTCAGTTTCCGCTGACCACTTTGCGGGCGCGCTCGACCATATTGGCGATCGTGGTCTTGGCGTCCTGCGACCCGGCGCCGGCGGCGCTCAGCTCTTCCATCATGATTTCCTGAATGGCCAGCAGGGCAGGCGGGTTCGGCCGCACATAAAGATGTCCGTCCTCGATCAGCTTGCGGTGCATGTGGAAACGGCCTTCGGCATCCCAGTCGCTCATGGCAAGAACGTCCGCGCGATAGGTTGCGCAGCCGGTCGCCTGACAGGCCACCTGCACCTCTTTTGAGGCCAGATGCTGCAGGAACAGATAAGCGGCCTCCGCATTGGGCGCCTTTTTCGGAATGATCCAGCCCTGGCCCTCGGCAGCAGTCTTGTGGGTGCCCGGGTGCAGGAAGTAGCCCAGATTGCCCGCGGCCTTGGGGCAGTCTTTCTCTATCTCGAGGAACGGCGTGGTGTCGCCCCAGGAGAATGTCGAAAACAGATTGCCGGCGCAGAAGTCGGAATACTGCTCGTCCCAGGTATATTCCTTGTAGGACGTCGGCGAGAAATCGCGCCACTTCAGCATATATTCAAGCGCCTTCAACGCTTCCGGGCTATCGAGCGCGACCTGGCCCTCGGCATTGAGAATTTCCCCGCCCATTCCCAGCAAGATCCGCTCGTAATCATAGAGCACGGTCAGATGACGCTTGAAGGCGGCGGTGGTGCCATACATGGCGTTTTCGAGCTTCTCGCCGGCAACCATTTCACCCGACTTGCGGGTGAAGAACTCGGCCATGTCGGTCCATTGCTGCCAGGTGTCGACGGATGCGATCTTGTCGCCTGTCAACGGCATGTCGTAGCCGTATTTGGCCTTGAACGCCGACTGCTCGTCGGCATTTGCCGCGATGTCCTTGCGATAGATGGCAAATGGCGGAATATAGTGGAACGGCAGGCCGACGACCGTGCCGTCATAGGTCGACGTGATCTTGAAGTTTTCGGGTATGAAGTCGTCGGTCTTGAGGCCCGGATCGCGCAATTTGGCGTCGTCCATGAATTCCTGCATCGGTCGCGCGAAGCCCTGCGATCCCCAGACGCCGACCGACCACGAGATAACCTGCACCGCGTCATAGACCTGGGTGCCGGTCAACGCATCGGTCAGAATCTGCTGTTGCACCTGAAGCAGGTCGGCGACCTCAACGGCCACTTCGATGCCGGTCTTTTCAGTGAACGACTTGGCGATTTCCTTGTAGGCGAGGCACGGCGAATACCCATCGCAGATCACCGTGATTTTCTTGCCTTTGTAGGGCGCGGCGGCTTCCTGCAGGCTCCAGGCGAAGCCCTGCGACGCAAATCCGGCCACGGCGACGCCCATCACCCCGGCGGCAATGCCGAGAGAGCACAATTTCGTCTTTAAGGTACGCATTAGCATTTGTCTTCCTCCCTGAAGTCCCTGAGATGTCCGGTCGAAACTGCATCGCACGTCACCTCGGTTTATTCAGGCCTCTTCCCCTTGACGGCGATACGGCGTTCATACCGATGCCGTTTGTCGCAAAAGGCCTGTGTCGATGCTGCAGCGGCCACATCCCGCTCGCGGGCACCGCGTCGAGCCATGTGCCGATGAGCCGCGTCAGGTCCGATTTGGGCCTGTAGACGGTCACTTTTTTGCCGGCTGGTTCATGGTGCGGTTCGCAAGGATCGTTACAGAGTGTGGCGACACGCTCAAAATGTACGAGACCGACGACAGAAGCGCAACACAATATGTTGCAACTTACACATTTATGCGGCACCTTGCAAAGATCAGGCAGGCGGATTGAACAGGCGAATGACCTGAAAGCGAGACGGTGAGGGCCTCTCGTGCAAACCGCTCTCCGGTGTCGTTGAGATAAATCGAGATGAAAAGGGGCAGGCCATGACGCGGCTCAGCAAGGGCAAACGGCATCAGAAAATTCTTGCCCAACTGACGCTGCACCCGGCGACCCGCCTCACCGAGCTTGCACAAAGCATGGATGTGTCGCGTGAGACCATCCGGCGCGACCTCGACGAGTTGAGCAGCAACGGCATCATCAGCCGGACCTATGGCGGCGCCATCGTTCATCCTCGCGGCGGAGAAGAGGGTCTGCGGGTTCGCGACACGACTTTTGTGGATCAGCGCAGCGCCATTGCGGCTGTGGCGGCCTCTCTGATCCAGCCCGATGAGGTTGTCATGGTGAGCACCGGGTCGAGCACTCTGCATTTCGCGCGGCACGTTGCCAGCGCCCAGACACCGATGACGGTCATCACCAGCGGCCTGGATGTGGCGATGGTCCTTGCCGTGAACCCCGATATCAGGACCATTCTCGCGCCAGGCGACTACGACGCCCGCGAGTCCCGGGTCTGGGGTGCGGAAACCACCAACTTTCTGCGCAAGTTCCAGGCCGACACGGCGATCATCGGGGCGAGCGGTCTGTTCGTGGGGGGCGCATGCGAGGCCGATTCGCCGACCGCCTGGGTCGACCGGGTGATGCTTGAGCGCGCGCATCGCAAGATGCTGCTTATTCTGCACACGAAGTTCGATCAGCCGAAGCTTGAGCTGATCTGCCCGCTCGAACAGCTCGATGTGATCATTTCCGACCGCGAGCCCGAGGGTGAACTGCTCGATGCGATCAAGACGGCGGGGGTCGCCCTGAAGATTGCTCCGGTTCCGCAGGCGGCCCTTGTGGACACGTCGCAGGCCTCATGACTTCACCCGCGCGTTGTCCGGGTCATACAGGGCGCCCAGGTGGATCTCGGCAGGCACCCTGCGGGTTCTGATTTCAAGCTCATAGCTGCCGGACAGAAGGTAGTCGTCATCGACCCCGCCATCATGGCGCACATAGCCGAGGCCGATGTCCAGACCGATTGTGTGGCCATGGCCCCCCGATGACAGCCATCCAATCCGTTCGCCATCGCGGTAGATGGTTTCGCCTCCCAGGAGATGAGCATCGGGCGAGCTTTGCGTGAAAGTCACGAGCCGCTTGGTCAGGGGGCGTTCCCTTTGCCGCAACAGCGCCTCGCGGCCGGTGAATGCGGTGTTGGAATTGATCGCCACGGCAAATCCGAGGCCGGCTTCATACGGGCTGTAGTCGGGCCCGATATCGCTGCCCCACAACCTGTAGCCCTTCTCAAGGCGCAGTGAATCGATTGCCCGGTAGCCGGCATCGCGCAGCCCGAAATCCGCGCCGGCCGATTGCAGGGCGTCGTAAACGGTGAGTGCGTACTCGCTCGGAACATGCAACTCCCAGCCCAGTTCGCCGACAAATGTCAGGCGCAGCGCCCGCACCGGTGCGCCGGCGACAAAGATCTCGCGGCATGTTGCAAAGGGAAAGGCCTCGTTGCCGAAGTCGCCCTGCGAGATCGACGACAGGAGGTCGCGCGCGTGCGGGCCCATCACCGACAATGTGGCGAAGGCGGACGTGACATCCACCAGATGCGCCACGTCGGACGCCTCGATCCCGCCCTGGATATGGTTGAAATCGTGGACCGCGAACCCGGTGCCGGTCACGATGTAGTACTCGTGCTCAGAAACCCGGGTCACCGTGAGGTCGCAGGCGATGCCGCCGTCGCGGTTCAGCAACTGCGAATAGACAACCCGGCCCGGTTCACAGGCGACATTGGACGAACAGAGCCGGCTCATCACCCGTTCGGCATCCGTGCCAATCAATGAGAATTTCGCGAACGAACTCTGGTCGATCACCACGACGGCGTTGCGGCACGCAGCATGTTCGGCCGCCGCGTGCGCAAACCAGTTCTGCCGGTCAAAACTGTATTCGTCCGCGGGCTCGACGCCGTTGGGCGCAAACCAGTTGGCCCGTTCCCATCCG
>JAJFHL010000362.1 GCA_021775615.1 Hyphomicrobiales bacterium
GTCGACTTCGCCCCAGTCCTCGAACTGAACAGGGAAATTGGATTCTTTCACCTCGAATGGCGGATGATGCATGAAGACGACGACCGGCCTGTCACCGGCATCACCGAGCATCGCCTCAAAATGTGCCAGGCGCTCCTTGCACAATCGGCCTTTCTTGATTTGCACGCCGACGCTATCGAGCATGATCACGCAAAATCGTTCCCTTACTATGGCGTACTGGATGAACTCGTTGTGGCAATTGTCCGGCAGACGGCTGGCGAACGCTGCCCGGAAGGCTGCACGTTCATCGCGGTTCCCCGGTATTGCGAAGAGCTGCGCCTGCAGCCGGTCGAGTATGCCGACAGCCTCTGCATATTCTTCAGGCTTCGCGTCATGGGCGACATCACCGGTGTGAACGACCAGATCCGGCTGCGGATCAAGCCCATTGACGTAATCGACAGAGCGCCGGAGATCGGCTGAACGATCGCTCCCCTCAGGCGCCGGCAGCGCGATATGGCAGTCGGAAATATGTGCAATCAGCATGAAGCGCTCTCATCAGGCAAGAGGCTGCGCGGTTCGGCCCGGGTCTCGGAATACTACAGGAACCCGCCTAATCGACGATGTGGTAGACCGGTGCCTTCTCCATCTCCCAGTTGCCGGAATCCTCGTCATACTGTGAGACGGTGAAGCAGTGCCAGTCCTTGTCGTCCAGTTTCGGATGATCGGCCCGGTAATAGTAGCCCGGCCAACGGGTTTCCTCGCGGAACATGGTGTGATGCGCCACCGACTCCGAGGCCAGAACCCGGTGATGGAGTTCCCACGCCCTCATCAGCTGATGCAGATCCTCTGCCGCGAGGCAGTTGAGGTCCTCCTTCAGGAAACCGAGCAGCTCCAGCCCGCGGTTGAGCATCCATTCGTTGGTCGTATAGTGGGATCCGATGCCACCGACATACTCATCCATCAGTTTCTCGAGACGCTGCAACCCGTGGATTGGCAGGATGTAGCTGGGAGAAACGGTGCCGGCGACAATCTCATTGCGTCCAACCTCATAGTTCTCCATGGGCTGGAAGATCACCTTCTTGAGGTCGGTGTACTCCGCCTCGCTGACCTCGGGCCGCTCCGTGCCCAGGTCGTTCACATACTTGACCGCCGCCTTGCCGGCAATGCGGCCTTCGGTGAAGGAGCCGGACGAGAATTTGTGTGCGGTGCCGCCGATGGTGTCGCCGGCGCCGAACAGGCCGTCGACTGTCATCATACGGTTGTAGCCCCACTGGTATTCCGACGGCGCATAATCGGAAGGTCCGCTCGCCCAGGCGCCGGAGCAGGTGGCGTGCGAGCCCATGACGTAGGGCTCGGACGTGGTCAGCTCGGGGTTGACGTGCTTGGGATCTATATTCTGCGACGCCCACACCACCGCCTGCCCGATGGTCATGCCGAGGAAGTTCTCCCAACCGACCGTCTCCTTGTGCGGATCCTGGAACGCTTCCTTTGTCACCATGCGGATGGGACCCCGGCCGGCCTTGACTTCTTCCAAAATGGCATGGTTGCGCAGGCACGTCGGCACCGGATGCCGGTCGATGTAATCGCCAACAAGATTCTTGGTGTGTTCGTACCAGGTGGACTCGTATTCCTCACCGTTGACATTCTCAGTGTAGGTCTTGAGGTGCAGGAAGTAGGCGCCGACAGGTCCGTAACCGTCCTTGAACCGGGTGAGAACAATGCGGTTCTCCATCTGTGTCATTTTCGCGCCGAGGCGGATCGGCAGCGCGTAGGCCGAGGCGCTACTCCAGGGAGCGTACCATGTGCGCCCCATGCCTTCGCCCACGGAACGGGGCTTGTAGATATGCGACGCGCCTCCGGCACAGACGATCACGGCCTTTCCGCGGAAAACGTAGAAATCCCCGGTCCTGACGTTGAACCCGACGGCGCCCGCGACCCGGTTGGCCTTGGTCTTGTCGCGCAGGAGATGGGTCACCATGATCCGGTTGTAGACTTCCGTGGCGGCCTTGCGGGCAGCCTCCGCGACGATCGGCTTGTAGCTCTCGCCGTGGATCATGATCTGCCACTTGCCCTCGCGCTGATAGCGGCCCGTCTCCGGGTCCTTCATGATGGGCAAGCCCCATTCCTCGAACTTGTGGACAGTGGAATCCACATGTCGGGCAATGTCGTAGCCTAAATCCTCGCGCACCAGGCCCATCAGATCGTTGCGCGCGTAGCGCACGTGGTCTTCGGGCTGGTTCTCATCCCACTGCATGCCCATGTAGCAGTTGATGGCATAGAGACCCTGTGCGACAGCGCCGGAGCGCTCGATGTTCGCCTTCTCGACGCAAACGACCTTCAGGTCGCGGCCCCAGTAGCGAGACTCGTAAGTAGCCCCACAGCCCGCCATACCGCCGCCGATGACCAGAATGTCTGAGTCAACGAAGATCGTTTTCCTGCGCGAGAACAGGCCCATTACACGACTCCCTGCTTGAGTTGATCAGGGCGCAGTGCGGGCAGTCCGCCTTCGATGTTAAGCGCGTCCGGTTCGTGGGCCAGTTCTTGAGACCCAAGGTCGTCCGCGCTCGGTGCCTCGTAGTCCGCCGGCGATTTGATCGATCCCCAGGGCGTGGTGCGGATCGGGGACACAAAATCCTTTTCGCGCCCATCGCGGAATTTGACCTTCCAGGAAATGGTTCCCTTCTCCTCTTCCCTGAGCGCGCGCACGCTGTGACCCAGGGGAGCGAAGTCGGCATAGCCGCGACAGTCGATCGCGTTCTGCGGGCACGCTTTCACACAGGAATAGCACTCCCAGCAGAAGTTCGGTTCGATGTTGTAGGCCCGGCGATAGGTCTTATCGATGTGCATGATGTCGGAAGGGCAGATGTCGACGCAGTGTCCGCAGCCGTCGCAACTCGTCATGTAAACAAACGTGGGCATGATCCTAAATCACCTCCTGGAACGAAGATATTCGATCGATCGATCAATAGTGTCGGGGCAGGCGCCGGGCGCTGCCAAGAGTTGCTGGCTCGTCGGCGGGTTCCGGTAGATTGCGCCTGGTGCCGTTGGCTTCTTCCACCCGTTTCTGCAGCGCGGCGGCCGGCTTGAAGAACATATGCGAAAACTTGGACCACGGCACCGAGCCGAACAGCACGGTCGTGGCGATCAGGTACGCGCCGAGGAAGACATCGGTCCAGCCGCTGTCCGCCGACTGTGCAAAGGACCAGACCAGGGCCAGGGTCACGCTCGCCAGGAGTGACAGGATGAACAAATCGGCACGAATAATCCGGAACGGCGAGTTGCCTTCCGCGGCGACATCGACACGAATGAAAAACCAGAACCAGTAACCACCGACGCAGACCGACAGGGCGCCGAGGTGCCAGAGGAGGGGTACAATTGCGGGCGTGGCGGTGTCAGGCGTTGGATACCAGAACACCATGATGGCGGTGGATATGGCGTAGGCCAGGAAGCCGTACATCGTCAGCAGGTGGGCAACTCTGCGCTGTGCGTTGCAGAATTCAGCGGACGTCAGAACCTCTACCGCTGCGGTTTGAACCGTGAGCGACATCAACGCGCCGCCCCCGACCTGCTTCGTCCCCTTCTCTTTTACCTTGCGCCAGTTGTCGAAGAAGTACCTGGCGCTTTTCTTGTGAAGGATATCGTAGAGCGTCCCGCCCACGACCAGAAGTATCATGACGGTCACGTATGTCTGCATGATGGAGGGTGAGACGGACGCCGAAAGATCGGCAAACGGATTGCTGGTGAACATAGGCTCCCCTCGACCAATATTAGTCCGCAGCCAAATCCGCTTAAGCGACGAAGGTTTGGTTTCCCCGAGTCCTGGCCACGAGCCCAAGTTAGCGATTAGGCTGCTCCAGTTTATTATAGTTTTGGAGGCATGGCACCATTGAATCGTTGTTGGTGCCATCGTGCCGTCGGTCGTGGACTTACAGAGGGCGCGCTACTCTGTCTGCTTGCGGCGGCGTGAGCGAAAGCAGACAGAGTGTGGCTCGGACTTGTGCCGAGGGAACCAGCGAATGGGAATGACACCGTGATGAGTGGCGAGATCACACTTCAAAATCTGACCGAGCGGCTGATCGCATTTCGGGATGAGCGGGACTGGCGGCAGTTCCATTCCCTGAAAGACCTGATCGTGTCGCTCAACCTGGAGGCAGCTGAACTTCTGGAACTCACGCAATGGAAGGGGGAGAAGGATTTCGAGGCATCGGCAAACGACGAAAGTGTCAAGGCGGGTGTCTCGGAGGAATGCGCCGATGTCCTGCTCTATCTTCTTCTTATTGCCGAGCGCTGCGGCATTGACCTGCTGGCCGCGGCATCGGAGAAAATCGAACGGAACGCGCAAAAGTATCCCGTGGAGAAAGCGCGAGGCTCCGCGCGCAAATACACAGAGTTGTGAGTTAGACCCTTTCTTCAAGGGAACTACAGTCCGGAATAGTAGTCCCTGAGCACTGCGATGACCTCGGGACGACCGAACTCCGTCGGGATGTCCTCCCCGCCGGTCAACATCTCGCGTTGGCGGGTGCCGGAAATCGTTATGCGGTCCTCGGGCCCGTGTGGGCAGGTTCTCTCGGTCGCCATGCCGCCGCACTTGTTGCAGAAAAAGGTAATGCCGATCTTCAGGGGCTCGGTCTGCAGCGCGCCGTCCGGTAGCTCGTCGAAGATGTCCTGGGCGTCGTAGGGGCCGTAGTGGTCGCCGACGCCGGCATGGTCACGCCCGACGATCAAGTGCGAGCAGCCAAAGTTCTGCCGGATCAGAGCATGGATCAACGCTTCGCGCGGACCGCCATAACGCATCTCGATTGGATAACCGGCCTGGATAACCGTCCCCGGCACGAAATAATTGTCGATCATCGCTTGAATTGCGGTGGTGCGCACGTCAGCGGGGATGTCGCCCGGTTTCAAGGCGCCCAGCACCTGGTGAATGAAAACTCCGTCTGTCACCTCAATTGCAATCTTGGCGAGATACTCGTGGCTGCGGTGCATCGGGTTCCGGGTCTGAAAGGCGGCAACGCGTGACCAGCCGCGCTCCATGAACATCGCGCGTGACTGCTCGGGACGCAGATACAGGGCTTTGTAGGTTTCGGGAAAATGACCCTCGGACAAGACGATAACAGGGCCGCCAAGATTGACTTCAGCCTGCTCCATCACCTTTTGAACGCCGGGATGGCTCTCATCGTTGGTTCGGAAGACGTGTGTGCATTCAAGCGCTTTGTCGATCGCGTATTTCTCGGCGACTTCAAGGACCCCCAATACTTCACCGCTTTCACCGTCTGTCAGTGCAACACTGTCTCCAATCGAGATGGCGTCGGCGACATCCGCAGTTGCTGACATGGTGATCGGGATCGGCCAGAACACGCCGTTTGACAGCTTCATATCGACACTTACGCCATGCCAGTCGGCTTCGCCCATGAAACCTGAAAGCGGCGTGTAGGCGCCCATGCCAAGCATCAACAGGTCGGAGACTTCGCGACTGCTCAACGCCACTTTCCTGAGCGAGCCTGCATGTTCAAGCGCTTTTGCGTGCTCGCCGGCAGGTACCAAGAGTGGTTTTAGATCTCCGCCGCCGTGCGGGGGCACAAGTTCAGCCATATGGTTCCCTCCGCGCTGAAATCCTGGAAATCACGGCTGAGAAATGGAGCCGATCAGAAATGCCAGCCTATATCCGGCGCATCGCTCTGGTCGACCTGGGCGCGCTTTTTGCGGCGGCTGACTTTGGGATGATACGGTAGCTGGTGGGCCTGCATGAACCTGTCGATTAACTCTCTGGGCCGTCCACGCAGGGCATCCACGATCAGCTTACCGCCGTAGCAGTAGAACCGCTGTTCTGCCGTGCCGACTGTCCGCTCGTGATAGGCGGCCTTGATCCAGCACCTATACGGCGCCAGCGTGTCGTTGAGATGGATGGTTTCCTTACTCCTACCCATGCCGTCAGGAGCTTCGCTCCACAGACGTTCGCAACGCTCAAACGGGCGTTTTCTCGTCACCGGATCGCTGCGCGTAACGACTTTGACGTTGGTCAGACCAAGCAAATCGACGATCTCGCCGCGATAGTTCTGGCTTTCAGGAAAAACCTGCCTCGGATGACAGAAGATCACCGGGGTTGACGGATCGATATCCGAAATGATTTTCAGAGCCACAATGCTGGGTGCTCTGAGCGATGCGGTTACCGCCACTTCACCGGGAAACCACTTCGTCAGCAACTCGCGCAGCATCTCCGTTGCCGACAGCCCAGCAGTCGCGTCCTTTATTTATGGCAACAGTTCCATTCACGCCATACTCGTTCAATTGCTTTCGTAGCGCAAGATCGTCTTGGGAGCACCGACATGAGTCTCAAGCAATCGCCAGGAAAGATGCCAATCATGTCAGAATTGCGCCTAGTGGACTGCGTGTAAGAGGGAACTCGCGGTGGTCCCCGGCGGGCCAGTTCCAGACCATTAGGTTTGAGACATAAGACATCCGCCCTTCTCTTCGGCGGAGAGACCGCACAGGGTCATTTGCCCTTTTCTGAATCGCGCCGACAAGGGATCGGTCTACTCCCAGATTCAGACATTAGGACAGGCGTTTGCCAACGACCGATCGGTTGCGGCTCAAATCCGCAGGAGTTCCGAAGCGGACGCAGCGAAATCAGCGATCGCCGGTGGACGGTTGTGCGCCCTGCACGGAGCGTCAGCGAGGCCCGGTCATTCCGTGATGAACTCGCCCGGGACGCCGCGTTCGGCGGGCATGTCGCGGAGCGTCGGCAGGCCGTCGCGAATGTCGAGAACCGGTTTGGGTAAGACCGTCGCCGACGGCCTCAATCACGATTGGCCGACCGGAGCATGGGCATGCCGGCCTTGGCCAGCCCTTCCAGCAGGTGTTGCAGGTCCG
>JAJFHL010000363.1 GCA_021775615.1 Hyphomicrobiales bacterium
CGATTTTCCCGAGCGGGTGAAGGGACGCGCCGACAGTGCCGGCGAGGTCAGCGTCAGCCACGACGACGGTGTCGTCGACTCGGAGTTTTCGGTCAGCCTGCCCGGAGTCGCGGATCTGATTTCACGGCTGCCGCAAGGCGCGGTCGACGCCGGCGACTTCAAGGTCGACCCGTCTTCGGACGGCAACGCGGCACGGCTCGTCCTGCCCTCGCCGCAGGCGCCGGCGGGTTTCGACGTTTGGGCCGAAGGCCGCCGCACACGCGATGCCACCGGGCGCGATCCGGTCCCGCCCGGCACGTTTCTGGTCGGCGCCGACTACGACATATCGCCGGTCCTCACCGTCGGCGCCCTGGCCGGCCTGAACCAGCTTGAGACGGCGGGCGCGGAGGGCGGCAACGTATTGTCCGGCGGCCCCTATGCGCGCTTCGAGCCCCACCCCAACCTTCTCCTGACCGGGCTTGCCACCTGGCACACGGAGGAGACGGCCCCCGGCGGGGCGCAGGTCAACCCCTTTGCCGAGCCGGACAGCTTCCGCCTGATCAATCAGCTGAGCGGCGAATTGAAATACGGGGCGTGGCGGTTCACCCCGTCGGTCGGCTACGAACTGGACGACACGACGGAAGGCGGCGATGGAACGCCGGACAGCACGCTCAGTTTCGCACCGAAGATCGGCTACCGCCACGAAAGATCGAACGGAACGGTCATCGAGCCTTATCTGGCCCTTAAGGGCAACTGGGATCTCGCGCCCGTTGTCGGCCTGAAAGGCGGCGCCTTCACGCCATCGCTCTATGACATGGACGCGCGGCTCGAAGGCGCGGTCCGGCTGCAGGATTTCAAGGGCTGGTCCCTCGACGCCAGCACCAGCGTCGGCGACGACCCGGACGGCACACTCGACTGGCGCGGCCGCGTCGGCGTCAAGGTTCCGTTGAACTAGACTCTGCACTCACGGGAACACAGGTCCCTACTGCCGCCACTTTGGCCGGTAGAATGCAACTTCAACATCAAGCAAGAAGGGAGTTTTCGATATGAGCGCCCTGACCGGGGAACGTAATCGCATCGCAAGCGAATTCCATGATCTCGAATTCAAGCAGCAGGCCCTCGAAAACGATCGGGCCATGATCGCACAGAAGATCGAGGCGGCGGCAGGAGATGTGAAGACCCTGTCCCAACTCAAGATCAAGACCGAGCAGATGACAGAGGCGAAACGCATGATTGACCGGCAGATCGTCCAGACGAGAAAGCAGCTAACGGAAATCGACAAGGTCATCGCCATGCAGATCCAGAGCGGTATGGCCTGAGCTGTCTTCGAGATCACGATCGGCTCAGTTGGTTACACCCAAGTCGATAAAACGTGATCGCTTGCAATATTTTAGAGCGGGATCGGACGGAAAACCGGTATCCACTTTTCCTGATCCCGCTCTGGACTCCGCATCTCCTGGCCGACATAGTTGGTCATCTGCCGACAGCCGTCGATGCATACCGCCTGCAGGGTTGGACCAATGATGCTGCACTACACAGTCGGGCTAAAGCTGAAGGGAAAATCGGACCGCGTTTTCGTGGACGCCGAAGACGCGCTCATTGCGGCTCTCAAGGTCAAAGCCGAGCATTCGGATGCAATAATCACCTATGTTCGCCGGCAAAATCGCCGGGGTGATATCCGCAATCCGGCCCACGCGCTTTCCGAAGACGCCACCTGAACCGATCGTGATCGATTCCAATGGTTTGGAGCGGGATCGGACGGAAAACCGGTATCCACTTTTCCTGATCCCGCTCTAGTGAGGCCGTGCAGCGCGAGCCCGTAGGGAACAACGAGCATTGCATGGCTCGCAAGCCAGTTCTTGCCATCGGTCCAATGCGTCTCCGTCAGCTCATGCGCACCGGAAATGAACATGCAGCCGAGCATGCCAAAAGACATGGTGTTCCCCGCCATCCACATCATCATCAATCCGAGTGCAATGAACAGGGCGGGAACAAGGAACGCAAAGTGGGTTCGGCGCATGACCTGGCGCTATCTGGTTTGCAGCCGCTGTTGTCAAGCCGGCCGCGGACCGGGGACGTTCACAATCGGATTTGCGTCTTTCGAGGCCGCGGTAGCGTTGTGCGTCATTTGTGAGGCCATGACCTAATCCGAACGGGGTCCCTTGGTAATCTTGAGCACCAACGGTGATTCATGGTGGTTGCCCGCTCTGCAGGTAAATTTCAGACCCCGGCTATAGGGTTCCCATTGCGGCCGAATGACGTAAATCTTTCCTGCGGCGACATCGCGAAATCTGTATTGACCAAGAGCTTTCTGGCCTTTCACCGACCGCACGCGTGCGGTCGCGATAAACTCGTCGGACTTTGCGTCGAACAGGACCATGGGCACGATCGAGCCGTCTTTGGCTCTCCATTTGCCGGAAACCCTGCCGGTGAAACTGCACCATTTGCCCGAACTGTCGCCGGCCTGTGGAATCGGGGATTCGGCATGCGCGGCGACATGTGAGGTGATGAAGGACGCGCTGAGTATTGATGCTGACAAAATCGCTCTGGCACGCATGATCTGCTCCGTTCAATGAATTGCGGGTTTCCCGGATGGCGATGCGCGGCCGCGGGATGTGACGTTCGGTACCGTCCTTCGCCATCTGAACCGCAGCTTCCAATTTCACAGGGCCGGCGCCTAGTACTGGATCTGTAGTTATCTGTTTGCCGGCGCTGCAGCCGGATCGCGGCCACCGCTCCTGCACCGACCCCTCCCCATCGTCATTCCCGCGGAAGCGGGAATCCAGGAGCCACACGACCCAATGACATTTGCCGCCGCCCGTACCACCCTCCGGTCGTCATCCTCGGGCGTTCCTGCGTCACCCCGAGGATCTCCATCGTCAGAGCCGCCACCATGTCAGGCGGGATGACCCGCCGTTGTGCCGCCGTCGATCGAAAGTGCGGCCCCGGTAATGTTGCGGGCATTGCCGGATGCTAGATAGGCAATGGCGTGGGCGACCTCCTCCGGTGTCGCCATGCGCTTCAGCGGCGCCTGATCGAGAAGCGATTGTTCGGCGGCGGCGGGATCCTCGGTCCGGTCGATATAGTCCCGGCGCACCATATCGGTGTCGACATAGCCGGGACACACGCAGTTGACCCGCACGTCTGGCGCGACCTCGAGTGCCATGGCCCGGCTCATGTTGACGACGCCGCCCTTCGATGCGCAGTAGACCGTGAGGCCGGCCTCGCCGATAAGCCCGGCGTCGGAGGCAAGATTGACGATGTTCCCGCGCGAGGTCCTGAGCGCCGGCAATGCGGCACGGCAGGTGAAGAAGGTGCCCTTCAGATTGGCATCGAGCGTCTCATCCCAGACCTGTTCGTCGCTCTCTTCGATGGCGACCATGCGCGCGACGCCTGCGCTGTTGACCAGAACGTCAAGACCGCCGAGGGCTGCGAGCGCGGCCTCGACCACCTGTTCGCATCCAGCGGCGGTACTGACATCTCCAACGGCCGCCAGTGCGTTTTCGGATCCGAGCTCGGCAAGCGCGGCGGAAACGGTCCGCTCGCTGCGCCCGTTGACGCAGACCCGGGCGCCGCGGTCGAGAAACAGCTCGACCGCGGCCCGGCCGATGCCACGGCTTCCTCCAGTGACAAGGATGCGTTTGCCCGAGAAATCTTTCGAGGACATGTTTTGCTCCGCAGCTGAAACGCCGCCGGCATCGGCGGCTTGGGGTGTAAAAAATTATGCAGCCACCTCAATCAAAGGAACACCAATTAAAGGGACACAATACTTGTCTCCGAGCAACATAATGGGCCACCGCCAGTTATACATTGTGTCACTGCAATTTCGAGATATCCAGGCTAGGACCGCAGGCGCCCGTCAATTGTGTTGACGAGATAATCCGAAAACTCGGCGGCGGCCTGGGGTTTTCTTGCTTCAAGTCTGTCCAGCGCTTCCCTGTCCAGCTCAAGGGCGGTGACGGGGCTCACGGCCACCGCAGTCGCCACCGCATTCTCGCCGGACAGGAAACCCATTTCACCAAGAATCGCGCGTTCTCCCACGCGCAGGCTGGAGCTCTCGCTTCTGTTGTCCAAAAATCGGATCTGGACCCATCCCGTCAGAATGAAAAACATGCTTTTGTGTTTCTCACCCTTCACCGTGATGGTTTCTCCCAGGTTGAACTGGCGCCGCTCGCAGATCTGCTCAAGCTCGCCCAGCACGTCGTCACTCAGGCGCACCGCACCCATATCGTCCCCGCTAGAGCAGCCTGCGTCCGGTAGGACGCAGACAAGCTGCTCGATCTTATTGAAATAGATCAAATAATCTGCGCCTAACTGATTCCAGTTAAGCGCAGTTTGATCTAGTCGATCAAACCGGTCGAAGTTCCGAACCGTCATCAATACCGCAAACGGTGCCCCTGACAAGCGTTCTTCATTGACTGCGGAGCGTGCGGGCTACGTTGGGTCCGCTTCGCCCGTCACACCGCCCGGTCCCTCCCGCGCCGGTTGAGCGCCCGCATCTTCGCCATGCGCACCCGTTTCCTCTGCCGCGCCGTCTCTGTGTGGCGGTTTTCCATACGCTCGCGCACGTCTTCGAGCATAAGCCTGGTCTTGGCCCGCACCCGGGCGCGCTTGAGAAACGGCCGGATGTCGAGCAGGAAGCCCTCGATGGCGTCGCAGGACTTGATCTCCCACGTGTAGGCGCGGCGGCAGCGCCCCTCCGGCGTGTTCGGCAGATGACTGTGGACGTAACCCGGCCAGGTCGCCGCGAAGAAGCCGACAACCGACCTGTCGGTCGAGGTGAGCAGCACTCTGGGCACCGAGATATGCGTCCGTTTCGTGGCGCAGAGGCTGATCGTGCCCTCGCCCTCGAAATGCCCCGCCGCCCACACCCGGTCGGTGCGTACGGGCCTCGGCCGGGACCGGATGCGCAGCCGCCGTTCGCTGAGCCGCTTGTGGCGCACGCGCTCGATGGCCGCGCGCCGGTGCCGCTTGGCGCAGACCGGGCACATCGCCCGGCCGTCACCGCCGATAACCTTCACGTGCCCGCGAAAACAGCGCTGCCCGTCCCCACGCCGCTTGCGCCGGGTCGGCTTGGTCTGGTCCGTCATGATGTCCGCAATGGTTGTTGAAGAACTGGATGCGGCAACAATTACGCCGGCACCCCATTTAGCTCTGGTCATCACCGTCCCCGGCGTGACCGGGTGCTCTAAGTGGAGGCCGCTGTGCCCCGTCGGAGGAGATCCTCGCGTCAGGCGCGAGGATGACGAAGGAGAATGCATCCCCATACTCATCCCCGCGAAACAGCGCGTCAGGGAATTGCCGGAGCACGAAAAACACCGCCGCTCCCGTAAAAGCGGGAGCCTGTCGGCGTCCGGGATGCGAGCATTCGTTTGCGATTGATTTCGGAAGGCGCCGCCGCGGCAATGGCCAGTGTGCCTGAGTCTACGCCATTGAGCGTGGCGCGGGGATAAGTCGCCGGAACATCGCCATCCCCGTGAACGCCGGTGTTGGCAGTCGCGGCAGCGAAGCCCGCGCCGGCCTCAGATCCCGGCGCCCACCAGGCTGAAATAGAGGAACAGCAATATCGCCAGATAGACGAACAGGAACCCGGCGAAGAACCTGGCGCCGCTGTATCTTTCAAACGGGCTCAGCAAGAGATCCCTGTATCGTGCGCGATGGTGCTTCTGCTCCGGGAAGGTTCCGTCTTCGCGAAGTTCATCATGTTCGCCAATCGGGTCGTCACGGTGCCATCCGGCCGCCCGGTGCGGATGCGTGCGCGCCGCCCCTTCGGCGCCCTCTGCCGTCGCGCCGTTGCGCCCGTCTCCGGGGCCGGCCTGGCCGCCTTCCGGTTCCGCGCTCTCCGGGGCGTTCCGCCGAGGCGCCGTTTCCTGAAGGATGTTGTCCAGCACCACGCAGAGACGCGCCGCATCGGCATCGAAATCCGCATGGCCCAGTGTCACGGCGCCTTTGCCGGCAAGCGGCCGCAGGTCCTGCGGCAGGTCCCCCGCGACCGGCATCGCCGCCGCATCCACCAGCACCGGAAGGACGATCTTGCCCTGCGCCAGCGCGGCGGAGATCTCCAGCCGCACGCGATCGTGCGGGTCGTCCAGCCCGGTTCCCGCCCCGGCGCCGAACCAGTCCGCGCCGATCACGGCCAGAACGACATCGGCGGCGGCCGCGCGCGCGGGCCCGGCCGCTCGGTCTTCGCCGGGTCCTGTCGCGTCGATGCCTGAAGCAACCCGTTCCTCCGGGAACCGCCCGGCCAAACGGTCGCACAGCCGGCCGCCGACGCCGGAGGCGTCGCCGCGGCGATACGAAACGAAGATGCTTCCTCCCATGCGGGTTAGCATGCACGAGGGCGGGCGGCCTGTCACGGGTGTGCGGCGCGCGTCCGCCATGAACGCAAAGCCGTTCGCGGCGAGAGCGGCACGGTTGTTGCCCGCAATTGGAAGAGATGAGTTAAGTATAGTGTCCCCGTAATTTCCCCGCGACAGCAAGCGCCGCCCCATAAGTCACTGTCAGTGCGACAGTGTAGACGTGATGTGCTGGATTCAGTGCCCCCATACCGCGCGGCCTTATCGCCTTTGAACTGGCTATAGTGTGCTTGGATTTGCTCGACGCACAAGCCCGGACGCAGCCGTTCGTACGGTATGTAGTGGAGCGTGAAGTCTCGGGCGCCACTTCCATGGTCACGCTCCTTCATGGCCTATTGGGGCTGCTCAACACAGACCCCGTATCATCGGCCCGGTGCGTGACTGCCCACGATTACGGCCATGTCCCCGGAATTGCCGGCTATAAATTGCGTGCGCCGTCTCGAGGACTGAATGTTTGAAATTTCTCCCATTCGCCAAACACAACATCTACGTATTCTTCTGGTGTCAATTCTTGGACGCAGCTGCTGCGGATCCTAATATGATAAGGTTGCAGTTGAGCTTTCAACATATCATCATTGTGGCCGGCTAATTTTCCAAGTGCTACAGCAAGGGCCGTTCTTACTGCGCCGTCTGAAAATGCCCAAGTATACCACTCGTCTTCATCATGAGAAATTAGTATTTTGTAAAATTTATCCAAATTATCTGCATGCACTAATTCTTTCGAGGCATAATTAAAAACAATTTCTTTGAAACGCTCTAATTCTTGATTTAATCCAAAGTCTATGTCAAAAACGTTGCTTTCTTTCTTTGTGAGCATCGAAACGGAAAACTTGAACAGACAATCGCATGTCTCATCATATTTCATTTGTTTCGCTGCCAAGATGCCGAATTTCCTGACACAATGTATGCTGAATTTGTCAGCAAAAGGCTCCCTAATCCCAAAATCTAAATTGAACAGCCTCCTCTGTGCCGCAGTACCTCTGTACAAATATAGGAAATGTTCAATCGAGCTTGAGTCGCTATTTAGCTGAAACACGCGACGCTTAACTCTTTTGTAAGCATGATTTATTAGGAGCGAGTTCATCTCCTTTTCGAATGCTTGTCCCTCGTCATAAGCGGTCATCATCAAATCTCTGATTCAATTGTATCAATCCCTGTCGAAATGCCTCAGCATGAAACTGGGGAACTCTGACATCTATACACAACGCTCCGCAAGTTGAAGCTGTTTCATACGCAACTCCTGTTACGAAGTTACCCGGTGCCCGGATAACCTGGCCACCGCCAGAACCTTGCGTGGCAACCACGATGTCTTTAGTTCCGGGGACACTATACTTAACTCGCTCCGTCGCCTTTTGGCTTGGGGCCCGGCTTGCGGCGTTTGAGGCGGCGACCGGTCTGCGCCTCCAGGCTGGCAACGAACGCCGCATCGCCCAGGGGCCGGCCGGTACGCTCGTGCGCCTCGACGGCGGCGATCTCTTGCCCGTCAAGATCGCCCGCCTCAAGGCCGCGTTCAAGCATCGCCCGCCAGTTGCGGTGAACGCCACGCAACGCGTCGAGATCGGTAAAACCGTCCGCCACCCGTGAAAGATGTGCCCCGGCGCTGGACCAGGGCCAGTCCCGGGCCCGCTCCACCAGCCCCGCCCGTACCGGATTGAGCTCCACATAGCGCACCGCCGTCATCACATGGGCGTGCGACATCGGATAGCTGGCGAACCGCCCCTGCCACAGATAGCCTTTCCAGCCATGGGCGAAGTTGATGCGCCGCGAATAGCGCCGGTGCGCTTCTCCAAGCGCCGCGCGCAAGCCGTCTTGCGTCTCCGGCACAAGGATCAGGTGGACGTGGTTGGGCATCAGGCACCAGGCCAGGCAGCGCACATCCGCGGCCTGGCAGGAGGCGGCGACCAGATCCACATAGGCCCGGTAGTCGGCCTCATCGAAGAACACCTCCTGGCGGCGGTTGCCGCGCTGTGTCACGTGATGGGCGACGCCGGGGACGACGATGCGGGCGAGCCTGGCCATAGGGCGTAGTGTATCGCTGGGAGATCGGCTTGTGAATTAAGTATTGTGTCCCCGGAATTGACGCTAATTAGTATAGTGTCACCGCAATTCCAAATTTGAATCTGTCACAAGCATGAAAAATTAGCAGACTGACTTTCTATTCAGATCAAATACATTAATTTGCGTTTCTTCAAATAAATTTTCAAGCTCATCTTCCCCATTGGATTCTAAGAATGAAAATTCTTCATTAGATATTGGAATTGCTTGTAGAAAATAAACCATTTTTGAGGGTAATTCCATGGTTTTAGGTTGATCATCTCCCCAAATAAATGGAGGAGTAAAAAAAATGTGTTTCATAGTATCAGAAGTATTGTACATCGACAATATGTCCGGAAAAACGGCCCCTGGACAACAAAACCATTTCGAATTAATAATGCAAAAAGCGCAAGTGCTGATCACCTTGTCGAAGCTACTGTATGCGTTGTCGCATGCACCTACAATTTCCACTCTTGCAGCAAACTCAATACCATCTTGATACAACGGTGTATCTGATAGACCGATGGTCGCGTATGAATTGATACCTGAATAAGGCGTGTTCTTGCTTAGTAGGATGTCTACATCGCTGATGTGATCATCATCCCAGAAGTGAGTCACACTCACTTCTCCTCCAAACAAATCAGCGAGCGCTCGCGCGATCTTTTTGTTTTCGGCAGATGGCAAAGCCATTTTGGTGCACTCTTGTATTAGGGACCTAGGTAGGTGTCAGTCCTGTCCTCAAACCTATGACTTCTATTGGATGAAGGCAATTCAGGGCGATAGTGTTTTGGATTGTTATGCTCGTTTAGGAATTGCGGTCGGTCGATGCGTCGTTCTGCCGCGTTAATCTGCGTTTTTTTGAACTCAAAGCCTGGCTTGTGCCCCATGTCCCACGGCTTAGAATTACGGGGACACAATACTTATCTTCGAACGATATTGCGGGCCGCCAGTTATGTATGGCGCCACCGCAATTTCTAGATCTCGCCCCTGAGCGACCCACCGATCGGCGCCACCGCGGAGATAATGTCGCTTCGTGAGGTGCAGGGCAGGCCCGCAATACCACCTCCGACCCGGTCGCACCGAAAGGCACACCCGTCAGCGCCCGCGCAAATACCCCAGCCTCGGTTCCGTCAGGCTGGTGAACACCACCGTTCCGTCTGCGGCGTCCACCGCGCCGGTCACCGATGCGTAGGCGCCGGCCGGGTCTTGCAGGTTTTCAAGAATGGTGCCGTCGCCGTCGAAGCGGATGGCGAAGCTGTAGCGTTGCGGCCCCGGCCTAAGAGCGGCGGGCAGGCGCATGATGACCTTGCGGGCGAACGGGCTGCCGGCCGTCATGTCGACCACCGGCGAGCGCGGGCTGACCAGTCCCGTCCAGAAGGTCCCGTCCGGGTTGTCGTTGATGTTGTCGGGAAAGCCCGGAAGGTTTTCGATGAGGATTTCGGTCTCTCCGGCCCGGCTTCCGGTGAGCCAGTGCTTCAATATGCTGTAGGTCCCGGTTTCGGCGACCAGCAGGTAGGATCCGTCGCTCGCCAGCGCAATGCCGTTTGCATAGCTCCGTCCCTCGATGAGGACGGTGGTCTCTCGCGTTTCGGGGTCGTATTTCAGCACCCGGCCGTTGGGCCCGTGTTCCATCAGGTCCAGGAGCGCGGCGGGCAGGGTGCCGCCATTGGCCCTGGCGCCGAACTTCGTCGAGGCATCGGAGAAATAGATCACCCCATCGGCTGCGATATCCAGATCGTTGGCATAAACGATGGGCGATCCGTCCACCGTCTTGTCGGCCAGCACCGTGACCGCGCCATCGGCTGCGATCTTCAACAGCCCCCGATAGGCATCCGCGGCGTAAAGCTCGCCCTCATCGGAAAACTCGATGCCCAGCACCCGGCCGCCGGGGCTTGCGAACTCTGCGACCGCGCCGGTGCCGATATCGACTTTAAGTATCTTGCCCGAATGGGTCGGCACATAGACCGCGCCGTCCGGGCCGACGGCCGCATCCTCGGGCCCGCTTTCGCCTCGAAGGTCGGCAAATTCCAGCGCTTTCAGGCGGTCGTTCTTTTCAAACGCGCCGGTGTAGCCTTCGTCCTGCGGCGCCTGCCAGGCCACCGGCGCGATGGCAACCGGCCACAGCGCCAGATAGGCGAGCCCTGCGGCAATGAGGCCGAGCACGACGGTGAGGATTCTTTTCACGGCCTCTCCAATCCCTCGATGGTGGTGGCGGGCGGTTTCAGGGCCGGCAACGGTTCAACGCCGCTCCATCTGAGCGCACGCCCTGTCTAGCTGATCCGCGTGCCCTGCCCAAGCTCCTGGAACAGCTCCAGGAGCACGATATGCGGCACCCTGCCGTCGAGGATCACCACCCCCTCGACGCCGCCGTCCACCGTGGTGATCGCCGTCTTGAGCTTGGGGATCATGCCGCCGTGGATGGTGCCGTCCTGCATCAGGGCGCGGGCCGCCTCAGTGGTCAGCTCGCGGATCAGCTTGCCGTCCTTGTCGAGCACGCCCTCCACGTCGGTCAGCATGAGGAGGCGCTTGGCGCCGACCGCCACGGCGATGGCGCCGGCCGCCGTGTCGGCGTTGATGTTGTAGGTCTCGCCCTTGGGCGAGACGCCGATCGGCGCCACCACGGGGATGATGTCCGACGAGGTCATGGTGTCGAGGATTTCCGGGTTGATCCGGTCCGGCTCGCCGACGAAGCCGAGGTCGATGATCTGCTCGATGTTCGAATCCGGGTCGCGCTTGGTGCGTGCCACCTTGCGCGCGACGATGAGATTGCCGTCCTTGCCGGTGATGCCGACGGCGCGCCCGCCGGCCTGGTGGATCGCCAGGACCACCTGCTTGTTGATCGAGCCGGCGAGCACCATCTCGACCACCTCCACCGTCGCCTTGTCGGTGATGCGCAGGCCTTCCGCAAACGACGAGTTGATGCCGAGGCGCTCCAGCATGTTGGCGATCTGCGGGCCGCCGCCATGCACCACGATCGGGTTGACCCCGGTCTGCTTCAGCTGGACGATGTCGCGGGCGAACTTGGCGGCAAGGTCCTCGTCGCCCATGGCATGGCCGCCATATTAGACCACCACCGTGCGTCCGTCATAGCGCTGCATGAAGGGCAGGGCCTCCGACAGGATCCGCGCCTTGTCGTGCAGCGATATGGTTTTGCTCGTCTTGCTCTCGTTCTTGGTCTTGTCGGCGGCCATCTCGGAGCCCTTTTTCGTTACCGGCCGGTTGGAGAACGGAGCGGCTTTCGCACCGGCAGTCTCTCCCCATTGTCATTCCCCGGCCGCGACGTACTGCCGTCCGGTTCGGCACCACCACTCACCAATTCCCGGACGCGGCTTTTCCCCAAATCTGTGATTTGGGTGGAAAAGCCAGTGAGCCGGGATCCAGGAGCCACACGTACATCGCGTGTCATGTCGCCCCTGGGTCCCGGCTCAAGGCCGGGACACGCTGCGGGTTGCGTACCGGGCTTGCTGAACCACGAAAGCACGTTGTGTTTCAGCACCATATCTGAGCCCGGGAAAGCCCGCCCTTGCGAACCGTGCTCCCCGCCGAGCCTTATAGCGAATGGGTCAGAGTGCGGCCAGCGCAGAAATTTCAGCCCTCAGCTGATCGATGCCCGTGCCCTTCACCGCCGAGGTGGCGTGGA
>JAJFHL010000364.1 GCA_021775615.1 Hyphomicrobiales bacterium
TTCGGAGTCGACCGCCGCGCGGTCGGTGACGATCAGCGGCCGCTTCAGGCCAAGCCCTTCGATTTCGGCGGTGACCGCATGTTCAACGATACCGTCAGCGAAATGGATCTTCGTCACGTAGCGAATGAGTGACATCCGAACTCTCCGGCACCGACCGTCACGCAGGTCCGGCGCCGGCTCACGGCCTTGGCGCGGGACGTAAAGACCGGCCGGGCAGCCTGTGCCGCCCGACCGAATGTCGCTTTAGTATTTGGCCTTGCACACCGGCACTTCGCGGCCGGGGACGCCGATGCCTTTGAAGACCGCCGGATCCATGCCCATGGTCTGATTGACGTTGGGCACGATCTTGACGAGTTGGTTGGCGAGATTGCCGTCGGCGCCCTTGACCACTTCGGTCACGAAGTTGGTGCCGATGGCCTGACGATTGCCGTCAAGCGTGATCTTGCCGTTGGGCGCATCAAGCTCGAGCGCGGTGAGACCGGCGCGGAACTTGGCATGGCCGTCCGACAGATCACCGCCGATATCGTTGAGCACGGTGAAGGCTGCCGTCGCGGCATTGTAGTAGCCGGTCGCCAGAAGCGAGGGGGACGGGAACCGCTGATCCGGCGGAAACGCGTCCTGATAGGCCTTCACATAGGCCTGCCACTTGGGATCGTCCCATGTGTCCGCCTGGGGGCCGGACGCAGGCGTGCCGGCAAGCACTTCCTTGGCCTTGCCCTTGGAGTTCAGGACCGTGCCGTCGACCATGATGGTGCCGCCAATGAGATTGGCTTCGCCGCCGGCCTGGAGATACTGGTTCAGGAAGTTGACGGCATCGCCGCCACCGAGGCCGAGATAGATCGCGTCAACATCGTCGGGAAGAGCCGCGATGATGGAGGCGAAGTCCTTGGTGCCCAGCGGCACCCAGAAGCGCTCGGTGATCTGGCCGCCGGCCTGGCAGAATTCCAGCGCAAAGCCGTAGACCTGGGTGTAGATGAAGGAATAGTCCTCACCGACGGTGGCGACGGTCTTGTAGCCCTTCTCGTTGAACACATAGTTGCCGAGACCCGCGCTCCACTGCGCGCCATCCATGTTGAAGCGGAAGAAGTTGTCCGCGGGCTCGACAAAAGTGGTTTCCTGGGCGCCGGAGCTGCCATTGATGAAGGTCACCTGGGGCTGCGTCTTGGCGTAGTTCTTGATGGCAATGCCCTCGGACCCGGACAGCGGGCCGATAATGATGTCGACCTTGTCCTGCTCGACCAGTTTGCGCGCGGCGCGCACCGCGGAGTCCGGGCTCGCATCGGTAGAGCCGATGATCACTTCGATCTCACGGCCACCAGCCATGCTCTTGAACTGCCCGAGCGCTGTCTTGAAGCCGCGTATACCATCCTCGCCGAGCACCGTGTAGGTGCCTTCAAGGGTTGCAAGCACGCCGATCTTCAGTTTGTCGGCAGCCTGCGCGACGCCCGCCACAAGCGTCAACGTCACCGCCGCTACTATAAGGAACACTTTCCTCATCTTCGTTTTCCTCCCGAAGTTACGTTAAGCCATTGACCGGAGTGTCGTTTGCGCGATGGCGCAGCCCTCCGGAACCGGGCTTCAGGCACATTACGGCAAAATCTCGCCCACAAGGCAACCTGCCGAACCGCCGGGACGCACTCTAACGCGCGGCGGCACGGGCGGTTTGCCGCTTGATTGTACCGGCATAACGCTCAGTCTGATTTTTGCGCGGAATGGCGCATAGCGTACCCACAGGCACAAAACTGCGCATAATGAGGACTGGATACGGGAGACCCGACGATGCAGCTAGACCGGCTCGATCATGTGAATCTGCGGACCGCCAAACTCGACGCGATGGTCGACTGGTACTGCACTATTCTGGGCATGGAAAACGGTGCCCGGCCACCCTTTCCGTTTCCGGGCGCCTGGCTGTACGCCGGAGAGCACGCCGTGGTGCACCTGATCGGGGTCGACGCGCCGCCGCCGGATGCCGGCGATCTCAAGATCGAGCACTTCGCACTGACCGCGACCGGGCTCAGCGAGTTCATGGCGCGGCTGGACAGCGCGGACATCGCCTATCAGGCGGTGCGGGTGCCCGGTTTCAACATCCTGCAGATCAATCTCCACGACGTCGACGGCAACCACATCCATATCGATTTTACACCGCAAGAAGCCGATGCTCTGGGGCTCTAACGGTTAGAGTCCAAGGCCGCTCCATACCCCAGCTTCGCAAGATGGATCTGGAGGCCGAAGCGAATCCAACGATCCCCGGCTCAGCGTCCGCTATCGCCCGATGCTTCTGGCGATCAGATCGACCGCATCGGCCACGGTTTCATATTCCCGGGACATGTAGTCGATCGCGACCCAGCCGACGATGACGGTCAGGACGAGGCGCAGGACAATGAACGTCAGATAGCCTGCGAGAAGCCGCATCACGCCACCGGGCGCAGATAGGGCGGGCGCTTCGAGCCGGGTTCGGAACGGAATTTGACGCCCGCGATCCTGGACCTTTTCCAAACCAGAGCGCAGCGGTAGTGCTGATCGTTCTTGTTGATGTAGAGATCGAAAATATCCGGCAGGTCGACCGGTGTCTGGATGTCGAGCAACGCCCCGTCGCGGGACTGGTTGCGCACCAGACAGTCGATCAGGGACTGTCGGTTGTTGAATTCAATCTTGGCGCCGAGATATTTCGGCATGCGCACAGCAGTGCGTAAATTCTGGCCGCTCATTGATGCCCCCATCGGTTGCATCGTCGCGCCGCATCTACGAACAAGATACACAACCGGAGCGCGTTTGTGGACGATAACCCGGCGTTTACGTTAATGGCGGCGGGCGTCGTTGTCAGTGCGCCGGGCCTCGGTTGTGTACTGAATACCAGGGTGCGGCTATGGTCGGCGCCTGCGCAACGGGAGGACAGATAAATGCCGCATGAGACAAACCCCATGCTCCACCGTGTCGGAGACTATCTGGAAGTCTCTCCGGGCATCGACATCTATTATGAGGACGTGGGCGAGGGCCCGCCGCTCGTCCTTGTCCCGGGCTGGACGTTCACCACCAGGGTTTTCGACCATCAGTTTGCCGAGTTTGCGGGGAGCCATCGGGTCATATCGTTCGATCCGCGGAGCCATGGCAGATCTACGGTGACTCTCGACGGCAACACCTATGCCACCCAGGCGGACGACCTGGCCAAGCTGCTGACGCATCTCGACGTCAAGGACCCCGTGCTTGTGGGCTGGTCCGCCGGGTCCGTCGCCACATGGCACTATGTCCGCAACCACGGAACAGACGGGATCCGCGGCCATGTTTGCGTCGACATGCCGCCGGTCGGAATGAGCTGTGATGACAGCGACTGGATGGAAGGCTCGATCACCGATCTTGCAGGCTTCTTCCAGGGCGTCCAGACCTCACAGGGGCAGCGCGGCATCGTTATCTGGTATGCGGACAACGTCATGATCGAGCAGGAGATGACGCCCGAGTTGACCGCCTGGATCGTTCAGCAATCGCTGTCGACGCCGCCTCTCATGGCATCGGCCTATATTGCCGACCTTGCATTCGGCAACTACCTGGAAGAGGCCCGGAAGGTCGATGCTGAAATTCCCTCGATGTTCTTTGTTGCCGATCACTGGGCGGAGACGGCCAAGCCTTATCTGGCACGCCATTGCCCGAAATCACGTGTCGAAAGCTTTGGCGGACACATGATGTTCTGGGAGTATCCGGAGAAGTTCAATCCGCTCCTGGCGGAGTTTCTCGCTTCGGTCCGCTAGCCGGGACGGTTGCACCGAACGGACGAGCTTGTATGAAGGCCATGACGCTCCCGCAGCACGATCACAGACAACACCTCAACGCGATCGCACGCGGTCTCGAACAGGCGGAGCGGCTGCGCGAATTCGTCACCGATGCGGCTGGGACCGAACACGGCGCCGGACACGGCGTGTTCGGCGACCTCGCGGCGATCGACGACATGGTGTCCGATCTGGAGCGGGTGC
>JAJFHL010000365.1 GCA_021775615.1 Hyphomicrobiales bacterium
ATTCACTCGGCGCGCCGATGAAGCTGTTGAAGTGAAACCTCAGGTCCTTGATGCGGCGCCGGGTTTCCTCGTCGCGGCAGACGATCCAGCCGATGCGCAGCCCCGGCACGCCCAGCGTCTTGGAAACGCTGTGCAATGACACGGCGCGCCCGTAGCGGCAACACAGCGGCACAAAGGATGCCTCGCTCGCGGGCAGCCCGGCATAGATCTCATCTGAAATGAGAAGCGTACCGCATGCGCGAACGATTTCCAGAAGCTGTTCGAAATAGGTCTCGTCCGGCATGACACCGGTCGGGTTATTGGGAAAATTGATCATGAGCCAGCTCGCCGGCTGTTTCAGCAACGCTTCAAGTTCGTCCAGATCGGGCAGCCAGCCGTTCTCCTCACGCGCTTGCCACTCGACGACCTCCGCGCCGCGCCATTGCGGCACCGTCAGATAGGTCTGATAGGCCGGTGTCTGCACAATCACCCGGTCGCCCGGCGCGATGAGCGACAGGGAAAGAGCCGCAAGGGCATCGTCCAGGCCCGTCGTCGCGATCACATCGTTCGCCGAAAAACCCTCATATCTTGCGGCAATCGCAGCGCGCAGCGCCGCCGACCCGTCGACGCCGGGATATCCAAGCGCCATGGCATTGAGCTTTTCCCGGGCGTCCGGTTCGAGCGCCAGAAGTTCGCCTACCGCCATGGGTTCCGCGAAGGAGCGACTGAGATTGTAGTCCGCCTGCCCGGCCTCCGGCGTATAGAAAAAATCCTTGAGAAGAAACTGCTCGATCTCTGCCACCGGTTCCGCTCCCCAGATCAAACTGCGCTTAATCGATGCCGGTCAAGCGCAGTTTGATCTGATTCAACAAAATCGAGCAACTTGTCTGCGTCCCATAGGACGCAGGCTGCTCAAGTCGAACGCCACGCCGAGTTTACCTTTCTCCACAAGTAATAGGGAGTCCAGTCCAAAACGGCATAACCGCACTTGCCCAAGGGTATATGCGGCTCTATACAGTCGCTTTCAATGAACGCCGAAAACCGCCGCAGCGAGCCTATTGTCGCCCAAACGCACCTGTTGGGCATTGAGGCTCTTTCTCCCCGCGATATCAGCGCATTGCTCGACCTTTCCGATACCTATGTCGAACTCAATCGGCAGATCGACAAGAAGCAGAGCAATTTGCGCGGACGCACGCAGATCAACCTCTTCTTCGAAGCCTCGACCCGCACGCAAAGTTCGTTCGAACTGGCCGGAAAGCGGCTTGGCGCCGACGTTATGAACATGTCGGTGTCCGCCTCGTCGGTCAAGAAGGGCGAAACCGTGCTCGACACGGCGATGACCCTCAATGCGATGCATCCCGATCTTCTCATCGTGCGCCACCATATGGCAGGAGCGGTCGAACTCCTGTCGCAGAAGGTCAACTGCTCCGTCATCAATGCCGGCGACGGCAGCCACGAACACCCGACGCAGGCGCTGCTCGACGCCTTGACCATCCGCCGCCGAAAAGGCCGGCTTCAGGGCCTGATCGTGGCGATCTGCGGCGACATTCTCCATTCCCGGGTAGCGCGTTCGAACATTCTTCTCCTCCAGGCCATGGGCGCCCGAGTGCGGATCGTTGCCCCCTCCACGCTGCTGCCGTCCGCCGCCGGAAAACTCGGCGTCGAGGTCTTCACCAACATGGCCGAAGGCCTCGCCGGCTGCGACATCGTCATGATGCTGCGGCTGCAGCAGGAACGCATGAACGGCTCTTTCGTCCCGTCCACCCGCGAATATTTTCACTTCTTCGGTCTCGATGAGGCAAAGCTGGCGTACGCCAAGCCGGACGCTCTGGTGATGCACCCGGGGCCCATGAACCGGGGTATCGAAATCGACTCGATGGTGGCCGACGGCATGCGCAGCGTCATCCACGAACAGGTCGAGATGGGCGTTGCCGTGCGCATGGCGGTGCTCGATGCCCTGTCGCGCAACCTGCCCGGCGGAGACAACGCCCCGTGACGCCGACCCATACCCAACCGGTCGATGGGCAACGCAGGGTTCTCTACAATGCCCGGCTCATCGACGCGTCTGACGGGCGCGACGAAATCGGCGGCGTGTTGATCGAAGACGGCGTCATTCGCGAGGTTGGCCCCACGGTCACCGCCGATGCGGCAAACGCAAACGGTATCGACTGTTCCGGTCGCGTCGTTATTCCCGGCCTGGTGGACATGCGCGTGTTTACCGGCGAACCGGGCAATGAGCACCGCGAGACGCTTGCCACGGCCTCCGAGGCGGCGGCGGCGGGCGGCGTCACCACATTTTGCTGCATGCCGGATACCGACCCGGTCATCGACGACATTGCGCTGGTGGATTTTATTCGGCGCCGCGCGCGCGATACGGCGCTGGTGCGGGTGCATCCCATGGCGGCTCTGACAAAGGGCCTTGCCGGCACCGAGATGACCGAATTCGGATTGCTCAGCGAAGCCGGAGCGGTCGCCGTCACCGACGGGCGAAACTGCGTGGCCGACGCCCTTCTGCTGCGCCGCGCCATGTCCTACGCAAAAGACTGCGACGTGCTCATCGTGCAGCATACGCAGGAACCATCTCTCGCCGAACACGGCGTAATGAACGAAGGCGAAGTCTCGATGCGACTTGGTCTTCCGGGCATGCCGTCGGCCGCCGAGGTCATTCTGCTTGAACGGGACCTCAGGCTGGTCGAGCTTACCGGCGCGAAATACCACGCCGCCCACATCTCGTGCCTGCCCGCTCTCAACGCGGTCAGGCGCGCCAAAGACAAGGGACTGCCGGTCACCTGCGGCGTCTCGATCAACAATCTGACGCTCAACGAGAATGACATCGGGCCCTACCGGACATTTCTCAAGGTGTCGCCGCCGCTGCGCACCGAGGACGACCGCCGCGCCATGGTCGAAGGCATCGCGGATGGTTCGATCGATGTCATCGTGTCGGACCACGATCCGCAGGATCCGGACACCAAGCGGCGGCCATTCGCCGAAGCGGCCTTCGGCGCCAACGGTCTCGACACGCTTCTGCCGGCGGCCCTGCGGCTTGCCCATAACGGCGATGTTCCGCTGATCCGCGTTCTGGAATGCGTGACCGTTGCCCCTGCCCGCCTGCTTCACCTCGACGGCGGCACCCTGCAGCCCGGACGCCCGGCCGACATGGTGATCGTCGACCTCAACCTGCCCTGGGTCGTGACGCCGGAAGAGCTGAAATCGAAATCCAAGAACACGCCGTTCGAGGATCGCCAGTTCGAAGGCCGTGCCGACATTACAATTGTCGCGGGGCGCATCGTCCACCGCCGCGACCGCACAGGCTAGATCACGATCGACTTGGGTTGAATCACCTAAGTCGATAAAGCGTGATCGATTCTAATGTTTTAGAGCGGGATCGGACGGAAAACCGGTATCCACTTTTCCTGATCCCGCTCTAGGCCTCGAAACGGCGGAAGCGTGATGTATACTGGCGCAATCGACGCGTTCCGGGATCCTGTGGCGATATGATTTACCCGATAAGCTGGTCATTTGCGTTGCCTTACATCTTGAGCGCATTCGCCTTTGGCTACCTGTGCGGATCGATCCCGTTCGGCCTCATCATTCCAAGACTGGCCGGGCTGGGGGACGTTCGCGAGATCGGGTCCGGCAACATCGGCGCGACAAATGTTCTGCGCACCGGAAACAAGGCGGTTGCACTCGCCACACTCATGGCTGATGTCATGAAGGGCGCCGTTCCGGTGCTGATCGCCGCGCAGTGGGGCCCGGACATGGCCATTGTCGCGGCGCTCGGTGCATTCCTCGGGCACATTCTTCCGGTCTGGCTGAAGTTCAAGGGCGGCAAGGGCGTTGCGACGTTTATCGGCGTCCAGCTCGGCCTCTACTGGCCTGTGGCACTTGTCTTCCTTGGCGTCTGGCTGATTGTCGCGCTTGTATTTCGGTACTCTTCGCTTTCGGCGCTTGTCGCGTCCGCCGTCGCACCCGTCGCGGCCGCGCTGCTCCACGAATGGCAGATCGCAGAACTGCTCGTTCTCATGACGGTTATCATCTTCATCACCCACAGAGCCAATCTCCTGCGCCTGCTCAAGGGTGCGGAAGCGAAGATCGGGGCTAAAGACTGAAGGTGAGATGACAGAGACAAGCCTGAGCTATGCGGAACGGCGGGACTGGCTTCGCCTGTCGCGCAGCGAGAATGTCGGCCCGCAGACGTTTCAGGCCCTGCTCGACACCTATGGCGATGCGTCACAGGCCCTGGAGGCACTGCCCGCACTGTCGGCGAAAGGTGGATTGCGGCGCACCATTTCCATCTATGCGCAGGACCGCGCCGAATCGGACATTGAGCGCGCCGAGGCCCTTGACGCCCGGTTCGTCGCCATTTGCGAGACGGACTATCCGCCCTTGCTGCGCCAGGTGGACGGTGCGCCGCCAGTCATCTGCGTGAAAGGCGATGTCAGTGTTCTGCAACCGCCAGCCATTGCGATTGTCGGGGCGCGAAATGCGTCGGCGCTTGGGCGCAAACTGACCCGCAGGCTTGCCGGCGAGCTATGCGATGCAGGCTTCTGTGTCGTATCCGGCATGGCCCGGGGCATAGACACTGCGGCCCACCAGGGCAGCGTCGAACACGCCACCGTCGCAGTTCTGGCGGGCGGCATCGACAATATATACCCGCCTGAGAACGAGGAACTCTATCACACGATCGCCCGGCAGGGGCTCTTGGTAAGCGAACATGTTGTCGGCACAAAGCCGCAGGCACAGCACTTTCCCAGACGCAACCGCCTGGTCTCCGGGATGAGCCTCGGCGTGCTCGTGGTTGAAGCGGCGATGCGCTCTGGTTCCCTGATAACATCGCGTCTGGCGCTCGAGCAGAACCGCGAAGTCTTCGCCGTACCCGGCAGCCCGCTGGACCCGCGTGCGGAGGGGACAAATTCGCTGATCAAGAAAGGCGCGACGCTGGTGCGCACGGTTGACGACATTCTGGATGTTCTTTCGCCCATCATAGGCAACGAGAGTGAGCAGGCCGGTGCACGGCTCGCGGATACTCCGCCATCCGAACCGGATGGGGCGCAAACACCGGTTTCACACTCAGAACGGGGGCATTTGCTGCAGTTGGTCGGAACCGCGGCCATCGATATCGACGACGTTATCCGTGAAAGCGGCATGGATGCGAGCGCGGTGATGACGGCGCTTCTTGAGCTGGAGCTGGCCGGCACAATTGAACGCCTGCCGCAGCAGAAAGTCATCCGAACCGCCGACTGAGCGGTGAATTTTCGCCTCAAACAACGGATTCTCCATCAAAAATCTACCGCCGGGCATTGACGAAATCGAAAGCTCTACCGACATAACTGGTCGATGAGCGGTCGAATTGTGTACGAAGGGGTTTGACAGCGCGCGCTGTTTTCAGCATTTTCTGGCGCCTGTTCGATGCGGATTCTCTACTGACCTATCTGATCTGGCGGCTTTGCGGCCGCGTATGGCAGCATGGCCAGCTTGATGCGCCACCAATTTTTTTTGAGAACTTTGAGAACGAATACACCGAATGAACCTTGTCATCGTAGAATCGCCGGCCAAGGCGAAAACAATCAACAAGTACCTCGGCTCTGACTATCAGGTGCTGGCATCCTACGGGCACGTGCGTGATCTGCCCTCGAAGGATGGCTCCGTCAAACCGGACGACGACTTCGAGATGTCCTGGCAGGTCGGCGCCGACGCGAAGAAACGCGTCAAGGCCATCGCCGATGCGGTCAAGGGCGCCGACAAGCTGATCCTGGCGACTGACCCGGACCGCGAAGGCGAAGCGATCTCATGGCACGTTCTTGAAATCCTCAACCAGAAAAAGCTCCTCGGTGATAAAGAGATCCAGCGCGTGGTGTTCAACGCCATCACCAAGACCGCGGTGCTTGAGGCCATGGCGAACCCCCGCGAGATCGACCGGGACCTGGTGGAGGCCTATCTTGCCCGCCGGGCGCTTGACTACCTCGTCGGCTTCACGCTCTCGCCGGTCCTTTGGCGCAAACTGCCAAGCGCGCGGTCTGCCGGGCGCGTCCAGTCGGTGGCTCTGAGGCTGGTCTGCGACCGCGAGTTGGAGATCGAACTCTTCAAGAGCCAGGAATACTGGACCATTGAAGCCGATATGAAGTCGGCGGCGGGACAACCCTTCCAGGCCCGCCTGCATCATGTGGACGGCAACAAGCTCGGGAAGTTCGACATTCCGGACGAGGCGCGTGCCCGCGAACTTGAAGCGGCCATCCTCAACCGCGATTTCAGTATTGAAAAGGTCGAAAGCAAACCGCAGAAGCGGCATCCCTACCCTCCCTTCACCACGTCAACCCTGCAACAGGAAGCCTCTCGAAAACTCGGGTTCTCCTCGTCGCGCACCATGCAGTTGGCGCAGCGGCTCTATGAGGGCGTCGAAATCAACGGCGAGACACAGGGCCTTATCACCTACATGCGGACGGACGGAGTGCAGATTGCCGGCGAGGCCATAGGTGCCTGCCGCGGCGTGATCTCGAGCACGTTTGGCGACGAATACGTTCCCGAAGCCCCAAGGGCCTACAAGACCAAGGCCAAGAACGCCCAGGAAGCGCACGAGGCGATCCGGCCGACCGAGCTGCCCCGTGACCCGGCTGAGGCCCGCCGCTATCTGGATGATGACCAGGCCCGCCTTTACGAACTGATCTGGAAGCGCACAATCGCGAGCCAGATGGAAAGCGCCGTTATCGAGCGCACTACGGCCGACATTGCCGCACGCGGTGACGATGGCGTTGCCTAGGGTTTGCGGGCGACCGGATCGGTCATACGATTTGATGGTATCCTGAAACTCTATATAGAAACCAGCGAAGACGATGACGACAGCGAAGACGGCAAACGCCTGCCGCCCCTGTCGGAAAACGAAGCGGTTTCACTTGAAAAGCTGTCGCCGATCCAGCACTTCACCGAGCCGCCACCGCGCTACACCGAAGCCAGCCTGATCAAGAAGATGGAAGAGCTCGGCATCGGCCGGCCCTCCACCTATACCTCGACGCTGACCGTGCTGCGCGACCGAGAATATGTGCGCATCGAGAAAAAGCGCCTGGTACCGGAGGACAAGGGCCGGCTTGTGACCGCGTTCCTGGAAAGCTTCTTCGACCGCTATGTGGAATATGATTTCACGGCCAACCTAGAACAGCAGCTTGACCGGATTTCGAACGGCGAAATCGACTGGAAAGAACTCCTGCGGAATTTCTGGAAGGAATTCTCGACCGCCGTGGAGGACATTGCGGACCTGCGGGTGTCGCAGGTGCTCGATGCGCTCAACGAACTGCTCGGACCGCACATTTTCCCGCCCCAGGAAGGCCAGGACGACCCGCGCAAGTGTCCCTCCTGCGACGAGGGACGGTTGAGCCTGAAGATAGGCCGCTACGGCGCCTTTATCGGCTGCGAGAATTACCCCGACTGCAAGCACACACGGCAGCTCACGCAGGGCAACGGAGAGGACGGCCAGCAACTTGAAGCCAAGGTGCTGGGCCAAGATCCCGAAACAAACCGGGACGTCAGCATTCACAGCGGCCGCTACGGACCCTATGTGCAGCTTGCGTCCGAAGCCGAAGGCGAAAAACCGAAACGCTCCGGACTGCCGAAAGGCAAGGATCCGCTGGAAGTCGATCTTGAATTTGCCCTGTCGCTTCTCACGCTGCCCAGGGAGGTCGGGCTGCATCCTGAATCCGGCAAGCCGATCAATGCCGGCCTTGGCCGCTACGGGCCGTTTGTCCAGCACGAGCGCACCTATGCCAATCTGGAAAGTTTCGAAGAGGTCTTCACCGTCGGGCTCAACCGCGCGGTGACGCTGATCGCCGAAAAGGCAAGCAAGGCCCGCGCCAAGTCGCAGGCGCTCAAGGAGCTTGGCGACCACCCGGAACTTGGCGGCCCCATTCAGGTGATGGACGGGCGCTACGGACCCTATGTCAAGCACGGCAAGGTCAATGCCACGTTGCCCAAGTCCACAGATCCTGAAACCGTGACCCTGGAACAGGCCGTCGAGCTGATCACCGCCAAGGCGGGAAAAGCAAAACCGAAAAAGGCCAAGGCCAAGCCGAAAGGCAAACCTCAGGGCCGTTCGAAGGCCAAGGAGGAGGCCTGACGGGGGACCGGACATCCGGCACCCCCTTGGCCTAAAGTCTCTTGGCAAAGCGCAAAGTCGCTAAAGCGACAAAGCCATCCGGCCTTCCCAGCGAAGCAGCTATCCTCGAATTCGTCGAGGGCAGCGACGGCCGCGTCGGCAAGCGTGAAATCGCACGTGCCTTCAACATTCGCGGCAGCGACCGGATCCCGCTCAAGCGTCTGCTGCGCAAGATGGCAGATGACGGCCTGCTGGCCAAGGAACGCAAACGCCTGCACAAACCGGGGACACTGCCCCCGGTCGGTGTTCTCCAGGTCGCGGGGCCCGATGCCGACGGCGATCTCTCGGCATTCCCGGTCAACTGGGACCGCGAGGCCCTTGGCGACCCGCCTGGCGTGGTCATTCTTCCTGACACGAAGAGCAAGGGCAATACCAAGACACCCGGCAAGGGCGACCGGGTACTGGGAAGGCTAACGAAGCTGAAACCCGGCAGCCACCCGCCCTATCTCTATGAAGCGCGCATCATTCGCACCCTGACCCAGGCCGGGCGCACGGTGCTTGGCGTCCTCAGGGTATCGAAGTCCGGAGACATGCGGATCGAGCCCGTCGACCGCAAGAACCGGCACGAACTGATCGTCGACAGAGGCGATGAGGGTGGCGCGGCCGACGGCGAGCTTGTCGCCGCCGAAATCAAGCGCGACCGCGGCCGCGGTCTGGTCAATGGCAGGGTCACCGAACGACTGGGCAAGGTCGGCGGCCCAAAATCGATCAGCATGATCGCCATCCATCAGCACGGGCTTCCACAAAAATTCACCCCGGCGACCATGGCCGAGGTCGAGCGTGCCGGCCCCGTGACACTGGGCAGCCGCACGGACATGCGTTCGGTGCCGCTGATCACCATCGACCCGCCCGACGCGCGCGACCACGATGACGCCGTGTGGGCGGAAGCGGACGGCGACCCTGCCAACAAGGGCGGCTTCGTGGTCATCGTCGCGATCGCCGATGTGGCGCATTATGTGACGCCGCATTCCGCCCTCGACCGCGATGCGCGCGAGCGGGGCAATTCGGCGTACTTTCCAGACCGGGTCGTGCCGATGCTGCCGGAAAAGCTGTCTGCCGACCTGTGTTCGCTCAGGCCCGGCGAGGAGCGGCCGGCGCTTGCCGTCAGGATGGTTTTCGACAAGGCAGGCCGCAAGAAGGATCACGCGTTTTCGCGCATCCTCATGCGATCGGCGGCAAAACTGTCCTATGTCCAGGCGCAGGCCGCGATCGACGGGACCACCGATGACGTCACGGATCCGCTGCTCGAGGGAATCCTGAAACCGCTCTGGGCAGCGTATGCGGCGGTCTCCGTCGCCCGTGACAAGCGTGCTCCGCTCGATCTCGACCTGCCCGAGCGCAAGCTCATTCTCGATGGCGACGGTACTGTCACCGGCGTCACAATACCGCCGCGCCTCGACTGCCACAGGCTGATCGAGGAGTTCATGATCCAGGCGAATGTCTGCGCCGCAGAGACCCTTGAAAAGCAGCGCTCCCCCCTGCTCTACCGAGTGCACGATGCGCCGGCGGAAGAAAAGGTACATGCCCTGTCACAGTTCCTGGCAACCCTCGGGCAGCGCCTCGCGCTCGGCCAAGTGCTCAAACCACAGAACTTCAACCAGATCCTGAGGAACGTGAAAGGCACGGACATTGAGCAACTGGTGAACGACGTTGTTCTGCGGACCCAGGCACAGGCAATCTACAGCCCGGAAAACAGAGGCCATTTCGGTCTCAACCTCAGGCGCTATGCTCATTTCACCTCGCCGATCAGACGTTATGCCGATCTCATCGTCCATCGCAGCCTGATATCGTCACTGAAACTCGGCGACGGCGGCCTGGACGACGCGGATGTCGCACGTATCTATGAAACCGCCGAACTGATCTCCGCCTCCGAGCGCCGCGCCATGGCGGCCGAACGCGACACCGTCGACCGCATGATCGCCAACCTCATGGCGGACCAATTGAAATCGCGCTTCACCGGACGCATTGCCGGCGTCGCCGATGCCGGACTCTTCGTTCAGTTGCCCGAGACCGGCGCCAATGGCTTCATTCCCGCCAGCACCATCGGGGAAGACTATTTCCTTCATGACAGGAACAGCCACGCCCTTGTCGGAGAACGCAGCGGCGAGACCTACCGGCTTGGCGACACCGTTGAGGTTCGCCTGCTTGAGGTCACTCCACTGGCCGGCGGCCTCAGGTTCGAGATGCTGAGTGACGGGCACAAAGGCAAGCCGCCAAAACACAAGCCCCGACGGGAACGCTATCACCGCCGTTCGCGCCGTGGCTGAAGAAGGCTGATGGTCACCAAAGCCCCGCTAAAGGAAAGCGTCACCCCAGCACCATTGCGACCCCGCGATGCAGCAACCCTGATCATTCTGAAACGCGACGGCCGCTCCCATAAGGTGCTCATGGGGAAGCGCCACGAGAACCACCGGTTCATGCCGGGCAAGTTCGTGTTTCCGGGCGGCCGTGTGGACTTTGCGGATTCCCGGGTGAAACCACACAGCGACCTGCAGCAGAGCGACATCGCCAAGCTTCTCGAGCGGGTGCCCGGCCGGCGTACCGTGGCGCGGGCGCAGGCTATGGCCATGGCTGCGGTTCGCGAGACCTTCGAGGAAACCGGAATTCCGCTTGGCCGTCCCATGGGCGCCGAGGCGATCCGCAGCAAATCGGGCCCATGGCAGGCCTTTCTCGACACCGGCATCAGACCGGATCTTTCCAACTTGCGCTTCATCGCGCGCGCCATCACCCCGCCGGGCCGCCCAAGGCGCTACGACACGCGCTTCTTTCTCACTTATGCGGAAGACTGGCGCCATGTCGACTTTACCGCGTCAAGCAGCAACGAACTCACCGAAGTCCACTGGCTTCGCCTCGATGCGGCACAGGATCTTGACCTGCCCCGCGTGACTTCGGTTCTGCTGCAGCGATTGGACGAAACCCTGAGCCGCAAGGAAGACATTCCGTTCGCTGACGGCATTCCATTCTTTTACCATCGCCCGAAAGGTTGGGTGCGCGACAGGCTCTGATCGCCAAGCCCCGCTTGACACAGGACTTTTCCTGCGTAATGTGCGGCTCAACTCATGAGACAAACACTCAGCATCTGTGCTGCCGCGGAACAAGGTTCCAGCCAATGCGCCAGAGCTGCCACGAAAGGTTAGAAACATGGCCAAGCCCACCACGATCAAGATCCGCCTGGTCAGCACCGCGGACACGGGCTATTTCTACGTGACCAAGAAAAATTCCCGGACCATGACCGACAAGATGACGGTCATGAAGTACGATCCGGTCGTGCGCAAGCACGTAGAGTTCAAGGAATCCAAGATCAAGTAGCTGTCTCGACAGCACCGGGATCGCAAGGGCACGCAGAAACGCGTGCCCTTTTTTGTGCTTCCCGGCAACGTTGCCTGTGGTGCGCATGCCACAGGTCAGAAAAAACGTCACGAATTCGCGAAACCGGCGCGAATTCGGGTTTTCGTTTTTGTTAACTTACCGTAGTGTCTAATTGCGAATTGCTGAGCTGCCAGAGGGGATTTGGCGGCGAATAAGGCGGCCGGCCCGGATCGGCGTTTACGAGGAGGCCACTCCAACCGATTCCGGACCGGCCCACCCCACGGACCCAGGAGATGCGGCGGACCTGAGTGTTCCGCAGGGCGTTCCGAGTTTTTGGGGAGCCCTTCCGAAATCGTCGCGACAGTCTTGAAGTGTTTTTTTTGCCGCTTCGAGGTTCGTGAAGTTTTTTGTGGCCCCAGCCAAAAATACGTTCTTGTTCTTGCTTCCGCTCAGAAAATATCGGCCAGCGGGAAGCAAAAAGCAAATACAAACTACTTTGTCTTGTATGGCTAGTAAATTGGTAAGGTTAATCTGGCGGTCCTGGTCAACAGGTAACGTTAAATTACGGAGCCACCGCAGCGCAGGTGCGCAATTTGTGCGCATTTAGTCTTCGTCACTGAAAAAATTGCCGCCAATCGATCAGGCTGCGTCGGCAACAACCCTGTTGCGACCATCGCGCTTGGCGCGGTAGAGCGCCTGATCGGCACGCTTGAGAATGTCGTCAGGCGTGTCATCGGGACCCTGAAGTGCTGATATTCCAATCGAGATCGTAATGGCCAGCGGAGTTTCGTCGGTCACCACGTCAAAGGGCGCTCCGGCGATGATCTGGCGCAACCGTTCGCCAATCTTGTAAGCCAGAGCCATGTCGGTGTCCGGCATGACCAGGACAAACTCTTCTCCGCCGAAGCGGCATGCCATATCGATGGTCCGGATGTTGGACCGTATCCGTTCGGCGAATTCCTGCAGCACGTGATCGCCGATATCGTGCCCGTGGCAGTCGTTCACCGCCTTGAAGTAGTCGATGTCGATAACCAGGATGGATACCGATTTTCCACGGTTCACGGTCTGGTCCAGCAGCGTACCGAGATGGGTTTCCATGTAGCGGCGGTTGTACAACCCGGTGAGCGGGTCGGTCACGGCCATTTGCATGCTCTGCTGGACGTTCTCACGCAGCTGTTGCGTGTAGCGCCAGCGCTTGAGTTGGGTGAAAACGCGGGCCAGCAACTCGTTCTTGTCTACGGGCCGCATCAGATAGTCGTTGATCCCCATGTCGAGGCCACGCAGCAGGCGCGCGTTGTCGTGCGGCTCGACGATGATCAAGATGGGCAGGTTGCGGGTCCGTTCAAGCGAGCGCAGCTGAGAGCACAAACGCAGACCGTCATAGTCCTGCAGGCTGAGACTGACGATCAGCAGCTCCCAGTCTTTTTCCGCAGCGTCGAAAAGCGCGGCCTGCGGGTCACGATACACCGACACGCGGTGGCGCTCGTTGAGCGCACCGGTCAGGCGGGCAACCGAGTTTTCCTTGTCGTCGACCAGCATGATGTTGCCGGGCGTGCTGGCCATCGCTTCTTGAAGGTCTCTCTCCAGAAGGCCCATGCGCTCGCTGGTTTCCGCACGCGACCGCAATTCGTCGGTCAGCATTTTCAGCCGAACAAGGCTTTTGACCCTTGAGAACAATGCGACGTCACTCACCGGTTTGGTGAGGAAGTCATCGGCGCCGGATTCCAGACCCTTGACGCGATCCTGCGGCTGGTCGAGTGCGGTCACCATGATTACCGGTATGTGGTGGGTCTGCGGATTGCTCTTGAGCCGGTCACAGACCTCGAACCCGTCCATTCCGGGCATCATCACGTCGAGCAGGATGATGTCGGGCATTGAGCGGTTGACTGTCTCGAGCGCCTCCACGCCGCTGCGCGCCGTCATGACATCGAAATACTCGGCGGTCAGCTTGGCCTCAAGCAGCTTCACGTTGGCCAGTATGTCGTCGACAACGAGAACCCGGGCGGTCATTTCTCACTCCCGATGAACGTGTCGACGGTCTCGAGAAAGCTGTTCACTGAAATCGGCTTCGAGATGTAGGCTTCGCAGCCCCCCTCGCGGATCTTCTCTTCATCGCCCTTCATGGCAAACGCCGTCACCGCGATCACCGGGATGGCGCACAGGCTCTCGTCTTCCTTCAGCCATTTGGTGACCTCCAGACCGGAGACCTCGGGCAACTGGATGTCCATGAGAATGAGATCGGGCATGTGCTCGCGGGCAATATCGAGGGCAGACAAGCCGTCGCGCGTCTGCAGGGTCTTGTACCCATGCGCTTCCAACAGGTCGTGGAAGAGCTTCATATTGAGCTCATTGTCCTCGACGATCAGAACGGTCTTGGTCATGATCTGGCGCACCCCGATGCCCTGGTCGCCCTTTACGTGATTGACGAGTGTTGGCTTCATACCTACTTTGAACTGACGGTTCAGGATACCCACATGATGAACATGGTGTCTCCCGTAGCCCCCGGGGCCCCAATACCGGTATTTCAAGCGATTTAGGTAACCAACTGTTTAACTTTGGCGTCTTAATCGCCTATATGAGGCATTCTGGAACACAGGGTTAAGCTAAAGTGAAACATGCCGGCTTTTCTCAGCAGAGTGCGGAAGTTTTAGCGCTTCAAGGTGTCAGCTTTCTGGCGAGCGATGACGATCGAATAACCAGATTCATGGCAACTTCGGGAATGAGCTCCGATTCGCTGTCTCACGGCGTTAACGACCCCGCCCTCCTGGCCGGGATACTCGATTACATTCTCAGCGACGAATCGCTGCTGATCGAGTTTGCGGAGTTTGCCGGAGTCGACCCCGAAATGCCCGCGCTTGCGCGCAGCGTGCTGCCGGGTTTCGTGCATTTGTAAAAGGCTGTCATGACCATTCCCATGCGAGACGAGGTGAAGCGCCAGATCGACGCGCTGGAACGGGACGGCACCCGGCCGCTCATCATCTGCGATGTGGACGAAGTGGTGGTCCACTTCGTGAAAAGCCTCGAGGACCATCTTGATGAGCATGACTGCTGGCTCGACAAGTCGAGCTTCGCGCTGAACGGGAACATACGCCTCAAGTCCACCAATGAGGCGGTTCCGACCCATCGTGTCGGTGAGCTTCTCTTTGGCTGCTTTGACGCCAAGACCCACATCATGGACATGATCGACGGCGCCGCCGACGCGTTACGCCGCCTGGAAGATCATACAGAAATCATCATGCTCACCAACCTGCCGGAACGCTATCTGGACCAGCGGGTGGAAAACCTTCGCGGCCACGGCCTGCACTATCCCGTTGTCGCCAATTCCGGCCACAAGGGACCCGCTGTCGAAGCGCTGATCAACGGGTCCGACCACGCAACGTTCTTTATTGACGACAGCCCGAACAACATCACCTCGGTGCAGGAATGGTGCCCGCGGGCACACCTGGTTCATTTCATTCAGGATCAGCACTTTGCACGGCACGTCACGCCGATTGAAGACGTGGCGCTGCGGACCGACAACTGGACCGACACCCATCGTTACATCGATGATCTGGTTTCCGGCCAGCCGCGGGAATGAGTTGCGCGCTGCGCATCGGCATCGACCTTGGCGGCACGAAGTTTGCGGCGATCGGCCTTGGCAAGGACGATGAGGTCGTGGCCCGCGAGCGGATCGCAACTCCCAGGGACGACTATCAGGCGACCATTGACTGCATCGCGGATCTGGTACGACGGGTCGAAGAGACGGCGGGCAAACGCGGAACCGTCGGCATCGGCATGCCCGGATCGGTGTCTCCGCGAACCGGCGTGGTCCAGAATGCCAATTCCGTCTGGCTCAACGGCCGGCCGCTGCACCAGGATCTTGACAGCCGCCTCGAACGACCCGTTCGGCTGGCCAATGACGCCAATTGTTTCGCTCTGTCGGAAGCCGCCGACGGAGCCGCGCGCGACGCCGCAACCCTCTTCGGCGTCATCCTCGGCACCGGCTGTGGCGGCGGCATCGTGATTGACGGGAAATGCATCGTCGGTCCCAGATCGATCGGCGGCGAGTGGGGGCACAATCCGCTGCCGTGGAGTGATGAGACCGAGCATCCCGGGCCCGAATGCTGGTGCGGGAGGCGCGGCTGCATCGAGACCTGGGTTTCAGGACCGGGCATGGCCCGCGACCACGCCGCGGTCACGACACAGGACCTCTCCGCCGAAGACATCGTGGCCGCAGCCGCATCGCAAGACGCATCGGCTGAAGCCACTCTGGCGCGCCATTCGCATCGACTGGCCCGCGCCCTCGCAATGGTGGTCAACACGATCGACCCGGATCTGATCGTGCTGGGCGGCGGGCTGTCGAACGCGAGGCATCTCTACATGGACGTGCCCTCGCAGATGGCGCCCTATGTTTTCGCCGACCATTGTGATGTCAGGATCGTTCCGCCTGTGCATGGCGACGACAGCGGCGTGCGTGGTGCCGCACGGCTTTGGGACGATGCCTGACCGGCTCGCTCGAAGGCGCCCTCGCCCCTCGATTGGCTGCCGAAAACGCCCTACTATGAGGGCTGCATGACTAAACCCGAACCAGTTCAAATGCCCGGATTTTGCCGGGACTGCCTGACCGACGTCGTGGCTGAAACGCGTTGCCCGACCTGCCACAGCCCGCGGGTGCTCCGGCACAGGCGTCTGAACGAGTTGTCGATCGCGCATCTCGATTGCGATGCCTTCTACGCGGCCGTTGAAAAACGCGACAATCCCGACCTGAAAGACAAACCCGTGATCATCGGCGGCGGTCGACGCGGTGTCGTCTCGACCGCATGTTACATTGCCAGAATTCACGGGGTCGGCTCCGCCATGCCCATGTTCAAGGCGTTGAAGCTGTGTCCAAACGCGGTGGTGATCCGTCCGAACATGGAAAAATACTCCGAAGTCGGACGTCAGGTTCGCCAAATGATGCGCGACCTCAGTCCGCTGGTTGAACCGATCTCCATCGACGAGGCCTTTCTCGATCTGAGCGGCACCGAGCGGCTGCACGGACAGAACCCGGCGCGGTCGCTTGCCAGGCTGACGGCGCGGATCGAGCGGGACCTCGGCGTCAGTGCGTCGATCGGCCTTTCAGATAACAAGTTTCTCGCCAAGCTGGCATCCGATCTCGACAAGCCTCGGGGGTTTTCGGTGCTGAGCAGCGATGAAGCCGCGGAGTTTCTCGGCCCCAAGTCAGTGCGCTTCATATGGGGGGTCGGCAAGGCGTTTCAGAGGAAGCTCGCGCGGGACGGATTGCGCACCATCGGCCAGCTTCAGAATCTCGAGAAGGCCGACCTCATGGCACGTTACGGCTCCATAGGAGCGCGGCTCTATCACCTGGCGCGTGGCGAAGACAGCCGCGACGTGTCGCCGCATGGCTCGGCAAAGAGCATCAGTGCGGAGACCACCTTCAATACGGGCATCTGTGATGCCGCGGAACTGGAACGCAAGTTGTGGCGGCTCTCGGAACGCGTATCGCGCCGCGCCAAGGCGTCCGGCCTTGCGGGCGAGACCGTGGTGCTGAAGCTCAAGTCTGCCGACTTCAAGATCCGCACGCGTAACCACAAGCTCGACGGACCAACGCAGCTTGCCGACCGGATCTTCCGCACTGCCCGGCCGCTCCTGCAACGCGAGGCGGACGGCACGCCCTACCGTCTGATCGGCGTTGGCATCTCACAGCTGCGCAGCGATCATGTCGCCGATCAGCCGTCACTGCTTGATCCGGAGGCCGGCCGCCGGGCCGACGCCGAACACGCCATGGACAAACTGCGCGAAAAGTTCGGCAAGGATGCAATCGAGAAGGGACTGGGGTTCGAGCGGCGCCGTCCGAACGGAAATTAGACGCTTATTGCTCGCACTCGGACGGTTCGAAAATCGTCAACTCCGACAGCGTTCCCTGAATGGAAAAGTGCTCATAACCCATGAGCAGGTTCGTCGAGACGCCGTTTTCGAACATGGTGAAGCTGATCTCATAGGCCGGCACCTGCTCGCCCGATGTCTCGTCCGAAGCATACTCGTAGTAGCTCACGGAAATCGGCCAGGCGCGCTGCCCGTCAAACGCGGTGCGGTCGCTCAGGCTTTCCGGCAACTCGACACCGTCCTGGCCCTTGGCCTTACCGATGAAGGCGACAGCGGTATAGAGCTTGTTGAAGTCGGTCCCGTTGAAAACCACCGTACGGTTGATGACCTCCCCCTTGCGGCCCGCAGTGACGAGACGCTTGGTGTGCTCCATTGGGAACACCGCAGAAACGGGCAGTTCGACCTTGCCTTCGGGCTTGACGAAACTGGCGGTTCCACCTGAATCACCATCGCCCTTTTCGGCCTTGCCCTCGACTTCGGCTGCGAGATTGGAATTCAGGTATTCCTTGCTGCCGAACCGCATGACTGTACTGTCCGGGCCTTCCCAGGCGGCCTGGCGGGTATCGATGATGTTTACCTTTCCGGCCGTTGACGTCAGGCTGGTGCGGATGTGCATGTTTGCGGTGTAGCCAACGCAATTGTCGCCATCCATCTCGAACACCAGAAGGCCTGTCGCCTGGGAAATGCCGGACTTGTCGGAAGCCTTTTTCAGCTTGAGCTCATATATGGCGCGGTGACCCACCAGGCTTATGGCGCCCATCGGGTCAGCGGTCGCCGAATGGGCTGCCAACATAACCAGGCCGAGTGTGCAAAAGACACCCAGTGTCCGCGCGTGCCGGGCCGCATGCGAAATCGAGCTTGAAATCATGGTCATGATCGGGTGTTTAACTCCGGTGAATGAGCCGCGGCACAGCGCGGCGGCGCGGCCTTGGCGGCGCACGGGTTCAAGGTACTCATATATGACGGGCAACCAAATCGACCAATCAAAACTTCGCGTCTTCCGCAAATTGCCGTTACCGGTGGAAGAGCGAATCTGCCGTGACTACAATGCCATGCTGAATGGCGATGATGTCATTTTTGAGCCAGGCGAGCTCGCCGCACAGGCTGAAGGATTCGACGCCCTCCTGGTCACCGCAACGGAACGGTTCGATGCCAATGTGATCGCACAACTGCCTGAGTCCGTAAAGATCATGGCGACCTATTCCGTCGGCTACGACCATATCGACGTGGCAGCGGCGACCCAGCGTGGCATTGTCGTCACCAACACGCCGGATGTCCTGACCGATGCGACGGCAGACATCGCACTGCTCTTGCTGCTCGGCGCGGCGCGTGGCGCCCACTGGGGCGAGGCAATGATCCGCGGCAACGCCTGGGGGCGCTGGGCACCGACCCATCCTCTCGGCCTCGAAGTCACCGGCAAACGTCTCGGCATACTGGGCATGGGCCGCATCGGACAGGCCGTAGCCCGTCGCGCACGGGCCTTCGGCATGGAGATCCACTACCACAACCGTTCCAGGCTGGACCCGGCATTGGAATGCGGCGCGGTGTTCCACCCGACGGTGCACACGCTGCTGCAGGTCTCCGACTTTTTCTCGATCAACTGCGCTTCCACGGCGGAGACACGCGGGCTTCTCAACGACGAGACCATCGCGCATCTGCCGGACGGCGCCATCGTCGTCAATACGGCGCGCGGCGACATTGTCGATGACGATGCACTCATCGCTGCTCTTGAGAACGGTAAGGTCGCGGCGGCGGGGCTCGATGTGTTCAGCAACGAACCGAACATCGATCCGCGTTACCGGGATCTGGAGAACACGTTCCTACTGCCCCATCTGGGCAGCGCCACCATAGAGACCCGGACCGCCATGGGTATGCGCGCACTGGACAATCTGGATGCCTATTTCAGGGGCGAGACACCGGACGACGTGGTGCGCACCTGATGTCTCTGCCCATCTGCGCGAATTTCGAATGACACAACCTAAGGATTGACGCTAGGAAGACCCGAATTCACCCATCAACGAGAGGGAAACCACCCCATGAGCACAATCGAAGAGCGTTTGAGCGGCCTTGGCATCACTCTGCCCGAGCCAGCCGCGCCGGTCGCCAATTACCTCCCCTATGTCGTCACCGGCAACCTGGTTTTCATTTCCGGCCAGGTGACCCTCGGCCCCGACGGCTTTGAGTTCCAGGGCAAAGTCGGGACGGATTTCTCGGTCGAGGAAGGCGCCCAGGCGGCGCGACTATGCGCGATCAACATTCTGGCGCAACTCAAGGCGGCCTGTGGCGGTGATATCGAGCGCGTGCGGCGCTGTGTCAAGCTCGGCGGGTTCGTCAACTGCACAACCGAATTCACCGACCATCCCAAGGTGATCAACGGCGCCTCTGACCTGATGGTTGAAGCACTCGGCGACCGGGGCAAACATGCGCGCTTTGCGGTGGGCGCGGGCAGCCTGCCGCTCAACGTGGCGGTTGAAGTTGACGCGGTTTTCGAGATCGAGTGACCCGTACGGGCGATGTGCGATGCGTGACCTCAGCTGGCTGACCGCCCGTCCCATCGCCCACCGCGGGCTGCACGATCCGAACAAGGGGATCATCGAGAACACGCCGAGCGCGGTAGCCGCGGCGATCGACCATGACTATGCCATTGAAGTCGACCTGCAAATGTCGGGCGACGGCGAAGCCATGGTGTTTCACGATGAAACCCTTGACCGCCTGACCGCCGACTCGGGCCCCATCGCCGGGCGCAGTGCGGAGGATCTCAGATCGGTCCGGTTCCACGGAACACCAGACCGGATGGCGACCCTTGGTGACCTGCTTGACCAGGTGGCCGGCAGGGCCGCGCTGATCCTCGAACTCAAAAGCCCGTGGTCCGGCGACACGGCTCTTGCCCGGCGCACCGCCGATGTCCTGAGCGCCTATCGCGGTCCGGTCGCGGTGATGTCGTTTGATCCGGCACTGATCGGCGCGTTCCGGCGACTTGCCCCTGACCGCATACGCGGCATTGTCGCGTGCGGCTTCGAGAGATCCGACCCTGAATGGCGAAGGCTGTCACGATGGCAACGCATGAAACTGCGATATCTTTTCCATATGGCGCAAACCAGACCGCAGTTCATATCGTATGATATCAAGGGCTTGCAAAGCGCGGTTCCGCGCATGGTGCGCGGCAGCGGACTTCCACTCATCACATGGACCGTCCGCAGCACAGCGGATGCCGAATTCTCCGCCAGGTGGGCGGACCAGATTACATTTGAAGGATTTCTGCCATAGGTCACGAACTCATAAGTAGCGCACAATCTGTTTGGTCAGGAGGGTTCGAATGCTGGGAAACAAGCGCAAGATCAGGCTTTGTGCCTTATCGAGCATTGTTTGCCTGCAGGCGGGCCCTCCTGACCAAAACCCGCAGGCACGCCGGATATGCGCTGCGTGCGTTGCAAAGGTTTGAAAACCGAAAGGTTTCCGGCACCTTTGCGCCTGCTCGCAACGCAAATCCGTCAGCGCAGAATGCGGGCTATTTATGAGTTCATGCCCTAAGTGAGTAAGGATGCGGACACAGGCAGGATCGTGCGGGTCGAACGCTCCATCGCGTCGGTCGAACCTTTCCATTGGGATGCCTGCGCCAATCCGGCGTCACGGCCCTACAATCCCTTCATATCGCACAAGTTTCTCAAGGCGCTGGAAGTGTCGGGCTCGGTGGCTCCCGAAACCGGCTGGCTGCCGCAACATCTCGTCCTCGAGACCGAAGACGGCGCCGTCGGCGGCTGTATGCCGTGCTATCTGAAATCGCACTCGCAGGGCGAATATGTCTTCGACTACGGCTGGGCGGCGGCCTTCGAAGCGGCGGGCGGCGAATACTATCCCAAACTCCAGTGCAGCGTGCCGTTCACACCGGTGACCGGACGGCGGCTTCTGGTGGCCGACGGGAGTGATGCCGAGCACCACGAACTGCTTCTGGCCTCCGCCGCCGTGCAGCTCAGCCGCAAACTCGATGCCTCCTCGCTCCATGTCACCTTCCTCACCAAGGGCGAGTGGTCGGCGCTTGGCGAGCTCGGCATGCTGCGCCGAACCGACCAGCAGTTTCACTGGCTGAACAACGGATATGCGGCGTTCTCCGACTTCCTTGAAGAACTCTCTTCGCGGAAACGCAAGGCGGTCAGGAAAGAGCGGCTGGGCGCCGGCGCCGGCGGCATCGAGATTGAATGGTTGACCGGCGCAGACATCACGGAAGCACACTGGGACGCCTTTTTCGATTTCTATCTCGATACAGGTGAGCGCAAATGGGGGACACCCTATCTCAACCGGGAATTCTTCAGCCTGGCGGGTCAGGAGATGAACGAAGAAATGCTCCTGATCATGTGCAAGCGTGAAGGGCACTACATCGCCGGCGCCCTCAACTTCATCGGTGGCGACACGCTCTACGGGCGCTATTGGGGCTGCATTGAAGATCACCCGTTCCTGCACTTCGAGACCTGCTATTACCAGGCCATCGACTACGCGATCGAGCACGGATTGAAGTGTGTCGAGGCGGGCGCCCAGGGTGCCCACAAGCTTGCCCGCGGCTACTTGCCCGTCACCACCTATTCGGCCCACTTTATCGCCAATCAGGGCCTGAGCAATGCGGTGTCCGACTATCTCGACCGGGAACGCGAGGCGATCGCCCAGGAAAGCGAAATCCTGCACGCCCATTCGCCGTTCAGGTCGACCTTGCGGTGCTCGCCCCTTGACGTTGAACTCAAGACCTGAGATCTCATCACGAATAACCAGACAGCGCCGGAGCCGCACGTATGACCGCCTATGACATGGACAATATTTTCGCCAAGATCCTGCGCGGCGAAATGCCGGCAAACAAAGTCTATGAAGACGATGAGGTGCTGGCCTTCTTGGACATCATGCCACGCGGCGATGGTCACACGCTGGTGATCCCCAAGACGCCGGCCCGCAACCTCATGGACATCGAGCCCGATGCCCTTGCGACACTCATCAAAGGCGTTCAGCACGTGGCCAGGGGCGTCAAACAGGCGATGGGAGCGGAAGGCATCACCATCCAGCAGTTCAACGAAGCGGCCGGCGGTCAGGTTGTGTTCCACATCCACTTCCACATCATTCCGCGATGGGAAGGCGTGCGTATGCGCCCGCCGGCGTCGGAGATGGCCGAGCCGGATGTTCTTGCGGCCCATGCCGAAAAGATTTCCGCTGTTCTGAACGCCGGCTAGAGAGCTTTGGGGGATCGCTCCCTTCGGTGAATTCGGTGCCGGACCTCTTTCACAACCGCCTTATTCGTGGCGGTGGCAGACCGCTTCGATTCGGTTGCCGTCCGGGTCCAGCAGGAACGCCGCGTAATAGTCGTCGTGATAGTGCGGGCGCAGGCCCGGTGCTCCGTCATCGCGGCCGCCGGCGGCAAGTCCCGCGGCATGAAATGCATCCACCGCCTTGCGGCTCGTGGCGCGGAAGCACCAGTGCCGGCGATCGGGAGACACCGGCCCGCCGGTGGCGAGGACCGATATATATGAATGGCCGTCATCACCGGCGCTATTGCGGATGCCATAGCCCAGTGCGTCTTCGTCCCTGCGGACGCAAGGATGGTCGAGCGCTTCGAACACCGCATCGTAGAAAACGGCGGCGATCGCGAGGTCACTGACTGTTATCGAAACATGGTCAAGCATGGCACTTGGATGATTGGTATTTGCGTTTCAGGCAGCTCTCTTAACAGCAATCTCAACATCCTGAAATGCTTTCTCGAAGCGGATTGGAAACGCATGCTTGAAGGGCACATCGAAAAGCGCCAATCATTGCGGCGGATACACTCAAACCCCTGAAGGGCATCACATGTTACTGGATGTGCGCACCTATTCCTGCCGCCCGGGCACCATCAAGGCTCACCTTGCGCTTTATGCGGAGTACGGCAAAGGGCCGCAAAGCCGCCATCTCGGCCAGCCCCTCGCCTATCTGACGACAGAGACCGGCAACCCCAACGAATACATGCATATCTGGGTGTTCGAGAATGCGGCGGACCGCGAAGCGAAACGCGCCGGCATGTGGCAGGATCCCGACTGGCTCGAATATGTCAGGCGGAGCGCCGAACTCGGTGCCCTGTTCAGTCAGCATAACAAGCTGATGAGGCCGGTCGACTTTTTCGAATTCAAGTGCCCGGCTTAGCGGGACCGCGGAACCATCAATCGGGTTTGCGGGCAATCATCTCAACCGGTGCTATCAGCCCGACCGTGATGTTGGCGACCATGTTCTTGACCTTCTCGGCACGGCTCTTTCCCATAAGCACATGGATGCCGAGCGGCGGCGGGCCGTCTGCCTGTGCCGCCCTGGCGCTCAGTTCCGCGAAGAATTCGAGCGCGAAGTCGCGACGGTCGCGTTCGGCGGAAATGGCGAACCCGGCGCCTTCGAGCGCCTCGCGGTAGTCGGCGGGCGTCGCCACCGCGCTGTTCTGCGGTGTCTGAGACCACGGAACCGGAAACGACAGATCCCCCTCACCTGTACGCATCACGTCGTATACTCCGAACACGGCACCTGGTTTCAGGACACGGGCGACCTCCGAGAACACTCCCGCTTTATCGGCGATGTTCATGCCGACATGCATCATGTATGAGGCATCGAAACCGACGTCGCCGAACGGCAGGTCGAGAGCGCTGCCATTGTGCAGGGAAATGCGCTCACCGAGCCCGACCCAGTCACACAGCGCCCGGCCGGTCTCGACATACTCCGGTGTCAGATCGATGCCGGTGACCCGGCTGCCATAGCGGCTGGCTGCAAACCGAGTGCCTCCACCCAGTCCGCTGCCGACATCAAGCACATGCGTGTCCGCCGTCAGGCCAAGCTGCCCCAGAAAGTGTTCCGACGCCTGGCGACCGCCGATATGGAACTCGTCAATCGGCCCCAGGTCATCAACAGTGACCGTGTTCGGCGTCTTGCCAAGTTGCTCAAGGCCGTTGCGGATCGCTTCAAGCAAGGATCCATGTGTGTAATGTTCGGCAACGGAGCTTTCGGACATCGGCATCGTCTCCAACTTACCCTTGGCAGGGGCCTGGACAGGCCCCTATTACCCAGATGAAACCATTTTGTCGGAGAAATTGCGACACCGGTAGAGTAATGCGCTCAGATGGCCTTCTTCATCATCACCTTGTTGCCGTCCCTGCCAGTCTCCAGCCACCCAAGACGCGCATAGAACTGAATGTTATCCGGCATGTCGACATGAGTGGTCAGTTGAAGCTCATTGTACTCCTGGTGTGAAGCTTCGCTTTCCGCCAATGCAATGAGCGTCCGGCCGAGGCCGCCGCCTGTATGACTAGGATGTACCGCGACATTGATAAGCCGCATGCATTCAGCCTCAGACGCAAGTACAAGCCCGCCGATGATGTGGCCACCGGTTTCCGCCACCCAGACCTGATGGTCGGCGATCTGCGCGGCGCAGTTCGCCGACACCGGAGGCAAATCCCGGATGCGTCCGGAATACTGCGCATAAGCCGCATCGATGCAGACCGCCAGAGCACCAGCATCGCCCTGACGGGCCCTGCGTATCGCCCAATTTCCCATGGTCGACCATTCAATCGTGAAACGGCAACGCCATATCCTCAAGGGAATGGAGAGGCCCCTCACGGTGCCGCGAGTTCGGCAATCTCCGCAAGAGTTATCTCGCCGCCGGAATTGTGGCTAAAACCGCTACCGGATCACATGCACCGAGCATGGCGCGTGGCGCACCACTTTTGCGGCCACGGAACCCAGGAGATAGTCCGAGAGTTCCGGCTGATGCGAGGCGATGACGATGAGGTCGGTGCCGTCGGCCGCGGCGGTCTCCAGAATGTTGTGGTAGGGCGGACCGACACTGGTCAGCGCCTCGACATTCTCCGGCGCCCCGTTGTCCTGTGCCAACTGCCTCAGTTCGGCTTCGGCCCGCGCCTTGGCCTCGTCGGTCGTGCCGGCCGGCAGATGGGCCGACACGATGCCGGGGATCTCCGGCATGACGTAGAGCAGCGTCATCCGGGCGTCCTTGTCGGCCAGCGCCAGAGCATCGGCAATCATCACCGGCGCGGTTTCCTTGTGCGCCAGGTCAACGGGAACGAGAATGTTCTTGTACATCGGGACCTCCAAGAAGATGACTGCCGGAAAGCGCCTTCCGGTGCCGCCCGGAACGCCGGGCGGCACCGGTTGGCCGGCAGAGGCGACAGTGGCAGTGCCGCTGTCTCGGCGCTTTGACACAGGTCAAGACTTGCAGGGGCCTAAGACATATCCAGCGAACGCTTGGTTGCTCGAGGCGCCCCGTCTGCATGTCCCCCTCCCCAGGCGCCCAGCGTGTCACTTCCCTTTACAGCCAGCGACGGTGGGGCGGTCTTCCGCAGGGGTTCCGGGTCAACCGGTGTTGTCCCGAGTGCGTCCAAGCCGGCCTTGGCATCGGGGTCGCGGACGACTTGGGCGATACGTTCCTCGTCCCGCCAGGCCCACCTGCCATGCTCGAGGCGCGCATAGATGTAGCCGCTTACCGCATCGGCAAAATTCACCGCCGGAATCCGCGCGGCACACTGCTTCAGGAAATCAGTGTTGCGTTCCGGCGCCATGCGATGATCGTCGCGCACTTCCTGCGGCGCCTTCGCATCGATATTGACCTTTCGAAACCGGTCGACGTCAATCATGCACTTCAGGTCGAGAACATTCATCTCGCCGTTCCAGCCGAAGGCGACGGTGCGTGGCCGGCGCCCTTCCTCCACGCTGTTGTCGAGAAACTCGTAGTGCACGCGCTTCCTGGTTCTCAGCGCCCAGGTGAAGAACAGCTGGGGCATGCCGGTATAGGCCTCGACATTGTGGTCGAGCAGATCGTCCACCGCCTTGTAGCGGCCGACCCTCAGGCCGCGTTTCCAGGCCCGTTCCACGATCTCCTCGGGCGGCGTGATCATAAAGAACATGTAGATCAGGTGGCCGAACCTTGTGAGCAGTTTGCTCGGTTCGCGATCATCCGTTTCCGGCGCAAAACTGTCGAAGCGGAAGCGGTCGATCAGAAGGTGCGACATCTCTCCGCGCGCCGCCTTCGCCGCCATGTAGGCGTCGAGCTTGCGGTCGATGATTTCAAGCTCGTGGCCGGACATGGTTCCGGCATATTTGTAGGCCTCTCCCAATGCATCATAGTCGAGCAGGAACTTGCGCCAGATGTCGGGACTTATGACCGCAAAATCGTCCCACGGAATTCCGAGCCGCTCCGTCAGAGATTTCTGCAGCCCGCGCATGGAGCTCTTGCCCGATGCCGACGCTCCCTTGACGTTCATGACGACAGGCTGCTCCTGGGCCGGCAGGAAGCGATAACCTTCGCCCGCGACCGCATTGCGTATATAGGGCTCGATGGCATCTCCTATGACTTCGCTGCCGTGCCTGTTGCACACCATGGTCACCACCATGCGCGCAATGAGGTCGCGGTCGCCAAGCAACCGGCCCCGGCGCCGCGTGATCGCGGACACGACCTCGAAGAGCGCATCGCAGCAGGTCCGACGCAGCGGCTCGGCGTTGTCTTCGGCATCCCGTTTCCAACGCGCCAGGGCTGTGTGTTCACGCCCGGCCGGATCCGTCTTCCGACGCTCGCCTGAGCGATCACGGGAACCGCCGAACCACCGGGACCACCACCTTGTGGCAGGCGGCGGCCCGGAAACGGCCTTGGTTGGAAACAACTCACG
>JAJFHL010000366.1 GCA_021775615.1 Hyphomicrobiales bacterium
CTTTGCCAAATGGGGCGAGGCCTTCGGGGCAAAGGCGTTCACGATTTCGGCGGGGGACGACGTGGCGGGGATCGTCTCGGATGCCCTCGCCTGCGAGACCGCGGCGGTGATCGAGGTGCACTCCAGCGCCGAGGCCCTGTCAGCCTTTACGACAATTACCAAGTTGAGGGGAGCGTAACCTCTCCTGCCCTCGACAAACTGATATGCGAGTGGATCCCGGATCAGGTCCGGGATGACGGAAGGGTGTGGGTTCCGGCTTTGCCCTAACCCACGTGCCAGGTGTGGCCCATGCGCATCAGCGCATTCAGCCGCTCAGCCATGACCTCGCTTGAGGGGCGCTCGGCTTTCTCCGGCTGCGGGGCTGCATCGGCGGCGCAGTAGATCACGCCGAGGGCTTCGGGCAGGTGCGGCGGAGCCATTTTGGCGATGAGCGACGCGAGCACCGGGTTGGTCTCGTCGTGGACCAGAATGTCGGTTTCCGTCACACCGTTCTCACCCAAAGTGACCGCTTCGATGCTCAGGGTCCGCGGGTCGAGCCGCAGGCCCTTCTCGTTCTCCTTGCCGAAGAGCAGCGGTGCCCCATGCTCCAGATGGATCTGGTGATCGGACGCGACGGCCTTGTCGGTGATATCGGCAAAGACGTCCGGGTTATAGACGATGCAGTTCTGCAGGATTTCGACGAACGAGGTGCCGCGATGAGCGTGAGCGCGTTTCAAGGTGGCGATCATGTGCGGCTGGGCGACGTCATAGGTGCGCGCCACGAAGCGGGCGCCGGCGCCGAGCGCGAAGGCGATCGCATGGACCGGAGCGTCCATCGAGCCGCGCGGCGAGGACGGGCTGACCGTGCCGCGCCTTGAGGTTGGCGACATCTGGCCCTTGGTGAGGCCGTAAATCTCGTTGTTGAACAGGAGATAGTTGATGTCGATGTCGCGGCGCAGCAGGTGCAGCAAGTGGTTGCCGCCGATGGAGAGGGAGTCGCCATCGCCCGAAACCAGCCAGATTTCGAGATCGGGATTGGCGAGCTTGGTTCCGGTGGCCACCGCCGCGGCGCGGCCGTGGATGGTGTGGAAACCGTAGGTCTCCATGTAATAGGGAAAGCGCGCAGCACAGCCGATGCCTGAAATGAAGACCGTTTTCTCGGGATCGGCCTCAAGATCGGACATGGTGCGCTGGACGCCTTTGAGGATCGCATAGTCGCCGCAACCCGGGCACCAGCGCACTTCCTGATCGGTGGCATAGTCTTTCGGCGAGAGCTTGGTGACGACGTTCATTCGTTCTCTCCCAGACGCGAACGCACCGCGTCTTCGATTTCACTCACCTTGAACGGCTTGCCGGAGACCTTGGGCAGGCTTTCGGCCGGCAGCAGATATTCGGCCCTGAGCAGGTTCACCAGCTGGCCGTTGTTCATCTCGGGCACCAGGATCTTCGGGAACTTCTCAAGCACGTCCTTCAAATTGGCCGGCAGCGGCCAGATATGGTTGATGTGCACATGGGAGACGCTGAGGCCTTCATCGCGCAGGTTCTCCACCGCCCGGTTGATGGGGCCGAAGGTCGAGCCCCAGCCGACCACCGCAATGTCGCCTTCGGCGTCACCACGCTCGACGGTCTGTTCGGGAATGTCGTGAGCGATGCCGCGGATCTTGGCGGCGCGCAGATCGGTCATTTCCTGGTGGTTGTCCGGATCGTAGGAGACATTGCCCGAGCCCTGCGCACGCTCCAGGCCGCCGATGCGGTGAATGCCGCCTGGCGTTCCCGGCACCACCCAGGGGCGCGCCAGGGTCTTCGGGTCGCGCATGAACGGCTCGAAGTTCTCCGGCACGGTCGTGGTTGTAACTCCGAAAGGCTGCATCGACGAAACGTCAGGAACGCTCCATGGCTCCGACGAATTCGCCAGATAGCCGTCCGACAGCAGGATCACCGGGGTCATGTATTTGGTGGCAAGGCGCACGGCTTCGACCGCCATGTAGTAGCAGTCGCCCGGCGAATGCGCCGCCAGCACGACGAGCGGGCTGTCCGCGTTACGGCCATATACCGACTGATAGAGATCGGACTGCTCGGTCTTGGTGGGCAGGCCGGTCGAAGGTCCTCCCCGCTGGGCGTTGACGATGATCATGGGGAGTTCGGCGGCACAGGCAAGACCGATCGCTTCGGTCTTGAGGGCGACACCAGGCCCCGAACTTCCCGTAACTCCGATACCGCCGGCATAAGACGCGCCGATGGCGGCGGTCGCGGCCGCGATTTCGTCCTCCGCCTGAAAGGTCTTCACGCCGAGGTCCTCGGCCATGCCGGCCAGAATGTGCAGCATGTTGGAGGCCGGCGTGATCGGATAGGAACAGTAGACAAGTTCAAGGCCGGCCAGGTGCGCGCCGGTTGCAAGTCCCCAGCAGATGCCCTGGGAGCCTGTGACATTGCGGTATTCGCCGGCCGGCAATTCGGCCGGCGGCACATGATAGGCGCTCGCGCCCGGCGCGAGTTCCATGGTCTCGCCGAAAGCATGGCCCGCCACCAGCGCGGCCACGTTGATCTTGGCGATGTCCGGCAACTTGGCAAACTTCTGTTCGAGCCGCTCTTTCGTAACGACGGTGTCGCGGTCGAACAGCCACAGCACCAGGCCCAGCGCCCACATGTTCTTGGTGCGCACGCTCTCCTTGTTGGTGATCTCTACATTCTCCACCGCCTTGGCGGCGTTCTGAGCGTATTTCGAGATCTCCAGCGTCATGACCCGGTATTTCGCGAGACTGCCGTCTTCCAGCGGATTGGTCTCGTAACCTGCCTTTTTGAGATTGCGTTCCTGGAACGTGTTCTCGTCTATGATCAGAAGGCCGTCTTCGCGCAGATCTTCCAGATTGGTGATGAGACCCGCCGGATTCATCGCCACCAAAACGTCGAGCGTGTCGCCTGCCGTTCTGATTTCGCGGGTTCCGAAATTGATCTGGAAGGTTGAGACGCCAAACGTGGTGCCGACGGGTGCACGGATTTCGGCCGGAAAGTCCGGAAAGGTCACGAGGTCGTTGCCGGCAACGGCCGACGAAACCGTGAACTGAGCGCCGGTCAGTTGCATGCCGTCGCCGGAATCGCCGGCAAAGCGCACCACCGCGCTTTCGAGGACTTCACGGTCGGCCGGGGTCTTGTTGTGTTTTGCGCTGTCTTTGAGCTGTACGGTCATAAGCACGAATGCGCGCCCGCGGGCGCGCCCCTCGTTATCCGGGTCCGCCGCACCACTGCTGTGTCAACAAGCATATCCTCAGTGGACATTGCCGGAACCTACGCGGGCGATCCTAGTCAAGGTATTGCGCCGCGTGTCCTCAATTCTGCGTGATTAACAGGTTGCAAATAAGAGCCTCGCCGGCACCGATGATCAACACCGACTTTGTGCCTAGATATGCGAGCAGTGTTCGCAATATAGGTGGGCGGGTTTCGTTGTCAACGTGGGTGCGCGGCTTGGCTTAACGGCGGCATTATGGTTCGCCGGGCGGGGAACCGCTCTTGACGGCCTGCCGGCCGGCCGCGGACCACCTACAACGCGCCGGTCTGCAGCCAACGGGCACAGTCCGGCCCAAGCTCGGCCAATGCCTTTTGCTCATAGGCCGCAACCTCTTCCACGCTCAGAAGATCACGCCATCGGCCGTTTGTGCCCTTGTGCACAAAGGTTTCAGCGCCGCCATCCCAGAATGCCCCTCCCAGGGGGACGCTGGTTGCCGCATGCGCCTTCATATAGTCGAAGCCGCAGTGTTCCAGGACGGCGTCCCACCGCTTTTCGTCGATAGCTATTCCCAGGAAGGCTGCGATGCGCCGGATTTCACCCGGCATGTCGGCTTTCAGATGCGCGAAATGGACGAGCAAGACATTCGGCAAGCTTCGGATCTCCCACCAGGAGCGGATGTTGTCCCAGAACGGCCAGAACGGAAATCCGTCTTTCTCCAGCCAGTCACGGAAGTACTGCTGCACCGTGTCCGCAGGCGGGCCTATCGGCGGACCGACGAGGCCCGGCGTGTTGTTCAGTGCGTCATACCACGAAGCGTTTGCATTGACGTGGTGGTTGAAGAGGCTCCAGACGACATCGCGGCCGTCGCGACCGATACAGATGTATTTCGCGTTCGCATCGAAGACGAGCGCGTCGACCGGCAAATGTGTCTTTACGAAGCGCCGGTGCGTCTGTCCCTCCAGTTCCGCGAGCTTGATGTCCTTGGGAGGAATGCGCAGGTCGAGCCAGGGAGACATTTCCGCCACCGGCAGGTCTTCCTGGCCGTTGAACAAGAGCTGGCTGACAATCTGCTGCATCCACGTTGTTCCGGACTTGGCGCAGGTTGCAATGATGATGTCGTCGTCGCGGAACGCGAACTCGTCCCAGATCGTCGAATCCATGTGGTGGTTGTGGAGGTCCCTGGTCTTTCGCGGCCAGGCCGTTTCATCCAATGTCACTGCAGCCTCCTAATTCTCCAGGTCCGACGGCCCATCGCGCCGCGACCAAATCTGGGCCGCGCCGAATCGGTGCCGGCCATGGGGTTCGTGCCAATCCGCTTCCGGCCGGTCCGCAATGATGTGGTGCGGATTGTTGTCGCCGTCGTTGATGTAGTAGCCGCGCAAGATGGTGTCGAACTCAACCGTTTCCGCGACACCGGGCCAGGCATAGAGATCGCGCGCATAGGCCCACAGATTGGGGTGGTCGACCAACCGGCGGCGGGTGCAGCGAAAATGCGTGGCGTAGACCGCGTCAAAGCGCACCAGTGTGGCGAACAACCTCACGTCCGTCTCGGTGACATGGCAGCCAAACAGGAAGCGGTCAACCGCAAGACGGGATTCCAGTTGCCGTAGCGTCTCGAAAACCTCGTCCACGGCGGCATCGTAGGCCTCCTGCTTCTGCGCCAGGCCGGCCCTATAGACCGCGTTGGCCAGTCTCGCGTGGATCGCCTCGTTGAGCGTATCGATCTCGCTTTGCTGCTCCGTCGGGACCAGCGTGAAGCCGGCTTCGCCGTCCGCTGCGTCGAGCGCACGCATGATCCGACCGGAATCATTGCTGACAATCTGCTTTTTGTCGTTGTCCCAAATGACCGGAACAGTGACGCGGCCGCTGTGGTCAGGGTCGCTGAGGGCGTAGAGCTGGTGCAGATGCGCGACATTCCGCAGCCCGAGACGCGCCATCACCTCCTGTCCGTCCAGGGCATATCCTTCAATGCGCGGCTCGCGTGCAGTCATTAAGGGCAAATGCGGATCGAGGCCCTTGAGCGACCGCACCAGCAGGGCCCGGTGAGACCAGGGGCAACTGAACGAGGCGATGAGCGTATAGCGTTCGGGCGCCGACATGAGTTTGCCAATCATGGAGGGCGGCAGGTCGCGGTCGAACGCGCTGCCGGCGCGAACAAAAGCGCCGTCCTCAATCGTCAGGTCGGCATCGTCTACCCACGCGCCTTTGATCAGCATTCCCATTTTCTGGACGCCTATTGGCTCTGGGGCTCAGGCAGGACTGTGGCACCTGGCCTCCTCGGGAGAAGGGTAGCGGCATTCATCGCATTTCCGCAAATCTGGAAACAGGAGCCGGCATGCGAACACCTCATCTGCGCGATCCCGGCTGAATCACGCCACCGGTGTCAAGCCCAGCGCAACCGCTCGCACAAACCGGCGAGCCTGATCCCTGAAAACTGGCGCTCCACACCTGCCGCCACTGCGGCAACGCCGTCGGGGGTATCCAGATCGCCAAGTTCCGCGGCATGGATACCGCCGGTGATGAAATAGACGTCAAACCCGTTGAGGGCCGCGCCCCTAATGTCCGTCGGC
>JAJFHL010000367.1 GCA_021775615.1 Hyphomicrobiales bacterium
AATGCGGCCCACAGTCCTGCGTGAAACCGCGGAGGTCTGAAATTGGCACTTAGCAGACTCTACTGTCGAACGATTGCAAGGTCTGCTTTCGCCCCCATTACAGACATCGCGGCGGGATTTCGCAAAGGCCGCTCTGGGCCGGAAGCAGGCGAGACTTGAATGTCCGGATTTGCCCCCACGGCTGACGTCCACAGTGCACCCTCGTCACGGCGAGAAATGACCCTGGGTGTGTAGAAACGGGCGGGTCAGACATAGTCCTCCAATTACAGGGACACTGCACCGGCGTCTGGAACCAAACGCCGGTGCCGACGTGTCGGGGCACCGCCGTGTTGAAATCCAGACCTGATTGGAATGCTATCGATGAAGCGTTACCATGAACCCCTGACATCAGGTACTTTGCAATCATCATAACTTAGCGAGGCCCCACATGATCACCGCGGTCGTTCAGTTCAAACTCACCGAAGGCACGTCGCTCGACGATGCCACGGCGATTTTCCAAAGCACCGCGCCACGGTATCGCGGCATGGCGGGACTGCTACGTAAATATTACCTGTTCGACCCTGAAACAGGCACAGGCGGGGGGTGTTATCTGTTCGAGACCCGTGCTGCAGCAGAGGCGGTTTTCAATGATGACTGGCGGGCGCTGATCAAAGACAAGTACGGCGCAGAGCCCGGCATCCAATATTTCGAAACACCGGTCGTGGTGGACAACGTCAGCGATCAGATCGTCGGCGGCGCGAACGTTGCAGCCGAATGATCGCTTCGAGTTAGAAATCCCCTCTTCGGCTACGGCAAGTCTTAGGTGCATAGCGGGCGTCTCGACCTGGCCATCCGCACTTGTGCTTTGGGGCATTTCTCTCCGTGCCGTGAGACTGAACCGACGGGCGTTAATGGCACTTGGTGGACCCCTGCACCGCACAATCCCAATGTCCGGTTGTGCCCCCGTTTCCAGACATCAGCCACCGTGATCACTGACGGTGGAAAATGACCCTACGCGGGCCCTTCAAGTCGCCCGCAATCTGCATCAAGACCAAGCTCTAGAGTAGGAAAGCGCCGGCAGGGGGGCTTCGCCGCGCGCTGTCTGGCAGAAGTTCACAAACGCGGACCACGATATGAGCTCATCACATATTTCAGGGCAGCGATCGTGGAGGTCGTCAAAATCATCGAGATGCAGTGCAGGCACGCCGCCCTTCGGCACGTGAACCGACGTCATCCCACTATCGGGTTCATCGAGGCAACTCATGCAATCGATCCACGCGTGCATGTTCTCACCATGGAAGCCAGGAAACCCGAACTCTCGGGAAACCCCAACTCTCGGGAAAAACATCATGAAACGGCTCCCGGTCGCGGATTAATCTCGCGTCGATTTTGACAATGTCGATTTCATACCCGGTTACCCCCGACACTTAATATTGGCAGAATGCTTGTCTGGAACGCGCAGTTTACCCACTTTGAAAATCGCCGGCATCGTCATGTCACACCGGGTTTTGAGCGGGTATGAAGCAATTGCGTCAAAGCACATTTAATTATTTGAGGCACGACAGATGAGATACGGTCTCGACGACAGATGCAGATTTACTGGTGAGTGAGGGCCGTCCCACATGGATATTGCAGACATTCATTGGCACGACAGTGTTGTCCGAAAGATTGTTGAGTTGCCGGATCCGGATCGGGGCGAGCACAGGCTGTTGATTGAGGTCGACTATCCCATCGATTGGGAAAACAATGTAATTCAAACTTACACGATCCAGTTTGTTGACGTCTTTAGTTATGAAATTCATGAGGGGCCCTGCGTAAATGTGCCCACACTTCTCGACGCAAATGAAATCGCCGAAGATGATGATTCCGATGTTCGTACAATCCGGATTGAAACAACCGGAGGCTATCGAATTGTCCAATGCGTATCCCTTTCGCTGGCAAAGGGAGAAGCGATCCCTTGACGAGGAGCGGGTCAATGCTGCCAGGGCTTGGATTGGGCGCGCACCGGGTTAAAGCCGCCCCGTTCGCAAAATTGCGGATCGGGAATACGCCTCGGGACATCCTCGCACGATGCTCCGGCATCTTGAATTTCACCGGGGACGTTCAAACAAGGGATGCGAAAATGAAGTGCAGAACTATTAGACAGTTCTTGTTGCCGGGAGTGCTGTTTGTCGCTGCAACAACCGGACTTGCTCCTGCGGCGCAAGCGCTTGACGTCTTCACCTACTTCTGTGAGATCAGGAGACCCACCACCGGCTGGGAGGCATGGACCGCCAGCGGCGAGGAATACGACGTCACGTACCACATCGATCTGACATCCATGACGTACACCACCTCACAATCCGAAGATCCGGACCAGCGTTACCAGATAGAGTCCGTCGAGGACGACGGTTCAATCAGTCTGACCAGACGTGTCACCATTCACCCCGAGAAGGGTACGTATCGGTATTTTCTGCAGGACCATAACTTTCAGGTCTCGTATTACGGCACCTGCACGGTGACCGAATAGCCTGACCGTGCCGGCAAAGGCTGCCGCCCCATGGCGGACCCTTGCACCGCGCAAATCCTTTGTCTGTTTTTGCCCCCGTTCCAGGCTTGATGACGCGATTTTGCGAAGGGCATTCGTGACCCACTACGGGCATTGAAAATGTAGCCTGGGTTGCCGACCGCGTTCCCATTGCCAGAGCGAATCATCGTTCAACAAGGCCACGCTGCCGCTCTGGTCCGCCGCCGCTGCAACGACATTGTCCATGACCTGTTCGGGATCAAGGCCGACGTCACGTCCCCAACGCCACAATGAGCCATCTCGCCCAATTGCCAAACTATGGCTGGAACCCGTCGCAATCGCGTCAGCGTCCTGGAATATCGAACCCCAGGAAATCGCCTTGTCGCCGATGCCATGCCGTCCAAGGGGGCCGTAAATGTTGCCGCCGGTCCCCATGACGGTGCCATCGCGTTTCAGCAATATGGCATGACCGGTATGGGCCTTGACGGCGACAACATCGCTTGCAACCGAGACAAACACCTCGGTGGGCTCCAGTTTTCCGTCACCATACTGCCCGCGATGTGCAAGCCCCTTGACGAACAGAGTGCCATCGCTCGTGACGAAGTAATTGGCGCTGTCACCGATGCTCGCGGTCACCATAGAGGCGCCAACCCTTTCGGGTTGAACAAGCTCGCCCTCTCCGAACCAGCTCTTCGGTCGGGCCAAATACACGAAGGTCCCGTCTGAACGCGCTGCAAACACACCGGTCCGGCCGGCTGCAAACCACTTGACCCGGTCGAGTATTTCCCGGGTCTCGTCCAACTCTTCACCCCAGGTCAGAAGCCGGCCGGATGTGGTCAGAACATAACTCGCATCACGGCCGACACCGACCTGGGTAATGTCCTTTGCAACGGGCCACGGCCGGTCGCGCCCTCTCCATTGATAGGCCGTTTGGTCACAAAGCAGCATTTTCAGGTCGTAGTATGCCGCCAGACGTGGCGACGTGCTGTCCGCATAGCCTGGTGCTCCACCCAAAAGCAGGCACACAGCCGTAAGGATCGCAGTCATCAGGCCCAGGTTGGATTTCGTCATGCCGCCGCACCTGCGTTGAGTGCATTCATCAAAGAAAGTATCACCGGCGGGCAGCCAAAGGTAGGGCATGATGGGAGCGCAGACCGTCTCCTTGTCATAGCGATGGCGCAATTACGGAAGCGCGGGAGGAGTGGCGGGACTTCTGCTTCGCGGACAATGCAGGCGTTTGAAGACAAGTCTGTCGCCGTATGTTACTCGGCTCGATGCGCACGTCCTACGATACGATCGGTGTCAATTACTCCGATCTCAGGAAACCCGACCCGCGGATTGAGATGCTGGTCGGACGGGCCCTGGG
>JAJFHL010000368.1 GCA_021775615.1 Hyphomicrobiales bacterium
GCGCGCCGCTGCGCGCCGCGTTCAGAAAGCTGGTGCCGTCGTCGGGCAGCGAGATCGGGTCGCCCGGATGGCCGCCCTTCATGGCGTCGAGCATGAGGCCCAAATCCTCGACCGTGCGGGCCATCGGGCCCTCCTGGCCGAGATTGCTCTCGATCGCCGCGCCGGGCGTCGCGGCAACGCGGCCGGGGCTGGGCCGCATGCCGACGATGCCGCAGAAGCTGGCCGGATTGCGCAACGACCCGCCCATGTCGGAACCATGCGCCAGCCAGGCCATGCCGGTGGCCAGCGCCACCGCCGAACCGCCCGATGATCCCGCCGCCGAACGCGACGTGTTCCACGGATTGAGCGTCGAACCGAAAACCTCGTTGAAGGTGTTGGCGCCGGCACCGAATTCGGGCGTGTTGGACTTGGCGTAAATCACTGCGCCGTTGCTTTCCAGCGTTTCCACCAGAATGTCGGACTGCTCCGGCACGTTGTCCTTGAAGATCGGCGAGCCAAAAGTGGTGAGGACCCCTTCGACCTCGGTCAGGTCCTTGATCGCCACCGGCAGGCCCGCCAGAGGGCTGCTTCTGTCGGTCAGCCCGGCTCTCTCACGGGCGCGGTCGAAACACAAAGTGGGCAGGGCGTTGACATGGGGGTCGACCTCGCCGATGCGGGTTTCGAGTGCATCGAGCAGTTCCCCACTTGTCACGTCGCCTGCAGTCAGCCGGTCGACAACCTCGCAGGCTGTCATCGCGATCAGTTCCCCGTCCCCGCTCATACGCCTCTCCCGTCTCTCTGCTTGCTGTTTTGCCTGCGCTCGAATATCACAGTGCCCTCAAGGCGCTGCGCTTTGACATTTCGGGCCTGGCCCCCGCAATATAGAGGTCCGCAATATAGGGCGGGCCCCGTTACAGAGGAACATCGAAATGAAGCCGTTGAGCAATGTTGCTGTGCGCGACATCGAAACCGTCATCCATCCCTATACCAACCTAGCCACCCACCGTGAAACCGGCCCGCTGGTCGTCGAGCGCGGCGAGGGGATCCATGTCTGGGACAGTGACGGCAACCAGTACATCGAGGGCCTTTCGGGCCTGTGGTGCACGGCGCTTGGCTACGGCAACAAGGAACTGATCGAGGTTGCGACCAAGCAGCTCGAAAAGCTGTCCTACACGCACCTCTTCGGCGGCAAGAGCCATGACCCGGCGATTGAGCTGTCCGAGAAGCTGAAGGAGCTTGCGCCCTGCGAAGCCTCAAAGGTGCTCTTCACCTGTTCCGGCTCGGAAGCCAACGACACCCAGGTCAAGCTCATCTGGTATTACAACAATGCCCGCGGCAAGCCTGAGAAGAAGAAGATCATCTCGCGCATCCTGGGCTATCACGGCGTCACCGTGGCATCCGGCAGCCTGACCGGCCTGCCGCCGGTGCATATGGATTTCGATCTGCCGATCGCCAACATCACCCATACGGCATGCCCGCACTACTACCGCTTCGCCGAGGACGGCGAAACGGAAGAAGAGTTTTCGACCCGCATGGCGGAGACCCTCGAGCAGAAGATCATCGAGGAAGGCCCGGATACGGTTGCCGCCTTCATCGCCGAGCCGATCATGGGCGCCGGCGGCGTCATCGTGCCGCCGGAAGGCTACTTCCCGAAGATCCAGGCGGTGCTCGACAAGTACGACATCTACATGATTGCCGACGAGGTGATCTGCGGCTTCGGGCGAACCGGCAACATGTGGGGCTCGGAAACCTTCGGCATCAAACCGAACTCGATCTCCGTCGCCAAGGCGATCACATCCGCCTATATCCCGCTCGGCGGCGTCACCGTGCCGGAAGACATGTATCAGGCGATGCTCGACGAGAGCCGCAAGATCGGCACCTTCGGCCATGGCTACACCTATACCGGCCACCCGGTCGGCGCGGCGGTCGCCAACAAGGTGCTCGAGATCTACGAGCGCGACGACATCGTCGGCCACGTCAAGACGCTGGTGCCCATATTCGAGAGCCGGCTTGCCAAGATCGGCGAGCATCCGCTGGTCGGCGAAGCGCGCGGCCGCGGCATGATCGGCGCGTTCGAAATGGTCGCCGACAAGGCGACCAAACGGCGCTTCGATCCAAAAGCGATGGTTGGCGCCAAGGTCAACGTGATCTGCCAGAATCACGGCGTCATCCTGCGCAACCTGACCGACGCCATCGGCATCTGCCCGCCGCTGGTCATGACCGCGGACCAGCTCAACGACATGTTCGACAAGATCGAACTGGCCATCGACGAGGCCGAAGCCTGGATCGCCAAGGAGGACCTGAGGGCCGCATGAGCCCTCACAACGGGAGCTGAACGCACGACGATGACGACGGCGCCGCAAGACCCTGTTTCCCTGTGGGACAAGACGGCTCCGCCAGCGCCGGACGCTCCGGCGCTTTGCGGTGATGTCACATGCGATGTCGCCATCGTCGGCGGTGGCTTCACCGGGCTTTCCGCCGCCCTGCATCTGGCCGAGGGCGGCGCCAAGGTCACGGTCCTCGAGGCCACCAAAATCGGCTATGGCGGGTCGGGCCGCAACGCGGGTCTGGTCAATCAGGGGCTTTGGTACCATCCAGGCGAGGTAGTCGATGTCCTCGGCAGGGAAGCCGGCGAACGGCTCAACGAAGCCTATGCCTTCGGGCCGAAGCTGGTGTTCGAACTGATCGAGCGCCACGGCATCGAGTGTGAGGTGGCACATAACGGCACGCTCTATCTGGCGCCCAATGAGGCACATGTTGCGAAGCTCGCCAAACGCGCCGCCGCCATGAACGAACGGGGCGCCAAGGTCGAAATGCTCGACCGTGACGCCACGGTGGCCAGAACCGGCACCGAGGCCTATTGCGGCGCGCTGTTCGATCCCGAAGCAGGCACCATCAACCCCATGGGCTATGTCCGCGGTTTGGCCCGCGCGGCGATTGCCGCCGGAGTGAAGGTTCATGCGGAATCGCCGGCCACCTCGGTGAAGCCGGACGGCTCGCGCTGGGTTGTGTCTACACCGGGCGGCAAGGTCACCGCGGACAGGCTTATCCTCGCCACCAATGCCTATACGGGAGACCTGTGGCCGGGTCTCAAGCTTGAGATCTATCCGCTCTACTATTTCCAGTTCGCCACCAAGCCGCTCGGCGAGAACCTACGCCGCACGATCCTGCCGGGGCGCGAAGGCGCCTGGGATTCGCGGGACGCCATGCGGTCTTTCCGTTTGGATGAGGCTGGTCGGTTGATCGTCGGCGGCGTCGGCAGCATTCCCGATAACAAAGACACGTTCCGCAAGCGCTGGGCCGAGCACTCCATTGCGCAGCTGTTCCCCCATGTCGGTCCTGTCGAATGGGACTCCCGCTGGATGGGCGAGATCGCCTTCACGCCCGACCATGTTCCGCATCTGCGCGAACTGGCACCCGGCGTTTTGACCTGCATCGGATATAACGGCCGCGGCATCGGTCCCGGCTCGGTCATGGGTCGGGCGATGGCACGCAACATCCTGAGCGACGGCAAGGAAGATCTGCCGCTCAACCTGTCACCGCCGAGGCCGCTGTCGTTCCGGGGCGTAAGGTCCAGGTTCATCAATGTCGGCGCCGGCATCTTTCAGATCGGTCAGATACTGCGATTGGGGTAACAAGACTGTCATGCCTGAGCACATAAATTTTCCCGACGACATCAAGATCGGCGCCCCGTTCTCGAACATGGTGCTCGATGATGACTACGCGTTTCTCGCGGGTCTCGTAGCCGCCGATGTGGAAGAGGGCCTTGAGGTTCTCGGCGACGTCGGCGCGGAAACCGAAGTGATCATGAAAACGGTGACATTCCTGCTGGCCAAGGTCGGTCTCGACACGTCGGATATCGTGCGCTGCGATGTTCACCTGACCGACTTGGGCGAAATGGACGCCATGAACGAGGCCTATGGGGGGTTCTTCGAGGGCGGCCGCTATCCGGCCCGCACCACGGTACAGTCCGGCGCGCTGTTCGGCGGATCGAAGGTGGAGATCACTGTCATGGCCCGGCGGCGCTGAGCGGGGAGACACGCTCCCCGCCCGCCTGTTGTGCAGTTTAGAGATCGCGCGCCGCGGTGTGCTCGATCCCGGTCCAGTTGCCGTCGGCCTTGTCGATATTGCCGTCAACATCCTTGAGGAAGGTCTTGTAGATCTCCTCGTTGAGGTTGAGATAGAGCTTGCCGTCCTCGATCTTCCACAGCATGGGGTCGCCGTCGAACTTCTTGCCGACCGACACGCCGAAGGCGCAGAACCCGCCATATTGTGGCGTGTACTTCCCCGGGTTCTTCTTGAAGGCGGCGAGGTGGGCCTGCGTACTGAATCTGTAGGCCGCGCCTTCGTGGACATGCACCAGGGCATCGGAGCCGCGGGTCGGTGCGCCCTTGGTGAAATAGGCGACCGGGTCGTAGCCGTGCAGGGCCAGCGGTGCGCCGGCGATGGACAGTCCGGGCACGACATTGAGTTCGTCGGCGGCCTGCGCGGACGCGACCGGCAAGAGCAGGGCGGCCGAGAGGACGGCGGCTTTGGCGATTTTCGAAAGGGTCATGTTGGTTCTCCTGAATGGGTTGTGATGGGATCCGGCGGACCTCGCCGGGTACACGTCCCATGTGGGAGAACGGGTGATTTGGACAATAAGCTCGGTGAAATTGGGTATTCGAGGCAACGTTTGCGAGACGTTGTGCAAAGAAATAGGATTTAGTGCGCCGTGCGTCTCACTTCGCGCGGGCTGCGGCCGTAACGGTTGGAGAAGGCGCGGGTGAAGGCGGCGGGGGACTGATAGCCAACCTGCACCGCCACGCTCTGCACCGGTTCGGCGGTGCCTGACAGCATGTTCATGGCTTTCTGCAGCCGGAGATCGGCGAGATAACTCATCGGTGCGCAGCCGATCACGTTGTGGAACTGGTCGGCAAAGCGGCTGCGTGACATGCCGACCTCGCGGGCGATGCGCTCCAGGGTCCAGTCCTTGTCGAACTCGCGGTGGATGATGCCGAGCGCCCGGCCGATGCGGGCATCGCTCATGCTCTCGATGAACTTCAAAAGGGTCTGATCCTGCTCCGCGCAAACCTTGATGGCCTCGATGAAAAGCGCTTCGGAGAGCCGCATCACCGATGCCCGGGTTCCGGCCTCGCCGGTAAACATCTGCCGCGTGATCAGCCGCATCAGTTCATCGAGCCAGCCCGCCCGGGCGCGCAGTTCGGCGGTAACCACCAGATAGGGCGGCAGGGCGCGCAAGAGCGGATGGTCGGCGCCGTCAGCGAATGTGAAGTGGCCACAGACCAGTTTGGTGTCCGCGTCGGTCTTGTTGTCGCCGCCATAAACCAGCACGCCGTCGCCGGTATAGCCGGCATCCGTGAGCACGGTTTCGAGCGTGGCGGGCTCGCGCTCGGGCGCGTCGCACAGCACATGTGCCGCGCCGTTCGGGATGATGACCAGGTCGCCGGGCTCGAGGACGACCTCGTGCTCGTCTTCGATCACCACATGGCAGCGGCCCTGAACCGCGAGATGAAAGCGCGCGGCGTTGCCAAGATCGGGAACCGCGATGGAATAGGGCGCGGAGAAAGCCGTGCGGAAATAGAGCGTTCCGCGCAACTGCAGCACATCCAGTATGTCGCTCAGGACGTCCATGATCGGGCATTCTCCGTTCGGTTCGCCTCAAATAGGCACTCAAGTGGCGTCCGTCCAGTCGAGTGATGTTCACTTGATGGTGAGGCTGTCACGGTCCAGGTAGCGGAAAACAGCAATAATACCTCGGATCACCGTCATTCCCGCGAAAGCGGGAATCCAGGGAAACCGGCACGGCCCGAGCAAATTGGCTCTGGATTCCCGCTTTCGCGGGAATGACGGTGGTGTTGTAATCATGGCGCCGCAGGCATGACGAGGCGATGATGGTTCGACCGATAAGATGTCGCCTAAACGTGCTGGCCGCCGTTGATGTGCAGTTCTTCGCCGGTGATGTAGGACGACTGCTCGGTGCACAGGAAGTAGATCGCCTTGGCCACTTCTTCCGGCTGGCCGAGGCGGCGAAGGGGGATTTCTGCAACGATTTTTTCCGTCCCCGGCGAGAGGATCGACGTTTCGATTTCGCCGGGCGAGATGGCGTTGACGCGGACGCCGTAGGGGCCGAAGTCGGCCGCCATCTCGCGGGTCAGCGCCGACAGCGCCGCCTTGGACGTGGCATAGGCGGCGCCGGCGAACGGGTGCACGCGGCTGCCGACGATCGAGGTCACGTTGACAACCGATCCGGAGGCGACCTTGAGCTCGTCAATCAGGCCGCGCGCCAGCATGATGGGACCGAAGAAGTTGACCTGGAAGACCGTGCCCCAGTCGTCCCGGCTGGTGCCCAGGGTATCCATGCGGCCGCCACCTTCGATTTTCGGTGAGATCGCGGCATTGTTGACCAGCGCATTGAGGCGGCTGCCGTTGACTTCGAGCCGTTCGCGCATTTCATTGATCGCGCGGACTGTATCGTCAACGTCCGAAAGGTCGACCTGGATGTGGTCCTCGGGACCTGCTTCCCACGGGCAGTCCTCCGGAAACGCATGCCGGGAGCAGGTCAGCACCCGCCAGCCGGCGCTCGAAAAACGTTTGACGGTGGCATGACCGATCCCGCGGCTTGCCCCCGTGAGGATCAGCGTTTTGCGGTCTTCCTGATTCGTCGTCGTCATCGGCCATCCGATCTGTGAAGTGGGGCAGCGCGGTTAAGGATACAGTTTTTCCGTGTGCCATTGATCCTGTGCGCTTTCGCGCCGGAACACAAGCCGGTCATGCAGGCGGAACGGGCGGTCGTGCCAGAACTCCATCTCAACCGGTGCGATCCGGAAGCCGGACCAGTAGGGTGGGCGGGGCACCTTACCTATGGCGTGTTTCGTGGCGAATTTGGCGACCGCTTTTTCAAGCGCGAAACGTGATTCCAGCGGCCGTGACTGCTGCGAGGCCCAGGCGCCGATGCGGCTGTCGCGTGGCCGGGAATTGAAATAGCCGTCCGCCTCTTCATCGGAAACCGAACTCACCGAACCGCGCACCCGGATCTGACGCCTGAGGCTTTTCCAGTGAAAACATATCGCCGCCTTGTGGGCGCCGAGAATTTCGCGGCCCTTCTGGCTCTCATAATTCGTGTAGAAGACGAACCCCGCCGGATCGTAGCCCTTGAGCAGAACCATTCTCACATTGGGCAATCCATCGCCATCGACAGTGGCCAGAGCCATCGCGTTCGGGTCGTTGGGTTCGCTTCTCTGTGCGTCGGCGTACCATTCACCGAACAGGTGGAAGGGATCGTCCGCTTCGGAGAAGTCGGCGGTGTCCCACGCAGGGTTGTACGGGGCTTGGGTCACATTGTCCGTCATCTGGTCCGATCCCTTGTGCAAAAGTGCCGTAAAAGCGCGAATTTCAACCTGCTGCGGGTTGTCCGGGCCACCAAATCGCCACAGACTCCGCATAATTTAGCTGCCGTCGCGTCACCGAATCACACAGAGGCCTTGTTGATGATGCGACACCACGGAGGTGCAATATAAGGCGTCATCCGTGTGCATGCGAGGGGAAGGTCATGCATAAGTTTGTTGCGGCGTCATTCGGCGTGGTTTTGTTGTTTTCAGGATGCACTGTGGTCGACTTCGGGGCGAACAACCCGAGCGAGCCCGCGACGGAGGGTCTTGTTTACGCTCCGCCCGCGCCCACCAATCAGGCCATTCTGTTTTCCATCACCGGTGCCTCGATCGCCAAGTTCGTGAACGAGCGTGCCGCCACCATGCTGGACCGGCGCGATCAGGACAGCGTTGTGGTTGCGGCCAACCAGTCATTTCGTTCCGGCGACATCGCCGAATGGAAGAACATCGAGACCGGCAACAGCGGCCGTATCAGTCCCGGGCCGACCTATCGCAGGGCAACCGGCCGCCTGTGCCGCGATTTCACCCACTCGTTCTGGCGTGACAAGGAAAAGCGCAAGGACAGGGGCACCGCCTGCCAGCTCGAAGACGGATCCTGGGAGGTTATCGGTTGACCGCTTGATTTCTGTTTCTATATGGGCTGCTTGGTATAAAAAGTGCAATGTCGTGACATACCGAGTCATGACGTACCAAGTGAGCTGGGATGGCAACGCGCGACCCCTATAAGGTACTGGGCCTTTCCAAAGGCGCGAGCACCGCTGAAATCAAGAAGGCCTACCGAAATCTGGCCAAGAAGCATCACCCCGACACCAACAAGGGTGATGACGAATCTGCGCGCAAATTCTCCGAAGTGTCGAGCGCCCATGATCTCCTGATCGATGAGGAAAGACGCGGCCGGTTCGACCGCGGCGAAATCGATGCGGACGGCAATCCGACCCACCAGGGGTTCAATCCCTTTGGCGGCGGCGGGCAGGGCGCCGGGCCGTTTCGCAGATGGTCGACGCAGGGTGGTGATCCAGGTCCCGGCGGGTTCAATCCGGAAGATATTTTCTCGGATATATTCGGCAATATGGGCCCGGGTGCCGGCGCTCGCCAGGCCCGGACGGGGCCCGACGTCAGCTACACGCTCAAAGTGACTTTCGTGGAGGCCGCCAAGGGCGGGCCGAAACGCGTCTCGATGCCAAATGGCAAGACCCTCGACGTTACCATCCCGGCAGGGGTCGTTGACGGCCAGCAGATCAGACTGCGCGGCCAGGGCGGTGCCGGTCCCGCAGGCGCGCCGTCGGGCGATGCGCTGATCTCCATCGCGGTTGCCTCGCATCCGCTGTTCGAACGCACCGGCGAAGACATCAAGCTGGAGCTGCCGATCACCCTCTACGAGGCGGTCCTCGGCGCCGGTGTCAGGGTTCCGACGCTTGACGGTTCGGTTCAGATCAAGGTCCCGCCCAATTCATCGAGCGGCAAGATTCTCAGGCTGAAAGGAAAGGGCATTGCAGCGAAGGAGCGGTCCGGAGATCTTCTTGTTACCCTGCGCGTAATGCTGCCCGAGGAGGCTGACGACGAGATGAAGACCTTTGCTGAAGAGATGAAGACGTCGCGGTCTTACTCCGTGCGCGGAGATCGTTTCGGTAACAATTCGTAATGATCCTCAATTCGTTGTTGCACATCTTAAAATCGATGGACGCTCGAGGCTCGGCGAACTAGGTTGTCGGCAGGGGAAGGACTTAATTCCAGGAGGCCAACATGAACGCGCCCGCACCTTTGATGCAGGGTAAACGCGGACTCGTCATGGGCGTGGCGAACAACCGATCCATTGCATGGGGAATAGCCCAGGCCTGCGCCGCCCACGGCGCCGAACTGGCCTTTACCTTTCAGGGCGAGGCCCTTGGAAAACGCGTCGGACCGCTCGCCGAGTCGATCGGCTCGTCGCTGGTCCTGCCGTGCGATGTCACCGACACGGCGAGTGTCGACCAGACATTCGAGGCCATCGAGAAGGCCTGGGGCGGGCTCGACTTCGTCGTCCACGCCATCGCCTTTTCCGACAAGGAAGAGCTGGACGGGCGCTATGTCGACACCTCGGCCGACAATTTTCAGAAGACCATGTACATCTCCTGCTACTCGTTCACGGCGATTGCCCAGCGTGCCGAGAAGCTGATGTCCGAGGGCGGATCGCTTCTGACAATGACCTATTACGGTGCGGAGAAGGTCATGCCCCATTACAACGTGATGGGAGTGGCCAAGGCGGCGCTCGAAGCCAGTGTCCGCTATCTCGCGGCCGATCTCGGCAAGCAGAATATCCGGGTCAACGCGATTTCCGCCGGGCCGATCAAGACCCTTGCGGCGTCGGGCATCGGCGATTTCCGCTATATCCTCAAATGGAACGAATACAATTCGCCCCTGCGGCGCACTGTGACAACCGAGGAGGTCGGCAACGCGGGGCTCTATCTCCTGAGCGATCTCGGCCGCGCCGTCACCGGCGAAGTGCACCACGTTGACAACGGCTACCACGTCATCGGCATGAAGAACGAGGACGCGCCTGACATTTCAGTGGTGTAAGGGGGTTCGCCTTGTGATTTTCATCTCTTGCGCGTCCCGCATTGAATGCGGCGCGTGACCTGCCTCGTTAGAGCGTCGAACCATCAGATGCCCTCTCCGTTAAACCTCAAACCACCCGCCGTTTGACCGCCACTCCGCGGGAGACTAGAAGTTGGTCACCCGCAAACCGGCTTTTTGACCCATGTCGCATAACACATTCGGACACCTCTTTCGCATGACCACGTTCGGCGAGTCGCACGGACCCGCTATCGGGTGTGTCGTGGACGGCTGTCCGCCGGGTTTGGCGCTCGACGAGGCGGAAATCCAGGGCTGGCTCGACAAACGCCGTCCCGGTCAGTCGCGTTTCACGACGCAGCGCCGCGAGCCGGACGCGGTGCGCATAGTGTCGGGCGTCTTCGAGGACGACGAGGGAGGCCAAGTCACCACCGGCACGCCGATCTGCCTGATGATTGAAAACGTCGACCAGCGGTCCAAGGACTACGGCGACATCAAGGACAAGTTCCGCCCCGGCCATGCCGACTTCACCTATCTGGAGAAATACGGCATTCGTGACTATCGCGGCGGCGGCCGTTCATCGGCGCGCGAAACCGCGAGCCGCGTGGCAGCCGGCGCGGTGGCCCGCAAGGTCGTGCCCGGCATGACCGTGCGCGGCGCGCTGGTCCAGGTTGGGCCGCACGGGATCGACCGCGACAACTGGGACTGGGCCGAAGTCGGCAACAATCCGTTCTTCTGCCCGGACGCCGAAGCCGCGCAAGCCTGGGAAAGTTATCTCGACGGTGTCCGCAAGGCGGGATCGTCCTGTGGCGCCATAATCGAAGTGGTGGCGTCGGGCGTGCCGGCGGGGCTCGGCGCCCCGGTCTACGGCAAGCTCGATCAGGACATCGCCTCGGGTCTCATGAGCATTAATGCGGTGAAGGGTGTTGAAATCGGCGCCGGCTTCGCCTCGGCCGCCTGGTCGGGCGAGGAAAATGCCGATGAAATGCGTATGACGGACGGCAAGCCGGATTTTCTGTCAAATCACGCCGGCGGCGTGCTTGGCGGCATCTCCAGCGGACAGGACGTGGTCGCCCGCTTCGCCGTCAAGCCGACATCGTCGATACTGACGCCGCGCAAGACGGTCGACCGCGCTGGCGATGATACGGAAATTTCCACCAAGGGCCGGCACGATCCCTGTGTCGGCATCCGCGCGGTGCCGGTGGGCGAGGCGATGATGGCGCTGGTTCTGGCCGACCATTACCTGCGCCATCGCGGCCAGAACGGCTGAGCGCCGAACACGGCGCTGTTCGCCGTCCGCTCAGTCCCCGCATTGGTCGGGCACCTTGCCGGTGCCACCGACACCTCCGTCGGTTTCGTCTTCGCCTCCTGGCGACTTCTGGATGCATTCGAGAGGGGGTGACTGGTCGTCAAGGCCTTCGTTGTTCGTGGGGCTGCTGCATGCCGAGAGAATTGTCAGCAATGCGATCCACACCAGAGCGCTTCGAATGCCCCTCATTCTTCAGTCTCCCGGGTTTCACGTTGTAACGTGTAGACGAATGCACCGCATCTGAAGCGGCCCGTCGCCGTATCGGCGCCGGCATCGCGCTGCTGCAGGGCCAGGGCTTCTGCGTTCAATTTTGCCAGCACGTCGGACTGCAGACGTCCGGCAAGCGCGTTAAGTTCGGCAAGTGCGTCCGGCGTGAGCTCGTTGTAGTGCACCGCGCGCTCGAAACAGGGGCCCGGCTCAGGCGCCGCTTCCAGGTTTGCCGCCGCCGCCTCGGCATGGTCGCCGAGATTTGCGCCGAAATATCCAAGCAACGCGGTTTCATCCCGGCTTGGCAGGTAAGCGTCCGTCCGCAGGGACACCATGTCGCTTTCGCCGTCATGGTCCACCAGATCCTGCCGTTTCAATTCATCGAGCACCGTTCTGGGGTGAACATCCCGGCTGACGTCGGCAACGAGACGTTCGAACGAGGGGCCGTTGTCTTTTGCAGCGCGGCGGAGAGGGCATGGCGCCCCGGCCGCACTCCGATAGGCGGTGTCGGCCAGCCAGCGCGCAACGACGCGGGCCAGCGGCCCGGCACCCTCGCGGTCCGTTTCCGGTCCGGCCTTGGCCAGACGCGCCCGGATGTCGCGGACATCCTTGCGCTGCAGTCCGGTCAAAAGACTGATGCGGCTGTCGGTAAGCCGCTTGTCTCCGAGTTGGAAATGGCGCTCGCAGGCATCCACGTAGAGCTCTTTCAAGGCATCGCTGAGGTCGGGAAACCGCAGGCCCCGCGAAACCATTATCCGCACCAGCGGATGGAACACGCGTCTCAGGGCCTTGCGGAAAGGTGATGATGTCAGTGGACCGACTCCTGAATCAACAAATGGGATAATTACCCATTTTTGCCTGGCAATCAAGTGGAGAGTCCTCTATAGAAAATTAAATGGGGAATATACCCATTTTACATGTAGAGGAGATGATCATGCGTTTCACACTGCTGCTGTTTACGGTTTTTGCTCTTGCGGCCTGCAACGGCCCAATGCCGGCGAACCATCAGGGCGACCTTGCGCGGTTCCCGCCCGCGGCCCCTGCACAGGTTGACGGGAACCTGTTTCCCGAGGCGCAACCGAACCCGGTTCATGTTGCCGCCGAGACGCCGGTGTCCACGTTCTCCATTGATGTTGATACCGTGTCCTACGCCCACACGCGCCGCACGCTCCGCGAAGGGGCCCTGCCAAGGCACGATGCGGTGCGCGTTGAAGAAATGATGAACTACTTCTCCTATGCCTATCCACGCCCCAAGAGTGCGCAAGTGCCTTTCAGGCCGACCGTTGCGCTCTATCCGACGCCGTGGAACGAGCACACGATGCTCATGCATATCGGTCTCAAGGGATACCAGGTCACACCCCGCAAGCGGCCGCGCGCGAATCTGGTGTTCCTGGTCGACGTTTCAGGCTCGATGCAGGGGCGCGACAGGCTCGACCTTCTCAAACAGGGTTTCCGCTTGCTGGTCGACCGGCTTGCGCCACGGGACACCGTGTCGATCGTCGCCTATGCCGGGTATTCCGGCATGGTGCTCGAGCCCACCAGGGCCGCCAACAAAACAAAGATCCTTGCGGCACTGAACGGTCTGGGAGCCGGCGGCTCGACCGCGGGCGCTCAGGGCATCCGCCTGGCCTACGCGCTGGCCGAGCGGGCCTTTGACGAGAACGGCGTCAACCGGGTGATCCTTGCCACCGACGGCGATTTCAATGTCGGCGTATCCGATCCGGATCAGCTGCAGCAGCTGATCGAGACCAAGCGCAAGAGTGGCATCTATCTTTCCGTGCTCGGCTTCGGCCAGGGCAATTACAACGACAAGATCATGCAGGCGCTGGCGCAGAACGGAAACGGCAACGCGGCCTACATCGATACGCTGCTCGAAGCCCGCAAGGTGCTTGTGGAAGAAGCGGTATCCACGCTCTTTCCGATTGCCAACGATGTGAAAATACAGGTCGAGTTCAATCCGGCCATGATTGCGGAGTACAGGCTGATCGGCTACGAGACGCGCGCGCTGAAGCGTGAGGATTTCAACAATGACGCCGTCGACGCGGGCGACATCGGCTCCGGGCATACAGTCACCGCGATCTACGAAGTCACGCCAACAGGCGCCTCCCGGAGGTACATCGACGAACTGCGCTACCCATCGCCGGCGATCAAACCCGACCCCGGATCGAAGACTGAATATGCCTATCTCAAACTGCGCTACAAACTTCCCGGTGCATCCGACAGCAAGCGTCTCACCATGGCGATTACGGCGGCCCACGTGCACGACAGCATGGCGGAGATCTCCCCTGATATGCGCTTTGCCGCGAGCGTAGCGTCATTCGGCCAGAAGCTGCGGGGCTCGGACTATCTGAACGCAATGACCTACGATGCGATCCGCAAGCTCGCGGTATCGGGCCGCGGCGCCGACGCCAACGGTTATCGCGCCGAATTCATAAATCTCATCGCGCTGGCCGAGGCGATGGCGGAAAGGGTCGTGGCGGCCCGCCAGTGACGCCCCCGAAGCAATCCGCGCTCTGAGGGTTTGATGAAAGTTGTCGAGCCATATGTCTCTGATATTTAAGGGTTCTTGCTTAGAGCTGTCTCTCAAAGATGAGAGGCGTTCATGGGACTGAGATGGTTCGCCATTGGCGGTAAACAGGAAAAGACGTTCGAATTTCGCTGCGAGTGCTGCGGCGAGCTCCACCGGGGCTCGCCGTCATTCGCCTATGAAAAACCGTTCGCCTACTTCACCGTCCCTGAAAACGAAGTCGAAGCGCGCGTCGAAATCAACAGCGATCTCTGCTCGATCGACGACGAGGCGTTCTACATCCGCGCGATCCTTGAAATCCCCATCGAAGGCGTCGAAGAGCCATTTACCTGGGGCGTCTGGGTCAGCCAGAGCGAGGACAGTTTCGACAGATACAGCGCAACTTATGACGATGACCAGAGTGGCGACGGCAGTTTCGGATGGCTGACGGTGGCCATGCCGGGATACGATTTGAGTGCGCCGGAAGAGGATTTCGAGCAAATCCCCTGCGATGTGAGTTGGAGTGTCCCCGGTCAGCGCCCTGTCGTTGTTCCCCACGAAACGGACCATCCGATCTACCATGATTTCATCAACGGTATCTCGTGGGACCGCGCCATCGAACTGGCACGCAGAATGATGCATCCCGACGGGTGACAGGCAGAGCGCTGTCCGGAGATCGCCGGTACGCGCGAACCCCCGGTCAGTTGGTTCGCTGCGCCCGGAAAGCGCTTTATCCGGCGCGCACCTGTTTGATGAACTTGTCAACTTCCGTTTTCAGAACGCCGGACTGTTGTGAAAGGTCGGTCGCTTTCGACATCACCTGGGCCGAAGCGGCACCCGCCTCCTGAGACGCTTCGGTAACGGAGGTGACATTTTCGGTAACGCTCTGGGTGCCCTCGGCGGCTTCCTGCACGTTTCGCGCAATATCCTGCGTCGCCGCGCTCTGTTGCTCCATGGCAACCGCGGTCGCCGAGGTGGTTTCCTCGAGCGAAGTGATCATCCTTTGGATATTTTCCATCGCCTCGACTGCGCCGGAGGTGATTGTCTGCATATCCTGAATTTGCTCGCTGATGTCTTCGGTTGCCCGGCCTGTCTGGCTGGCCAACTCCTTGACCTCGTTGGCAACGACGGCGAAGCCCTTGCCGGATTCTCCGGCGCGGGCCGATTCTATGGTCGCGTTGAGCGCCAGAAGATTGGTTTGTTCGGCGATGCCCGAGATCATTTTGACCACGTCGCCGATCTTGTCGGCGGAGTGCGCAAGTGTACTCATCTGTTCGCTCGCATTCGCGACCTCGGCGACCGCCTGCTGCGTGGCCTCGGTGGTTTCCGTGACCCGCCGGTTGACTTCGTTGATCGAGTGAGACATCTCCTCCGCCGATGCGGCGACTGTCTGTACGTTCGCCGCTGCCTGTTCTGAAGCAGAGGACACGGCGACGGCCTGGGTACTGGTTTCCTCCGAAATGCTTGCCATCGCCTGTGCCGTGGTTCCCAGCTCATCTGAGGCTTCAGAAACCGCCGTGACAATATTGCCGACTGAGGCGTCGAATTCGTCCGCGAGCTGGTTCAACATTTGAATCCGTTCCTCTTTGGTGCGGACCATGTTGTCTCTGAAAATGCCGAACGCTCTGGCCACGGAACCGATCTCGTCGTTGGCGAAAACCTTGACTTCGACTGTCGTGTCGCCGGAGGTCAGCGCATCAAGCCCGACAACCACAGCGGCCAGCGGTCGGCTGATGCTGCGCGCGACGATGAAATAGGAAATTGCCGCACCCAGGAACAGGGCCGTGGCCGACAGGATCATCAAGATTTGCAGCGCCGACTTCTCGTGGGCCTCGGCCAGCACCGCCGCGTTCAACGTGAACGCCTCGATTTCTTCCAGCAATGCATTCAGCTCTTTGTCGAGAGCTTGTTCCTCGACTTCAAGATTCGGCAACATCGCCAGAGCGCTCGCGGTGTATCCCGATCGCAGGTGCTCGAAGGACTCCAAGGCATGCTTTTCGTAAGCGGCATGGGCCGTTTCAGCATGCTTGAGGCCTGCCAAGATCTTTTCGAACTCGGCGCGGACCGTTGCCGTTTCCGCCGTGTCGATGGCATGTTGGCTGCGGATTTCAGCGTCGGAAATCTCAGCCTGCACGGAAGTCGACAATTCTCCGAATTTTTTCGCGACTTTCTCGAACTCCTCGCGAGCGTCCGGCTGCGCCTGCATTTGCTCACCGCGTCGGAATCCACGTTCGAAATAGACCGCCTGCTCCAATTGATGAACCTTGATTTTGGTCAGCGACTCGGTCAGCGGAATGTCGCGTTCGGCGATGCCCTCAATTTCGATGCCGATTTTCGACATCTGCCATATGCTGAATCCGGCTACCCCGACCAACATCAAGAGGCACAGGCCCGCGAGGGCGTAAACCTTGGTGCCAACCTTCATCGAGCGTCGCGCTGCTTTCGGCGCGGCGGTACCGCTGTCGTCCTGGCTGGAATTGTTGATGTCCATCGGATCCCTCTCCTTGAATTTGCTTCGATCTCATACGAGCGCCCGTGCGCTGGCTACGATGTCACCGGGACGCTTGACTGCTAGGGGCTGTCCGCCACCTCAGTCATCGCGACCGGCTCCGGCCTCAAGATGCTCAACGACGTCCTCGATCACCGGCTGCATCAACATGAGATGCATTCCCCGACGCACCAACTCGATCCGGGCCTGAAGCAGTTCGAGATGCTCGCGGCACGGCGGTGCGTCAACGTCCATGCGTCGCAGTTCCTGACCGACGCCCTCTATCAATTTGCAAAACCGCCGTGCGAGCACTTCGTTCTTGGCGATCGGGGAGATGTGGCAGAGTTCGGTGAGCTTGCTCAGCGCTTTGGATATCTCAGCATGGTCCAATGTCGACCTCTGCCCGCTTTTTCGAAGCGCTGTGCTGTTTCTATTCGCCGGCGATGGCAGAATTTCGAGAACCCTCAAGTCAGACGTACCGATTTGCATCCACCGATGCACGGGTAATACCGGTGCATCAGTGGTCTTTTCCTGGCAGTCACCATGGTCGTGAGCGTTCATGTGGCCAGTATTGGTTTGTACAAGTCTAACAAATCGTTAACTTATAAGAGTACAAAGTGTATATATTCCAAAAATGATCAATTCGGATGGTGAAAGAAACAATATATTGATTAATATATCTGAAATATAAGTTAAGTTAGAAAGAAATGGTGTTGACATACATGCGGTCAATTTAGTTAATACACAAACAAATTGTACAAGCAGGAATTTGTGAGTCGTCAGGCGCTGAATTAGGAGTGAATGTTTCCATATCAAACTGGCGCCGTAGCTGACTGTTGAGGCGAAAGGGTCCAAGACAGTAAGTGCCACGCGCCATCAAACGGTTGCCGATGCGGAAGAAAGTACTCAGATCGGCAGGGCGGTGGACTTCTTCACCTTGCGCAGGGCCAGCGTTGACTGGATGCGCGTGACACCTGGCAACTGGGTCAGGACTTCCATGTGGATGCGTTCGAAGTCAACGGCATCGGAATAGACCACACGCAGGATATAGTCAGATCCCCCGGCAATCAGGTAGCACTCCATGATCTCGGGAACATCCGCAATGGCCGCCTCGAACTCGTCGAGCGTGGCGCGGCCCTGCTGATTGAGCGTAATGTTGATGAAGGCAGTGCCCGGCATGCCGCAGGCCTTCGGGTCGAGCAGCATTGCATAGCCCTCGATCAGGCCCCTTTGTTCCAGGAGGCGGATACGGCGCAGGCAGGCAGACGGCGAGAGATTGACCTGTTCGGCCAGGTCGACATTGGAAAGTCGGCCGTCCTCCTGCAAGGCCAAGAGAATGGCACGATCGCGCCCATCGAGTTCCAAATCTTGCATAAAACGTCACCAACTTGGCCTACAACGCAATTTTCTGCGTCAACATAACGTAATTGCCATAATTTTTCGCCGGAAAATGCGCCGGGAAAACCCTAAGATCGGTTATCAAATGTGGATCCTGGGGAGGATAGACTGATGTTGATCGGTGTTCCGAAAGAAATCAAAAATCATGAGTACCGGGTCGGCCTGGTACCGTCGAGCGTGCGCGAATTCGTAGCTCACGGTCACGAGGTCCTGGTCGAAAACAGTGCCGGCGTCGGCATCGGTGTCGCCGATGCAGATTATGAAGCGGCCGGCGCCACAATCGCCGCCACCGCCGAAGATGTTTTTGCCAGGGCGGAAATGATCGTCAAGGTCAAGGAACCTCAGGCGGTCGAGCGCAAAATGCTGCGGCCGGGCCAGATCCTCTACACCTATCTGCATCTCGCACCTGATCCGGAGCAGACCAAAGATCTGGTCGAAAGCGAAGCTGTGTGCATTGCCTATGAAACCGTCACCGACCAGTTCGGCCGCCTGCCGCTCCTGGCGCCGATGTCGGAAGTAGCGGGGCGCATGTCGATCCAGGTTGGCGCCAATTGCCTGCAGAAATCAGAAGGTGGCCGCGGTGTGCTGCTGGGCGGCGTACCCGGCGTTCCGGCGTCCGATGTGGTGATCCTGGGTGGCGGCATGGTCGGCGCCAACGCTGCGCGCATGGCGCTCGGGCTTGGCGCCTCGGTCAGCATTCTCGACAAGAACGTCGATGTCCTGCGCCGGCTGGTTGCCGAGTTCGGTTCCTCCATCAAGACGGTGTTCTCGACCCGCGAGACCGTGGAAGCCCTGGTGCTCAGGGCCGACCTGGTGATTGGCGGCGTGCTCATTCCCGGCGCCGCGGCGCCGAAGCTTGTCGATGCCGACATGATCAAGCGCATGAAGCCGGGCGCGGTGGTTGTCGACGTGGCGATCGACCAGGGCGGCTGCTTCGAGACCTCTCATGCCACCACCCATGCGGACCCGACCTATATCGTCGATGACGTGGTGCACTACTGCGTTGCCAACATGCCCGGCGGCGTGGCCCGCACATCGACCTTCGCCCTCAACAATGTGACGCTGCCCTTCGGCCTGGCGCTCGCCGACAAGGGCTACAAGAAGGCCTTCGAGGACGACCGCTTCCTGCGCGAAGGGCTCAATGTCTACAAGGGCAAGGTGACCTACGCTGCCGTTGCCGAGGCGCTGGGGTATGAATTCGAGGAACCCGGCCGCGCGTTGGCGGCGTAAGCCTGCAAATGCCTCGTGTCCCGGGCTTGACCCGGGGCCCGGGAGCTACGCGCGATAAGCCATGCCAAAAGACCCTGGGCCCCGGGTCAAGTGCGGGGCTCGATACCTTTAGTGTCAGTATTCCTGTCTCAGTCTTTCGATTTCTCGAACGTCACCACCTTCGACAGGAACGCATTGGTCGAGCTGATCCGGTCAAGCCCGTGTGCGCCGAAGATTTCACCGAGATCTTCTTCCACGTAGGTTGAGAAGAACGGTTCGTGGAACCGCACCGGAAACATCTCCAGCATGCCGTCATAGCCCTCGGCGTCGCCGAACTGCAGACTGTCGATGAAGATCAGGCGGCCACCCGGCTTGAGAACGCGGGCCATCTCGCCGGCCACGATGCGCCGCACCTTGGGCGGCAGCTCGTGATAGAGATAGATACAGGTGACAATGTCCTGCGAGGCGTCGGGAAGCGGAATCTCCTCGGCGTTTGCAGTGATCATCGAAACCGATGAGCAGCGTTTGAGGTGCCGTTCGGCCTCCGATACATAGGCGGCGGAAAGATCGAGCCCGGTGACCGGCAGTCTTGGATAGGCGTCCTTCACGAAGCGCAGGAAACGGCCGGTGCCGCAGGCGACATCGAGCAGCGCCAGGGTGCGCTGGTCGCGCCCGCGCACGCAGTCATAGAGCGGCACAAGCGCCTGGCGGCGCATGGCGTTCGCCGAGCCGGTGAACAGGACTTCGACCTGCATGTCGTACAATTCGGCGGAGTCTTCGGTGAGATAGCCGCCGGTCTGATAGTGAAAGTTCTGCAGGAAATAGGATGGCAGGGTGCCCTTGGTGTCTTCGGTGAAGACCTCGCGGCCATCTTTCTCGGCGCGCCGCCGGGCGGCGACTGGCACGTCCTTCATGAACTGGCGGCTACGCCGCAGAAGCGCCATGGGCCCGCCGTCATGATCGCGTGGAAGCGGGTAAAACCCGTGCTCTGCGTTGCGCAGGTCACGCCGGAACAGTTCTGCCATGTCTTCGAGCACCCGGCTCGACGCCGGCGTTGCGCGGCTCGGTGTGAAGCGCTCAGAGGTCGCGTCGCCATCTTCCTTGTGAAATGGACGCGTCGCGAAATAGTGCCCCATAAACCAGGCGACACGAGCCGACTGGCCTACGGCGTAACGTGCGCGGTCGAGAGCGGTGACCATGGACCATCCTTTTGTTGCCAACACCGAAGTGTGCTTCCAGATGCCGGTTTGCGCAAGACCGCGCTACGGTGACCGGGTAACGCAATCGTTCAATTGTTGCGTAATCCGTTAGCAGGGCTCTAACCGTCTTGTGGTTCAACCGCTGCATGACCGACGTTACGCACACCACGGATCCGTCACGAGAGAGCGATCCCAAACGAACAGTGCGTGCACTGTATGCACTGTGTTTTTTCTGCTTCTCGGTCGGGCTGATTACGGCACCGGTCTTCCACTCCGCAATTGACGCCACCTACTTCCAGAATTGGCCGAACGCCGTTAAGTGGGCATCGGTGCTGGCGGTTCTCTGGGCGACACTGGCTTACGTTGTCTGGCGCAATCTGAGGCGGGCGTTGGGCGCGGCCTGAAAGCTCACGTCTAGGCCTGTAAATGCTGAGATTCATTCCAGCCAGACGTAATCGATCCGGCCGCTTTCGAAAGTCCGCTCACGCAGCTTGATCCCGTCTCCTGTATTTGGCGCGTTTCGTGACCGGGCTGATGCGACAATCGTGCGGCCGTCTTCCAGCGTGACGGTGATTACAGCATTGCCGGCGCCGGTATAGGTCTGCGGCCTTGTCCAGCTTATGACCTCGCCCTCGACAATGCGCTCCGCCTTCAGCGTTTCGGGGTAAAACCACAAGACGCACCCGACTGCTACCACCGCAATGACGGCCATGGTCGGCAACAGGCGGTGCAGGCGTTCGCGCCGGAGCAACCGGTCCAGTTCTTTTTGAGCTTCCGGCTTCATTCGGCGCGGAAAAACGCATTCACCGACGGGCGCAGACCAGGAACTCTCGATTTCCGTCGGAGCCCTCCACGGGCGAAGGCGCAAGGCCAGTAACGGTCCAAGCCATGTCCTGTTCCAGCCAGATGCAGATATCGTCGCATACAGCGCTATGTAGGGACGGGTCGCGCACAATGCCACCCTTGCCGAGGTTTTTGCGCCCCACCTCGAACTGCGGCTTTATCAGCGCGACCAGACCGGCGCCGGGCCTTGCGAGGGCAAGCGCCGCCGGCAGCGCCAGTTTGAGGCTGATGAAGCTCACGTCGCAGACAATGAGATCGGGCGGCTGCGGGACGTGGTCAGCGGTCAGGTCACGGGCGTTGAGGTGCTCGTGAACGGTGACGCGCGCATCGTCCCGCAAACTGCCATGCAACTGACCGTGACCGACGTCCACCGCAACCACATGCGCCGCGCCGCGCTTGAGCAGCACGTCCGTGAACCCGCCCGTCGAAGCACCGATGTCGAGGGTTGTGAGGCCCGACGGATTGATGCCGAAGCGGTCGAGCGCATGTTCGAGTTTGAGACCGGCTCTGGAGACGTAAGGGGAGGCCTCGGCGGTGAGCTGGATGGCCGCATGGGGATTGACGAGTTGTCCGGGCTTTGTTGCGATACTGCCGTCCACCGTTACATTGCCCTGCACTATGGTGTCGCGGGCCCTCGACCGGTTTGGCAACAGGCCGTGTTCTACGAGCAGAACGTCAAGCCGCCGCCTCTTGCCCGATGGCGCCATGGCGGCCTACCGGTTCCGCGCCACGGAACCGGCAATCTCGCCGCGTCATTCCCGCGAAAGCGGGAATCCACTAGCGGCTGCAGCAAACAGGTGACAGGCCAATGGACTCCCGCTTTCGCGGGAGTGACGAGATTTTTTTTGGGTGGAGCAAATCACGGGCGCGATCACTCCACCTCCAGCGGCTCCGTGCCGCCGGCGCTGCCGTCCGGCTTCAGGGTAATTTTTTCGATGCGTGCCTCGGCCTGCTTCAGGAGGGCATCGCAACGGGTCTTGAGTTTTTCGCCGCGCTCATAGATGCCGATCGACTCTTCGAGATCGACCCGGCCGCTTTCGAGCTTGTTGACGATGCCTTCGAGCTCCGCCAGTGCCGCCTCGAAGCTCATGTCATCGACATCCGGTTGTTTTTTATCATCCGCCATCGGTCAGCTTCCCACCGTTCCACCATGCATAAGCGCCTGTATGTGGACGCCGCAGGACGACGTCAACCCCTTCAGGTCATAGCCGCCTTCCAGCATGGAAACAACGCGGCCGTCGCAGTGATTGTCGGCCAGTTCCATGAGCTTGAGCGTTATCCAGCCGAAGTCCTCTTCGGTCAGGTTGATATTGGCCAGAGGGTCGAGCCTGTGAGCGTCGAAGCCGGCCGAGATGATCAGGAGGTCGGGTGCGAAGGCGTCGAGCGCCGGCAGAATCACCGTGCTCATCGCCTCGCGAAACTGCTCGCCCTCGTCATTCGGCGTCAACGGGGCGTTGAAGATATTGCCGACACCGGTTTCAGAGCGCCCGCCGGTGCCCGGAAACAGCGGCATCTGGTGGGAGGAGGCATAGAACAGGTCCGGGTCGTCCCAGAAGATCTCCTGGGTGCCGTTGCCGTGATGGACATCGAAGTCGACCACCGCGACCCGCTCGGCCAGATACTCGTCGCGCGCATAGTGCGCTGCGATCGCAACTGAATTGAACAGGCAGAACCCCATGGCGCGGTTGGATTCCGCATGGTGCCCTGGTGGCCGGATGGCGCAGAAGGCGTTTTCCACATCGCGTTGCATGACCGCATCCACCGCGCGGGTGGCGGCCCCCACGGAGCGCAATGCCGCATCCCAGCTTTTCGGTCCCATCCAGGTGTCCGGATCAAGCGGCTCGAGCCCTTCGTCGGGGCGGGCGCCCTCGATCAGCGAGATGTAGTCCTGCGGATGCGCCATGGCGATATGCTCAATGGAGCCCATTTCCGCTTCCTCGCGGGCGAGGTCCGCGAAGGGCTCCGCCTCGAGCATTGCCATGATGGCGCGCAGCCGGTCGGGGCGCTCGGGATGACCTTCGGGCGGGGCATGTTCGATGCAGTCGGCATGGGTAAGCAGAAGAGTCGTCATGAAATGGCTTTCAGGCTTGCCGGTGCGACCGAACCCTCAGGCACGAAGAAGTCCGGAAACAGGTCCTGCGCCGGGTCAACGCGGTACTGGTCGAAATTGGTGATGCCGTTTTCCGCCAGCAGCGTGTCGTCGATGCAGAAATTGCCGGTGAACTCGCGTGATGGTTTGGTCAGGATCAGATGGGCCGCGTCCGACAGAATGTCCGGTGTGCGGCTGCCCTGGATCATTTTTTCGCCGCCGAGCAGGTTCTTGACCGCTGCCGTGGCGATGGTGGTGCGTGGCCACAGGGCATTCACCGCAACGCCCTTATCCTTGAACTCCTCGGCCATGCCGAGCACGCACATGCTCATACCGAACTTCGCCATGGTGTAGGCGACATGCGGTCCGAACCATCGCGGCGCCATGTCGAGCGGCGGCGACAGGTTGAGGATATGCGGGTTCTCGGCCTTGAGCAGATGCGGCAGGCAGTACTTCGAGACCATGTAGGTGCCGCGGGTGTTGATCTGGTGCATCAGATCATAGCGCTTCATGTCGGTCTCGAGCGTGCCGGTGAGCGAGATGGCGCTGGCGTTGTTGATGCAGATGTCGATGCCGCCGAAGGTTTCGACGGTTTTCTCCACCGCATCGACCACGATCTCCTCGTTGCGGATGTCGACGACCAGCGGCAGGGCCTTGCCGCCGGCCTGTTCTATGTCTTCGGCCGCGGTGTAGATCGTTCCGGGCAGTTTCGGATGCGCCTCCGCAGTCTTGGCGGCGATGGCGACATTGGCGCCGTCTTTCGCCGCGCGCAGCGCGATGGCAAGGCCGATACCGCGGCTGCCGCCGGTGACGAAGAGGGTTTTTCCTGCAAGCGTTCCCATAAAAAAGTGGTCTCCAGATCCCTAAGACGCGATGAGTTCGGGGGTTGCGGCTTCAAGCGCGCCGGCGCCCGCCCGCACGATGGTGTTGAGCCCGTTGGTTTCGGGCAGATGATTCTCGGCCACGTAACGGGCGACGACGATCCGCGCGGCGTGGGCCGTGGGCGCGTCACCGTTCGACGTCTGCGACACGTTGAGGGCGCCCTTGGCCAGGAAGGCGCCGCCGGTGGCGAGACCGAAAAGGCGCAGGTAGGGCGTGGCCGAGGCCAGGACCTGATCCGGCTCGTCGGAAAGCGCCCGCAACATCCATTCGGTGGCTTCCTCAAGATCCTCCACCGCATCGTTGAGGGCATAGCCCATCTGGCCGAAGGCGGGGTCGTTGGAGGCGAGCGCCGCCTCGGTGATGCGCTTGAGTTCGGCGATGTGGGCCTGCACCACCTCGCCGCCCTTCATGGGCAGCTTGCGGGTTGCCAGGTCGATCGCCTGGATCCCGTTGGTGCCCTCGTAGATCGGCGTGATGCGGGCATCGCGGAAATGCTGCGCCGCGCCGGTTTCCTCGATGAAACCCATGCCGCCATGGACCTGGACGCCGAGCGAGGAGACATCGCAGCCGACATCGGTGCCGAACGCCTTGGCGACAGGCGTCAGCAGCCAGGCGAGGTCGTCGTTGCGTTGGCGCTCGTCTTCATCGCCTGCGTGGTTGGAGAGGTCGATGGCCCTGGCGGTGGCGAAACAGATGGCACGCGCCGCGGCGGTGAGGCCGCGCATGGTCATCAGCATGCGGCGCACATCAGGGTGGTCGATGATCGGCGCCATGCCGTCGCTGCCCGGGCGCCGGCCCTGCTTGCGATCCTGGGCATAGGCCAGCGCCTGCTGAAAGGCCCGTTCGGCAATCGCCACGCCCTGCATGCCGACATGAAGCCGGGCGTTGTTCATCATTGTGAACATGCAGTTGAGCCCGCGGTTCTCTTCGCCCACCAGCCAGCCGGTGGCGCCGCCGGCCTCGCCATAGGCCATGACGCAGGTCGGGCTGCCGTGTATGCCGAGCTTCTCCTCGACCCCGATGCACTTCACGTCGTTGCGCTCGCCAAGGGAGCCGTCGTCGTTGACCAGGAATTTCGGCACCAGAAAGAGCGAAATGCCCCGGGTGCCCTCCGGCGCGTCCGGCAGGCGGGCCAGCACCAGGTGGATGATGTTCTCCGACAGGTCGTGCTCGCCATGGGTGATGAAGATCTTGGTGCCGGTGATCTTGTAGGTTCCGTCGCCCTGGGGCTCGGCCTTGGCGCGCAGCGCGGCGAGGTCGGAGCCGGCCTGCGGTTCGGTCAGGTTCATGGTGCCCATCCATTCGCCGCTCGACATCTTGTGCAGGTATTTTTCCTGCAGCTCCGTCGCGCCGTGGGCGACAACGGCTTCAACCGCGCCCTGAGTCAGCAGCGTACCGATGCCGAAGGCGGAATTCGCCGTGTTCCAAAGCTCCTGCACCGCTAGGCTCATGGTGATCGGCAGGCCCTGGCCGCCATATTCCGGCTCGCAGGGCAGGGACCCCCAGCCGCCGGCGACCCAGTCGCCATAGGCCTGCTTCCACCCGGGCGCCGTGGTGACCTCGTGATCCTTCAGCTTGGCGCCATGCTTGTCGCCCGCCACGTTCAGGGGGGCGAGCACTTCGGAGGCAAATTTGCCGGCTTCTTCCAGCACCGCGTCCACCAGATCGTTGCTCAGGTCGCCATAGGTGCCCGCCTCGACCAGATCGGCGAAGCCCGAGACCGTGTTCATGGCATATTTGAGATCATCGACATGAGGGGTGAAGGACATCAGTTTACTCCTGCAAGCTTGCCTGGCGTGGCCGCCATCGCGCATAAGGGGCGCGATCAGATTTGCAATCGAATGTATCGGCCAGACCGGCGACGTCAATGAACAATAACACGGATCAGCTTGAAGCGCGCCGCGCCGCGCGGCGGGAGGTGGTGGAAGAGGCCGCCAAGCTGTTGTTCGACGGAAAATTGGTCGCGTTTCCAACCGAAACGGTCTACGGCCTCGGCGCCGACGCCACCACCGATAAGGCGGTCGCGGCGATCTTCGAGGCCAAGGGCCGGCCGCGCTTCAACCCGCTGATCATGCATGTGTTGGACCTGGAGCAGGCGCGCCAGCATGGGGTGTTCAACCGCCTGGCCCTGAAGCTCGCCGAGGCGTTCATGCCGGGCGCGCTGACCCTGGTGGTGCCGCGGCGGCCTGAGAGCGCCATATCGCTTCTGGCAACGGCAGGCCTCGACACGGTGGCGCTGCGGGCGCCGGCGCATCCCATGGCCCGCGCGCTGCTCAAGGCGGCGGGCGTTCCCGTGGCGGCGCCGAGCGCCAACAAGAGCGGCCGCGTCAGCCCGACCACCGGCGCCCATGTGGCCGAGCAGCTTGGCGATGATGTCGCGCTGATCATCGATGCCGGGCGATGCCGCATCGGCCTGGAGTCCACCATTGTCGGCTGCATTGGTGACGATCCAATGCTCCTGCGCCCCGGCGGCATCTCGCGCGAGGACATCGAAAGGGCGATTGGACGCCGCCTGCGTCAGCCGGAGGACACCGCAAAGCCAGCGGCGCCGGGCCAGCTCGCCAGCCACTATGCGCCGAAGGCGGAGCTGCGGCTCGATGCAACCGATGTCCGACCCGGCGAGGCGCTGCTGGCCTTTGGCCCCAAGGTGCCGGAGCATGGCGGGCCGATGCTGAACCTCTCGCCCGCCGGCGAACTGCCCGAAGCGGCCGCCAACCTGTTCGCCCATCTGCGGGCGCTGGATGAAGAGGGCTGCGCGAGCATCGCCGCGATGCCCATACCGGAGTTCGGCCTCGGCGAGGCGATCAACGACCGCCTGCGCCGCGCCGCCGCGCCACGGGAGTGAGGGTGCAAATCTGCATGCCTGTGCCCCGCATCAAGTGCGGGAAACAGTCACGGCTACTCGTCATTACCGGGCTTGACCCGGTTATCATTCCTGGGGTGTGGTACTGAGAGAGCGGCGCGGATCACGTCCGCGTGTGACGAAGGAATTTTGGCCGGACATGGATCAGACCGTGACCAAGTGGGAAAGACCAACCGACGAGACGCTTGACGCTTTTGCGGCCATCGTCGGCGCACGCTACGCGATCCAGGACGACGACGAGATGCAGCCTTTTCTCGTCGAATGGCGCGACAAGTATTTCGGCAAGGCCGCCATGGTGCTGCGTCCCGGCAGCGTCGAGGAAGTCTCGCAGATCCTCAAAGTCGCCAACGAGACCGGCACGGCCATCGTCCCCCAGGGCGGCAATACCGGCCTTGTGGGCGCACAGATCCCGTTTGAAACCGGCAACGAAGTGGTGCTCTCGCTCAGCCGCCTCAACACCGTCCGCGACATCGATCCCGACAACAACACCATCACCGTCGATGCGGGATGCGTGCTGCAGACCGTCCAGAACGCCGCTGACGATGTGAACCGTCTCTATCCCATGCGCATCGGGTCGGAAGGCTCGTGCCAGATCGGCGGCAATATCGGCACCAATGCGGGCGGTACTGCGGTGCTCGCCTATGGCAACACCCGCGATCTGGT
>JAJFHL010000369.1 GCA_021775615.1 Hyphomicrobiales bacterium
GAAAGCGTAGGGAGGACACACAATGGCACGGATGAAATTCCTTTGTGATGCTGAGCGCTGCATTGAATGCAACGCGTGTGTCACCGCGTGCAAGAACGAGCACGAGGTACCCTGGGGCATTAACCGGCGTCGCGTCGTCACCATCAATGACGGCAAGCCGGGCGAGCGGTCTATTTCGGTCGCTTGCATGCACTGCTCCGACGCACCCTGCATGGCGGTGTGTCCGGTGGATTGCTTCTACCAGACCGAAGAAGGTGTGGTGCTGCACTCCAAGGACCTCTGCATCGGTTGCGGCTACTGCTTCTACGCGTGCCCGTTCGGCGCGCCGCAGTTCCCGCAGGTCGGCAATTTCGGTTCCCGCGGCAAGATGGACAAATGTACCTTCTGCGCCGGTGGACCCGAAGACGACCACTCCGCCGCGGAGTTCAACAAGTACGGACGCAACCGTCTGGGTGAAGGCAAACTTCCGCTCTGCGCGGAAATGTGCTCGACCAAGGCGCTGCTCGCCGGCGACGGCGATCAGGTGGCGAACATCTACCGCGAGCGCGTTATCGCCCGCGGGTTCGGCTCCGGTGCCTGGGGATGGGGCAGGGCCTATCCCGGACAGGGCGCCTAAGCAAGCGTATGCGCGGGGCGGCTTCGGCCGCCCCGTTCGCGCATTGCTTTGAAATTCACCAGTTTGATGCGATAGGGCTGGGCGCGTCTGGGCGAATCGGTCGCGGTCGCGTATCCGCTCGACTGATTGACAGGACAAGAGACAGGTTTAACCGATGGAAGAAAGATTCACGAGATGGGCCGTTTTCGGGCTCGCCGTGGTGATCATCCTGGCCGGTGTCGGCATGATCAACAAGCCAGAGCAAACCAGGCCGCTGTCCTACGAAAAAGGCGTCTATGGCGGGCAGCCCGATACCGCGCTCGACGAGAATACACTCAACACTCTGAAACATCGCACCGACCGCTATCGCAATTTGGGTCTGTGAAGGCGAAGAGGAGAAGGTCTGAGATGAACACGAGATCGAAGATTGCAACCGCACGGCTCTCGCTCACGAGCCTCTTTGCACTTCTGCTGACCCTTCTGGTTCTGGCGCTTCCGCTGAGTGAGAGCGGTTATGCGCAGTCCGGCGGGGTGGTGCCGGGAAACACTCAAGGCACCAGTGCCGACTCGGACTTCTGGCGCGAAATCCGCAGGGGCAAGCAGGGCACCGTCAGCATTCCCGACAAGCAGGCGGGCCAGTTGATCCAGTCCGAAGGCGACAGTTGGCGCGCCATCAGAAACGGCCCCATGGTCACATGGGGCGGTTGGGCGCTGTTCGGCACCATTGCGCTTCTGGCGCTGTTTTACGCCGGCCGTGGCCGCATCGCCATCGAAAGCGGCCGCAGCGGCAGGACCCTGGAGCGCTTTACCGATTTCGAGCGCATGAGCCACTGGATACTGGCGGTCTCGTTCATCGTGCTCGCCATCACCGGTCTCAACATGCTCTACGGAAAATACGCGATCATGCCGATTGTCGGCGATCAGGCCTTCTCCTCGGTCACGGCACTGGGTAAGTGGCTGCACAATTTCCTCGCCTTCGGTTTCGTGCTCGGTCTGGTGCTCATCTTCTTGCGCTGGGTTCGTCACAACATCCCCAACAGGGAAGATTTCGTGTGGCTCGCGCAGGCTGGCGGCCTGTTCACCCGTGGCAACCATCCGCCCGCCAGGAAATTCAACGCCGGCCAGAAAATCGTGTTCTGGATGGTTATCATTTGCGGTGTCTCAATCTCCCTGTCCGGCGTTTCGCTGCTCTTTCCGTTCCAGACCACCATGTTCGCCGACACGTCCGCGTTCCTGAACTCGATCGGGTTTGCGAATATGCCGACCGAACTGACGCCGATGCAGGAGATGCATCTCAGCCAGCTCTGGCACTCCGTCGTCGCGCTGGTGTTCATCGCGCTCATCCTTGCCCACATCTATATCGGATCCATGGGCATGGAAGGCGCCTTTGATGCCATGGGCTCGGGCCAGGTGGACGCCAACTGGGCCAAGGAGCATCACTCGATCTGGGTCGAGGAGCTGGAGCGCTCGGGCGACCTTCCAGATGCCAAGGCGGCGGCGCAGCCGCCGGCCGAATAGGCGCGGCCCAAACATACGCTCGGGCCAGGCGCGTGTCAGACATGCTCCGTCGCGATAGCAACGCCGGCTTTCGGCCGTACCTGACCCTGTTCGCGGCGCTGCTGTTCGTCTGCTTGCCGGCGCTTGCAGTTATTGCGATTGCCGAGAATCTCAAGGGCCATGGCGGCCCCGTCAAAGCCATTGCCCTGTCGCCCGACGGCCGCGCGGCACTCACCGGAAGCTTCGACTATTCGATGATCCAGTGGGGTCTCGATGGTGACGACGCGGAGATCGTTCACCGCTTCGAAGATCACGATGCGGCGGTCAACGCGGTCGAGTTCGTGCCTGGTACCGATTGGGCGGTGGCGGCCGGAGACGACGGTTCCATAAGGATCTGGAACCTGAAGACCGCGGCGCTTGTACATCACTTCACCGGCCACACCCACAAAGCAGTCGATGTGGCCGTGTCCGCGGACGGGCGCTATGCGGCATCCGCCGGCTGGGATCGCACGGTCCGCCTGTGGGATCTCAAAGCCCTGAAGCCGGCAGGAATATTGGAAGGGCACCGCGATCGGGTCAACACGCTCGCGTTCTCCGCCGACGGCGCCATCGTCTATTCCGGCGGCATCGACGGTGCGATCATGCAATGGAACGTGGACCAGGCGGTTCTGCTGCGCCGCATCGTCAAATACGGCTGGGGCGTCAATGTTCTGCATCTGATGCCCGATGAAACCGCAATATTCTTTGGCGCCATCGACGGTACGGTGAACGTGCTCGATATCGCGACCGGTGAGATCGAGCGCACCCTCACGACCCACGAGGGACCGGTGTTGTCCGCGGTTGTCTCGGCACGTTACGGCATTGCCGCATCCGGCGGTGGTGACGGCAAGATCAATGTGTGGGCGATTGACGGCTGGCGGCCGGAGAAGACCCACGACAACCCGTACGGACCGGTCTGGGCCATGGCCATGACGGCGGATGGCCGGTCGTTCTATTATGGCAGTCTCGACGATTTCGCCATCCAGTGGAACATGATCCCGGGCCACACCTTCGATGAGGTGTCGAGCCGCTATCCAAGGCGGTTTCAGGTTAATGGCGACGCCGACCTTGGCGAACGGCAGTTTGCCCGCAAATGCAGCATTTGCCATACGCTTACGCCCGACGGCGCCAACCGCGCCGGCCCGACCCTCTATGATGTGTTCGGCCGCAGGGCGGGGACGCTGCCTGGCTATATCTATTCCGAAGCGTTGAAGAATTCGGATATAGTCTGGAATGAGGAGACGATTGGGCGGCTTTTTGGAGACGGACCGCAGGAAGTGGTGCCGGGCACCAAGATGCCGCTGCAGAAGATGACCAATCTGGAGGAAAGAAATGCTTTGATCGCATTTCTTAAAGAAGCGACAAAGCCCTGATCGGGAAGTGACCTGAACGCGGGCCGTCCGGATCTGGGTCAGAATTGGGAGAACGTCGATGAAAGCTTTTGTAGCCAGTTTGCTCGTGCTCACGGCCGTGAGCGTGGCGGCTTACGTGACGCTGGATCAGATCGGGATGTCCGCGTCTGAAGTCTACAGCTCCAACTCCGTTCGCCTGAATTGAAGCGGCCGCCGATCCGTGTCGCTCTGGTGAGCGCGAACGTGTTGGCGAAGGCAACGGTTGTTTTCGCCACGGCTCTTCTTTTCCTGTCAACGCCCGGCAGTGCGGGGCAGGGACTGGCGAAGCCGCCCGACTACACAACACTTCTCAACTCCATCGTCAGTGTTCTGCCCGAGTGGCCGGCGCATGTCTCACGGACACAGGAGCCCGAAGGAACCGGTGTTGTTGTGGATGACGGCAACGTCGTCATAACTGCATTGCACGTGGTCGACCAGGCGGTCTCGATCAGGATCCGGACCAGTTCGGGAAACATCATGGTTGCCCATCTGCACGGCACCGACCGAGCAACGGACCTGGCGCTCCTGAGGATCGATAGTGCCCTGCCGCCAATGGAGTTCGGCGGAGACGGCCGCCTCGGCGAGCCGGTCTGTGCGATCGGCAATGCCTTCGGTTTGGGCTTGTCGATCACCTGCGGCACCGTCTCGGCGGTGAACCGGGCAGGCGTCAAATTCAATGCCATCGAGGATTTCGTGCAGACAGATGCAGCGGTCAATCCCGGTGACTCGGGTGGCGCGCTGGTCGATGCCAATGGAGCCCTGATTGGAATACTGTCCGCCATCTTCACCAATACGGACAAGCTCGATGCCAGTATCGGTGTCAATTTCGCCGTCGCGGCGCCACTGGCGAGCAAGGTCACGCGCGAGCTTCTGGCGCACGGCGCGGTGGCCTGGAGCTTTGGAGGGGCGGGGCTGGCGCAGTATCCGCGCCGCGGCCAGCTCGGCGAAATGTCGGCGCAAGTCAAACACGTGCGCAGCGGCGGCGCTGCCGAGGCTGCCGGTGTCGAGGCAGGCGACAGGGTTGTCGTGGCCAACGGCCGGCGCATACGCACTCCAGCCGACTTCAAGAGTGTGCTGGCGCGGCAGAGCGAGGGCGATGAGGTCAAGCTCACGGTCCGCCGCGGCAGTGAAACGCTGGAACTGGTACTGCGCCTCAAACCGCCCGCAAGAGCCCAGTGATCTGATACGAAACACCGGAGAACCCTCATGAACGAAGAGAAATTCAATATGTCGCTCAGGAAGTTCCTGAAGCAGGTTGGAGTGACGTCACAACAGGAAATCGAAAAGGCGGTGCGCAATTCGGGCACCTCTTCCGGCGCCATATCGGTGAAAGTCGTGCTGTCTGCCAACGCGGTGGGGCTGGAGCATGTGGTCGAAGGTGAAATCGAACTCGACTGACTTCGCCCATGCACCAACCCGATCCAACCTTTCCGCCGCTTCTGCAGGGCATAGACGTCAAGGGACGGCCCGAGCCGTTCGAGCGGGCCTGCGCGGACGCCGCGTCGGGCGCAGCCGGCGCGGGCGCCGTCTATTGGGGGCGGTCCACGTCGGACGTAAAGCTCGCTGTGGTGCTGGAGCCCGAGGTGGATGCAGCCCGGTCGCTGCAGATGCTCATCGCGCTCATGGTCGCGTTTGGCGATGCCTTCGGCTCGATCGGCCCGCCCGAGGTTGGCGTATTCTACCGCTGGCCCAACAACCTCGTCGTCAATGACGCTCTCATCGGAGAGATGCGCGCCGCGCTGCCGTCGGCGGCCGGGCCAACGGACGTCCCCGATTGGCTTGTCGTTGGCATTGATGTGCGTCTGTCGCGCGCCGAACGCGTCGTGGAACCGGGCCACGATCTTCAGAACACGACGCTGGAGGAGGAAGGCTGCGGCGATCTCACCCGTACCCAGCTTGTCGAGTCCGTATGCCGGCACTTTCTGGTCTGGATCCACACCTGGAACGAAGACGGCTTCAAGCCGGTGCATGATGCCTGGCTGCCGCGCGCCGAAAGCCGCAATGAAACCGTTACCCTGCAGCGCGGCGGGGTGGAGCATACCGGGCAGTTCGTGGGCATCGACGAACAGGGAAACATGCTGCTGCGCCCTCCCGATGGGGACGTGGTGGCCCTGTCCCTGCTCGACGCCGTTACGCGGGTCTGAGACATGAAACTGTTGCGAACCATCCGCTTCGACCATTCCGACGACAATGTGTTTGAGAAGGCGGCGCCGGCGGACGAATGGTGCATTCCAGGCGCCTTTGAATTCGTCGATCTGCGGCAGGCCGATCTCACCGGCAAGACCCGGCAGGCCTTCGCCAACGGCTTTCTCGGGCTGCCGTCGTTCGGCCGTTCGACCTTTGCGACAGTTGCGGCGATCTCAGAATCCGAGCACGATGAGCTCGTCGGCGTTCTCGGCGGGCATATAATGGAGTTCTACGGCGCACCGGACCTGAACGCGGCTCGGTCGGCGGCGGCCGGCGAGCTGCAATTCGCGGCCGAACTGTGCTCGGAACAGCCCATCAACACCGTTTTCACCGTGCGCAGAACACTTGACGATGGCGAGATTCGTGAAGAGTTCCGTGAAATCGCACCTCCCGGCGAACCGCGCCACACACGCATTTGGGACGTTGTAGAGGATGACGCATGATTACTGGCTGAGTGCCGGTTTCGATCTTCTGACGGTTTCTCCGGAGGGCAAGCTTCAGCCCACGGAGACCTTCATGCGTGCCTATATCACCCGGCCGGAAATGCGTCCTGTCGAAGAATCCTGCGATCGGGAAATCGCCCTCTATGAGGAGCTTCTGGAAAGGCCCGGTCTCGAGGTCACCGCAGAGCGCATTGCCGCGATGGAGGACCCCGATGCCCGCGACAACTACCGCCTGCTGCTCAGTTTCCGCGATCTCCTGATCAGGTATGGCACCCTCGAGGCGGCCTATCTCGCCATGATGAGGTCCGAAGCCATCGCCGTCCCGCCCTTGTTCATTTCACAGCTTGTGCACGTCATTTTGCGCAACATCCTGTCCGACTGCGGCGATCCCATCAGGCTTCGGGCGGCGGAACTGTTCTTTCGCGAGCAACAGGTCAACACAGACGAGGGCCGCATCATGCTGGCCGACGACGAGATCGTCGAAATGTACTCGGCCACAGGCGGCATGGGTGGCCTCGGTCAGCTGTTGAGCGAAAGCAACACCGCCATGAAATCGGTCGAGCTCGATGTCCTCGACGAAGACAACAAGGATATCTACTGGGAGCGCAGCGACCGCTTCGATACGGTCATCGATATTCGTTTCACCCAGCCCGCGCTTGATGCGTTTTCCCGGGTGATGGAAGCCTGGATCAGCCATTTCCTGCAGCTGCGCACGCGCATCCAGCCGATGCAGCGCATCGACGACGAGAACTGGCTCTGGCACATCGGGCTCGATGTCGACGCCACCCGTATCCTCAATGCGCTCTACCGCGGCCAGCAGCTGCCGCTCGAAGAGATGCAGAAGATCCTCGCCCTGTTCCGCCTCGAAGTTCTCGACAAGGCGGCTGTGCAGGCCGAAGTGAGTGGCAAGCCGATCTATCTGGCGCTTGCGATGACCGCCGACAACAAGGTCAAGATGAAGCCGCAGAACCTTTTGACCAACCTGCCGATCATCGCCGGCCTGTGAGCGCGCGACGGACGTCCCATGCCCGGTAAACTGAAACCCGCAAAAAATCAGGGCCGCGCCGGCCGGTTTGTCGCCTTACTCGTTTTCGCTGTGTGCGCCGGCGGTCTCGGCTATATCCACCGTGACGACCTGTTCCCGCGGCCGTCGCAGGAAACCACCGCGGGCCTCAATCCCGAATTCGTGGCCTGCCGAACGGAGCGCACCGGGCATGTCACCAAGATGCTTGAGGAAGGCGTGATCGATCAGGTGAAACACGATCAGTTCGCCGAGCGCGCAATCAGCTACTGCGCCGCCCAGTTTCCACCCGGCGGAAACGGCGGTCAAAACCCGCCCGTTCAATAGACAATTGCAGATGTCTGGGCCACAATTCGCGCTGAAAAGAGGGAAGCGCGATGATGGCGATCGACACCGAATGGCGTGACTATGACGTGATTGTTGTGGGGTCCGGAGGCGCCGGTGCCCAGGCGGCCAGCGTGGCGGCGGAAGAGGGCGCGCGCGTTCTTGTGGTGTCCAAGGATCCGATTGGCTGCTCTGATACCAAGATTTCCGAAGGCATCGCCACGGTACGCGCGTCCGGCGCCGACGATGACACCGAGGAGGGCTTGTCGGTAAACCTGCGCATGGGTGGGGGCGACCTAAATGTCGCGGCGATCACCGATGCTTTCGCCGAGGACAGCCAGGCCGGATATGACCGGCTTCGAACCCAGGGCCTGCGGCCGTCCATCGACGCCGAGCGCCACACGCCGCAGTCCCTGCCATTGCCCCTTGGCGGCCATACCAAACGCCGCTCGGTTGGCCACAAGAATTCTGGCATCGCCTTCGGCCATGCCAGCTGGCATGCGGTGATCCAGGAAAGCCGTATCGATTACCTGGAGGATGCCTGGCTTCTTGATCTTGTGACTGAAGAGACCGGCGCGGCGGAAAGTGCGCCGTCAAGACGGGTCGTCGGCGGGCTTGTCTATGATGCCTCGCGCGGTCTCCTGGTTGCGGTCCGCGCGCCCGCCGTGGTGATTGCCGCGGGCGGCCTCTCAACGCTCTTCTTCCCCAAAACCGACACCATGCGCGGCAACACCGGTGACGGTTACGCGGTCGCCGCCCGGGCCGGAGCCGAACTGGTCGACATGGAGCAGGTGCAGTTTCTTCCCTTCTGTCTCGCCTCGCCGCCGTCCTATGAAGGCCTGTGTGCCGGCGAACCGGTGACGGCAAGTTTCCTCGGCGTGCTGCGCGACAGGAACGGCAAGATCATTCTGGATGGGGTCTATCTCAGAACCCGGGCGGAATGCTCGGCCGCCATCATGCGGGCGGTCGAGGCAGGCAATGGCAGTCCCAACGGCGGCGCCTATCTCGATATGACGGCAAACAAGAAGCAACCGCTCTCCGGTCCGTATTTCATGCGGTTCCTTCAGACCTGCCTGCCGTCCGCCTACAACAACGCCCGTCAGGCGCTCGGCAAGGCCGCGGGCAAATGCGAGGTCGAGTGGGAAGTGCGGCCAGGCGCGCACTATCAAATGGGCGGTATCCGCGCTGACGAACACGGCGCCGCGGTGGGCGGTGACGGTGCCGGCGACACGGCTCTCGGCATCGCCGGCCTGTTTGCCGCGGGCCAGGCAATGGGGGGCGTTTTCGGCGCAAACCGTCTCGGCTCAACAGCGCTGACTGAAAATGTGGTTTTCGGCACGCGTGCCGGCCGCGCCGCCGCCGAAACAGCAAGAGCGAGCCGTGCAGCGCCGGACGATGCGGCATTCGCACCGCTGATCGCCGAAACCGTCAAGCGGTTCGGGCAAAAGGGCGGCGAGGCCGGGTCCGCGCTCAAACTCGAGCTGCAGCGCGAAAGCTGGGACTGCATCGGCCCGGTGCGCACGGCGGCCCGGATCGACAGGATGGCGTCCCTCATCGGGGAATGGCGCACGCGGCTCGACCGGGTCTCGATACCGGTTCACGCGGTGTGGAACCAGGCCTTCGTCGAGTTCGCCGAATTGCGCAACATGCTCGAAACGGCCGAGGCGGTTGCGACCGCGGCGCGGGAGCGCGACGGCAGCGTCGGCGGACATGTGCGGCTTGACGGCCGCAACATATCGGCGTTTTCGACACCTTACTCCACCGTCGTGCGCAGAGATGCAGATGGCGGCTACCGGGTGCGCCGGGTTGCGCGTCCGCGCCAGCCGCTGAAACGGCTTGTGTCCTACAAGATGCAGGAAAACTGGCGCAAGCTTCAGGTCAAAATGCTGCTCATGATGCCCAAGGGCATGCAGGACAAAAAGCTCGAGAAACGCTATCGCGCCATTATGGGGGCAAGCGGCAAGGCGCCGGAAATTGTTCCCGGCGGGGCCGAAGGGGCCGTTGGGGAGGCCACCAGGGCGTGAAGGTCGAGATTGTCACGCACCGTGATGGCGAAGCAACGGTGGTCGATTACGACTACCAGCCGCGGGTCGAGGGTGAACGGCCGATGGTGCTGGACGTTTTGCTCCAGGCGCAGGCCACCGAAATGCCGGACCTCGCCTTCCGCTACGGCTGCCGGGCGCGCAATTGCGGAGTATGCACCGTCGACATCAATGACAAGCCCCGGATCGCCTGCCGTGCGCGGGCCCGTGAAGGCGACCGCATCAGCCCCGTGGCGACGCTTCCGGTGTTGAGCGATCTCGTCGTGCGCCGCGATGGCATCGCCCGCCAGATGCGAGGACGTCTCTCGGGCGGCGCCCAGGGCAACGACCTCAATGTCGAGGCGCCCGAGGCCTATCATGACCTGACCGCCTGTATCGAATGCTACGCCTGCCTCGACAACTGTCCGATGCACGCCCGCAATTTCGCCGGCGGGCTGCCCGCCGACATGCCTGAAGGCCACGAGCTGCCGGACCCGGGTGAGGGTTACCGCTGGGGCAACCCATTCTCGCTTCTCAAGCTGCAGCGTATCCGCATCGACCCGATGACCACGGACGCGGGCAGGGAGGCTGCGCTCGATCACGCCATGGACCTCGGCCTCGACGCCTGTGTCGGCTGTCCGGGCTGCAAATGCGGGGTCGGCATAGACCTCAAGGGCCAGGTCGTCGGTGAGCTTCTGGCGGCGGCAGGGGACAGGCTTCCTGACGGCGACGGTTAGTTCAGGACGAAATCTGCGAACACCATTGGAATGGCCCGGTGCGGCGCGGTTGATTCGCGGGTTTCTCTTCAAAGTTTCTGGCGGTTGGAGTGCGTCGTGCAGGCGTGGACGCGAATTTTAAGGTCATTTGTACGCAAATTATCGGAATACTGATTAAAATCACTCCGACAACCGCTCGATCTAAGATTTCGTTAACCACATTCTACTAACGAGTGTACTTACCTTCGGTTAACTCGTTAGCCGATTATGCGCTGCCAAACCAAAGTGAGGGGCACTCATGATCAAGAAAATCACTGGTATTCAGATTTCCGCAAAGATTCCGGCCCTGATCATAGGCGCCGCAATGTTGTTGGCTGCAGGGATAGGGGTTGCCAGCACCACCATCTCTACAAACAATGCACAAAATGCCAACAGTGAAAAGCTCAAGGCGCTGCTTGGTGATCGGGTGGATGCGCTCAGGCTTTACTTGCAGTCCATCGAGCAGGATATGCATTCTGTCGCGGCGAATCCGTTCACGCTCTCGGCCATCGCCGATTTCAAAGCTTCATGGGGCATGTTGGGCGATGGCCAGACCGGCGATCTACAGCGCCTCTATATCGATGAAAATCCTCATCCGCTTGGAGAAAAGGAGAAGCTCGATCGCGCCGACGAAGACGCCTACTACCATACGGTCCACGAGAAGTATCATCCCTGGTTCCGCACCTTTTTAAGGCAGCGGGACTATTACGATATCTTCCTCTTCGATCTCGAAGGCAATCTGATCTATACGGTTTTCAAGGAGTTGGATTACGCCACCAATCTTCGGGCCGGTGAGTGGAAGGACAGTGACTTGGGGAATGCCTTCCGCGCCGCGCTGAAAAGCGAAACGCCCGGATCGTTGCATTTCTTTGACTTTCGTCCTTACGCACCGAGTCACGGCGCCGCCGCCAGCTTCATCTCGACACCTTTGTTCGAAGACGGAGAAAAAGTCGGCGTGCTGACGTTCCAAATGCCGATTGCGCGGATCAACGCAGTGATGGCCAACCGCACGGGACTTGGGGAAACCGGAGAGACCTTCATCATTGGCCAGGACGGACTGATGCGCAGCCAGTCGCAGTTTTCAGAAGGCTCGTCGATCCTTGAGATCAAGGTCGAGAACAGCGCCGTCTCGGCTGCCCTCTCCGGTACTTATGCAACCACCGAGTCGAGTGACTACCGGTCGATGGCGCTTGAAATGCATGCAGTGCCGCTTGAGTTTCTCGGTGCGAAATGGGCCCTGGTTGCGGCCGTCGGCAAGGACGAAATCGCCGCGCCCGTGAAAGCTCTGCGGAACCAGATCCTTCTGATTTCCCTGGTCATTTTGATGATCATCGCGGCCATCTCCATTTTCATGGCGCGCGGCATTACCAGGCCGCTGACACGAATCGTCGGCAGCATGACAAAGCTTGCCGAGGGCGACACGGATGTCGACGTTGGCTCGGGAGATCGGACCGACGAGATTGGGGGCATGGTTCGAGCGGTTCATGTGTTCCGTGACAACGCGCTGGAGCGCATTCGTCTGGAACAGGAACAGGCCGCACTCAGAGCGCAGGCCGAGCAGAACAGAAAAGACGTGATGCGCGAGCTTGCGGACGGTTTTTCGCAGTCTGTGGGCAAGATCGTCGATACCGTGTCCTCCGCGTCGACGCAGTTGCAGTCCACCGCGCAGGCCATGCAGGAGATCTCGGACCAGACAAACACGCAAGCCACATCGGTGTCCACGGCGTCGGAAGAGGCGTCCGTCAACGTCCAGACCGTTGCCGCGTCGACCGAGGAAATGTCCAACTCCATTGCCGAAATCTCGCGGCGTGTGACCGAGGCGGCCGCTGCGTCCAAGTCGGCGGCAGAAGAGGTCGCGGCGACGCGGGCGCAGATGTCCACCTTGGCCGGCGTTGCCGATCGGATTGGCGGCGTCGTCAGCATGATCACAGATATTGCGGAGCAAACCAACCTGCTGGCGCTCAATGCCACCATCGAGTCGGCGCGGGCCGGCGAAGCGGGCAGGGGCTTTGCGGTTGTGGCGGCGGAAGTCAAGGATCTGGCCACCCAGACGGCACAGGCAACCGGGCAGATCAGCGACCAGATTGGGGAAATGCAGGCGGCGACCAATCAGGCCGTGTCCTCCATGGAACACATCAGCGGCGTCATCACGGATGTGGAAGAGACCTCCTCCGCCATTGCCGCGGCGATGGAGCAGCAGGGTGCGGCCACCCAGGAGATCGCCCATAACGTGCAGGAGGCGGCGGCAGGTACAAAGAGTGTTTCCGAAAGTGTCACAGGCGTCACCAAGGCCTCTCAAGAAGCCGGGCAGGCATCGAACCAGGTCACGGTTGCCGCGCGCGAGCTTCATGATCAATCGGAGCGCCTTCAGGGCGAGGTGGCGGACTTTATCGCCAAGCTGCGTCAGGGCGATGCCGACCGCCGCCAAAACGACAGTCCGGATTACAAGGGGCCGGAGCGGCGCAGGCGGACAAGCGAAGCTGCCGCCTAAACCGCGCGGCCTGATGGGAACCGGCCGGCTCTGTGTGCTGTCGTGGCTCCGGGCCGGCTTGTTGCCGCGCTCCAACTTGGTCCAGAGATGTTTCATGTCTCCGTCCGAATGTCCGTCAAGCATCCCAAAAACGGAAGCACATTTGAACCTCTGACTTGGCTGCTGCGTCCAAGTAGAGGTTAAGGCCCGATCGAAGTTTCACCTAATGTGATGCGAGTCACATTGGTAACCCTGCCGGCTGCCCATATGGGACTGCAGCAGGAGCATTGCGCTCACCAGTCCCGATCAACCAGACCACGCAGGAAACCACATGTCCAAACTGATGAAATCCCTGACCTTGGGTGTTGCCGCCGCAGCGATCGTTGTGGCGAGTTCAGCTGCTAATGCCTATTGCCCCCGCGGTGGCGGCGGTTACTACAAAAGCGGTTATTCCAACAATTACGGCGGCCAGTACAAAAAATACTACAAAAAGAAATACTACAAAAAGAGCTACTACAAGAAGGAAACCTACGGCTACGACAAGCCCGAGTACGAGGCTGACGACAAGGATGACGAAGTCGTTGAAGGCGACACGGACGGTCCCGGCGAAGTGGCGTTCGACATGGGGAGCCGGATTTTCGAAATCTCCGAAAAAGAAAATTGCACCGAAAAGGGTTGCGACGGCCTGACGCTGCGCGATGCCGAAGGTGTCGAAATCGAGATCAGCAGCGTTGAATATGCCGAAGAGTTGTACGAAGGCAGCTCGGTGGAAGAGCTGAACTATCATCTCGGCCAGAACGGCAGTGCCCTGCGCGGCCGCCTGCAGGAAATCCGCGAGGACGGCGAGATCAGCTACGGCTTCATCTGCGAGAAGATCTACTCGTAACGTTTAGGTATGTTGTAGAGTTGCGAGTGAGTAGGCGGCGGGCGCAAGCCCGTCGTCTTCATTTTCGCAGCCGCCACGCCAGTCGCTTGCTCAGTCTTCGTCGTTCAGGAAGTCCTCTGCCGTCAGTTCCGAGCGCTCACCGCCGGCGCGGACCCGCTCTTCTTCTGCGATATAGTCCTCCGTTGTGCGGATACGTGGGCGCTCGCCGCCCTGGAACGGATTGTCGTCCGTGGCGCGTGCATGGTGCTCAATGCGGCACGTGTCGCACATCTTGATGAGATCGGCCGCGTCGCCCTCCTGGAACATCGAGTGCTTGCCGGCCAGCTGTGCGCTGATCCGCTCGACCGTGCTCTTGGTTCCGAACGGCTTGCCGCACCGGATACATTCGAAAGGGTCCTCTTCGTTGAGCACGACGGGCGAAAGCGCGCCGGTTGTGAGGTTGAGCTGCGGCTCCAGCGAAATCACGTTCTCCGGGCAGGTCGCCCGGCACAGGCCGCATTGCACACAGGCATGCTCGACAAACGAAATCTGCGGCCGGTCCGGGCTGTCCTTGATCGCATCCATCGGGCAGACGCTGGCACAGGCAAGGCACAAGGTGCAGCCCCCGGTGTCGACGGAAATCCGCCCGTAGGGCGCACCTTCCGGCAAGACGACGATGTCCTGCGGCTGTGGCGCGGTTTCGTTGAGTTTCAGGAGCGCCGCCCTGGCGATTGTGCGTTTGTCTCCAACCGCGGTGAAGTCGAGCGCGGCAAGGTCCGGCAGGCCGGCGAGGTTCGAGAGCACGGCCGCAAGCGCGTCCGGATCCGTCTCCGCGCAGATGTGCAGGCGATCGCCGTCGTGACCGACACCGGACATGAAGGCATTCATGAGTTCCGCCTGTGAGGTGAGACCGTCGAGCTCGTCGCTTCGTTTCGAGTCGCACAACACAACAATCTGTTGCGCACCGGCACCAAGGGCCGCGGCGAAGAAGTCGTGACCCGCCACGGTGACCTCGTTCACCGCTAACGGCAGGACGCGGGCGGGCAGACCTTCGCCGAACCGGGCGAGCGCACCGATCATGTCTGCGCCATGAGTGTTGTCGTGTACCAGCAGGACCGGCGACGAACCGCCGGCCTTCAGATAGGTCGACAGCAGAACCTGGGCACGCCGGATCAGATCTTCGCGCCGCGGATAGGCATAGGAGACCGCACCGGACGGGCACACCGATGCGCATGAACCGCAACCGCCGCAGATCGCCGGATCGATCGACACATTGTCTCCATCGGGCGCAATGGCCGATGCCGGGCAGACATCGAGGCAACGGGTGCAGCCGGTCAACTGGCTGCGTGAATGGGCGCAGACATCCGCGTTATAGGTGACGTAGATCGGCTTTTCGAACTCTCCGACCAGATCCGAGATTTCGAACATGGCGTCCGCCACGCCGATGGCATGGTTCGGGTCGACATGGAAATAGCCGTCGCGTCGTTTGTGTGAAGGAAACAGGGGATCTCCACCGCTCATGTCGAAGATCAGGCTGCATTGCGACGCGGCGCCGTCTCTCGCCATCATGAACTGCATGGCGTCCCTCGACGAGGGCACCATCGGCGCATAACCGTCGACCGCGATTTCGAATGCGCCGAAGCGCCCGGATGCGGCGGCAATGGTGCCCTGATAAATCGCCATATCGACGACGGCGGGCGGCATCAGATCTCCCGCATCGGCCAGCAGCAGCGTGACGCTCAGGCGGTTCGAAAGTTTGCGGGCGACGTCGAACGCCGCCTGGCCGCGGCCGTAGACGAGACAAACCCCGTCGGATTTGAGTGTGGTTTGCCCGGCGGGCTCGACCTCAACCATGGCTTCGGCGAGGAGGGCGGCAAGTTTGGGCGTCAGGTCTTCTTTGGCCTGTGTCCAGCCGGCGCGCTCGCGGATGTTGACGAACGCAAGACCCGGATCTTTTCCCGCATCTTCAGCCAGTTCGCGGAACAGCGGCGCCTCCTGCGTGCAGGCGATCAGCAGCGGTTCTCCGCCATCGAGGGCTGCGCCGAAGCGGTCCGCCTGCGCCCGGCACAGATGATCGTGAAGCTGGCCGGCATCCTCCACGCCCAGCGCCTTGCACAGCTTTGCGCTGTCGATGTCCATCGTGCGTTCACAACTGCACAGCAGCACGTTCTTGCCAGCATACTTCATGCGATTTCTGAACCTCTGGCCGGTTGCGCGCCCCGGCTAACCTAAACTTCGCCAGACCCTACAGTGCGCCGTGGCAGGCTCAAGGTCTATTCCGTATCATGAATTGACGCAAATCCGGCATCAGCGTCTAATGCGGTTGTTTGTAAGCGGACGACAAACTCAGCATGAACAAACAGGAATCACTGGACGTCGGCGTAATCGTCGAGCGCCGCAAGATCGACCATCCCTGGCAGGAATGGGAATGGCGTCCAGTGGGCGTGTTTATCGGCGCCGCTGCGCAGAGTGACTGGGCGCAGGTGGCCGAAGGCGAGGGCTGGACGCATTTTCATGCGGCAACTCTGCCGATTGAACTGCACCGCCGCGAAACCGAGGCCTATGTCCATAATCTCGAGACCGAGGTTCCCTCACTCTATGTCATCATGCGCGAAGACGAAGACGGCGAAACGGGCCATCCCTATTACATCGAGATGATCACCGCGAGCCCCTATGACGCGCAGGACTATCTCGACTCCGGTGAGGAGATCGTCGAGCGGGTGCCGATGCCCGAACCGGTCCTCGCCTGGGTGGAGCATTTCATCGCACAGCATCATGTGGACGAAAAATTCATCAAACGCCGGCGCGACAAGGTTAGTATGGAAGATCACAAGTTCGGTCAGGAGCCGATTGTCGAGCTGAGGAGACGCATGACGCAACCTGCAGAAGACGGCAGTGATGGCTGACGACGACAAGTTCCTGTCGCGTTGGGCCAGGCGCAAGGCGGAAAGCCGCGCCGGGACCCTCGCCGACGAGGTCGCCGCGCCGGACGCGCCAGCTCCCGAGGAAGAGCAGCAAGACGCTGCCCTGACGGGCGCCAATGCGGACACGCTTGAGGCTGACGAGGATCATCCGGCCGCTGGCATCGACATTGAATCCCTCGACGCCAACTCGGACTTTTCCGTCTTCATGCACGAGAAGGTGCCTCAGGCGATCAGGCGACGCGCCCTGCGCAAACTGTGGTGGAGCGATCCGATCTACGCCAACCTCGATGGCCTGAACGATTACGACGAGGATTTCACCGACGCGGCGTTGGTGGTCGAGGGGCTGAAGGCGACCTACGACGAGGCCGTCGAACGGATGAAAAAGCGCGAGGCGGAGGAGGCGGCAACCGGCCCGGTTGCTGAAGCGAAGGACGGGGATGACGCGCCCGAAGACGAGACGTCCGAAGACGAGACGGCCGATGACGGGACATCCGATGACGGGACGTCGGAGGATGACGAGCAGGCAGAAGACGGCACCCGGGCTCTGGCCGAAGCTGACGATGATGATCTTGACGATGGCACGGATGAAGCGTGAGGGACGCGGTGTCTGTGGTGCATTGCTCGGGTTCGCGCTTCTGCTGACGCTGCACGGTCCGCTCCGGGCGCAGGAGAACGAGGCGGCGATCTCCGAATTCATCGTTGCCGCTGCACGCGGGGAGATTGCCGTGCTGGCGAGGCTTCTCGATGCCGGGCTTGACCCCGATGTCACCTCCGACAAGGGGCTGACCGCCCTGATTTCCACTGTGATGTTCGACAAGTCGGAGGCTGCAATGCTGCTTCTGCGCCGCGGCGCCAGTGTCGACCACGCGCTTCCGGGCGGCCGCACGCCCCTGATGATTGCCGCGCGGCTCGATCGCGGCACCGCGCTTCATCTCTTGCTTGGCGCGGGCGCCGACGTCGGCCGCCGGGGGCCCGATGGCATGACCGCGCTGCTTTATGCGGCGCAGGGAGACAGCCCTGCGAACGTCGCCGCGCTGCTCGACGCAGGCGCGGACCCAGACATCGTGGACGACACAGGCAAACGCACGCCCCTGATCCTCGCTGCCGCAAGTCGGCAGGATGCTGCCGTCGACGTCATGACACAGCTGCTCGGCGCGGACGCCGAACCCGGCCTCGCGGCGGCGGATGGCTGGACGCCGCTCATGGCGGCAACGCTGCGGGCCGAACCCATCCGTATCAAGCTGCTGGCGGATTACGGCGCCGACATCAACGCCATGACCACGGACGGCCGCACCGCGCTCACCGTCGCGGCGGAACAGGGCAATGCGGCGGTGACCGCCTACCTCATCTCCATGAAGGCCGATCCGAACGGTGGAGGTGACAGCTACGACACACCGTTGGGCGCCGCGGTCAAGTCCCGTTCGCTTGAAACCGTCCGCGTCGTGGTCGAGGCGGGCGCCCGGCTGGAAAACACAGGCCCGGACGGGAAAACGCCACTAGTTCTCGCCGCCGGATACCAGGGCTATGCGATCGCCGACTATCTTCTGGGCAAAGGGGCCGATGCCAATGCCGTCAATGCCAGGGACGGAACCACCGCCCTGATGTGGGCGGCCAACGCCGGCAATCGCAAGATGGTGGAACGGCTGCTCAGCGCCGGTGCCCGGCTGACCGTGAAGGCCCATGACGGCTGGACCGCGCTTCAGGCGGCGCGGGACGCCGGTCACGACGACATCGCCCGGATACTCGACGAGCAGACCTGACGGCTCGCGTACAAATCACCCCTTAGGATCGATGGTCTCGTCGCCCAGATGCTGGCGCAGCATCTCGGTATATTCCTTCGTCATGGTGTCGACGAACTCTTCGTGGTTATCCACCTGCATCATGTTCTTTGCCACGAAAGCACTGTAGCGCGCGGCCGCCCACAGGAACGCCATATGAAGCTGCGTGGCGTTGACGCGCTGGTTTTCGCGGTTGGCCACGTCGATGAACTTGTCGGCGACCTTCAGGAACGCACCCGTATCGAGATGGCCTTCCTTGCGTGCGGCCAGCCGGTCGCGTCTGCTCATGGGTCGTCCTCCACTGCTTTGGTTCGATGCGGAGTTTAGCGGGTAGGGCCTGCCTTTGCATCATTGTCGGCGGCAGAGCGTTGGGCCATTATGCCGCCATGCAAAAAGCCCCCGGTCTATTCGCGTCCGTTCTGGTTTTTCTGGTGTCCACGGCAGACCTGCGGGCTCAGAATGCCTGCTCCGCCCCCGAGCCGGTATGCGCGGCGCGCGGCGCGGTCTACACCATCGCCTCTTTCGATCCTTTCTCCAGCGCGGTGCGCCTGTCGGAAACCCTGTTGGTGGCGAGCCGCCACGCGATCGCCGACAGCACAGAAGTCGTGGTCACCCGAAAAGACGGCAGCACGGTGAAGGGCGACGTTCTGCCGACCGCCTATGACGGCGACCTCATCCTCGTCGAAGTCGCCGGCCTCGCCGACGGTCCGGTGCTGACGCCCGCGCGGTCCATACCGGCCGGTGCGGCGCTTTACACCGTTGGCAGCCAGGGCAAGGCCGGCACGATCAGGGTCTATCCGCCGGGCGAAGTGTTGCTGTCGCCGAGCGAAGAGACGCCGCATGGCCGCCTGCACCACACCGCCTATTCGCAATTCGGCAATTCCGGTGGCGCTCTGGTCGATGACGCGGGTCATCTGGCCGGCATTGTCGCATCCGGCGGGGAGGGGCGGTTCGAAGCCATCCCGGTGCGCGAGCTCGCCCGCCTCAGGCAATTGAGTGGTCCCGAATTCGCCGCCCGCAGCGCCGAGATCGGTGGCGCCGTGCGGCGCTGCATCGATCTTCTCGACACGCGCTCGCCGCGCACCATGCCCGACGATACGGCCAAAGAGGTCTATGACACCTGTTCGGCATCTGAAAACCGGCAGCTCTACGACCTGGCCGCCCAGCAACTCGGACCAAGGCAGCAACTGGACCTTGCTCTTGAGCTGTCGAACCTGTCAGTGGCGCGCGACCCGCACGCCCTCAACGCCCGGCTGACATTGCTCACACTCCTCCACATCGCCAGGCGCTATGAGGACGAGCTGCCGCATATCCGGTTCCTGATGCAGCATTTGCCCGCAGAACCGATGGTGCACCGCTTTGCGATACAAGCGGGAAAATGGGCTGGTGACATGGACCTCGCGGCGGCCGCGCTCGCACTGTTGAAACAGCACAACCCGGCGCAGGCCCGCGCCGCCGAGCAGTTTCTCAAGGCGGACATCCCGCGCCCGCCGCCTTTGCAGTGAAATTGGTGCAATCAGGTGAAAGCGCAAATCCCCAATTGTCTTTGCCCGACTTGATCGGGCAATCCAGTAACCTCATGAGATCGAGGTACTTTCGGCGTTGCCCGCGATCGAAAGCCCGGCGGATACTGGGCCCCCCGGTCAGGCCGGGGGAAGACAAAAATTGGGTGTGGCGTTCAATTGGGACGATGCAGGCCGTCACCAAATCTCCGCCGCCGGCCGCACCTCCACATTGAACGACCATGCCGTCTTCGGCTGGTGCGCCACCTGATAGACGGTCTCGGCGATGTCATCCGGCTGGGCGAAGCGCTCCTCCGGCAGATCGGGAAACTGCCGCCGGGTCCAGCGCAGATCAATGATGGCGTCGATCACAATATAGGCGACATGGACGCCCTGCGGGCCAAGCTCGCGGGCCATGGCCTCGGCCAGAATCCGTTGCGCCGCCTTGGTCGGTGCGAAGCCGGAGAAGTTCGGCACGCCGCGCAGCGCCGAGGTGTTGCCGGTGACCATGAGAGCCCCCGAGCCACGCTCGATCATGGCCGGCGCCACGGCACGGGCAAGATGCAGAAGGCTCATCGTGTTGACCGTGAAGTTCTGTTCCACTTCGGCCGGGTCGATCTCCAGAAAGCTGCCCCAGACACCGCGCGCCGCATTGTGGATGACGACATCGGGCTCGCCCAGATCGGTCCGGCATTTGGCCAGCATGTCATCGAGGGCTGCGGGATCCGTGATGTCGCAGGCAAGCGCCAGGCTACCCTCCAGTTCGGCCTCGAATTCCTTGAGCCTGGGTTCGGACCGGGCCACCAGCGCAACCCGGTAGCCGCCGGCGGCAAACCGTCTGGCGACCGCACCACCGGTGCCTCGGCCAACGCCTGCCACGAGGGCCACTTTTTCCGCCATGTGATCCTCCCTCGGTCTCCACCAAAGATCATTGTTATGCTAATTTTCAGCGCCGCAAGAACACATGGGGAGCGGGCGAAAATGAGCATCACGCTATACCATTGCCACCAGAGCCGCTCAATGCGCAGCCTTTGGCTGCTCAAAGAACTGGGCCTGGAGTTTGAGTTGAAGGTCATGCCTTTCGGACGGGCGCTTCGCGAACCTGAGTACCTCGCCGTCCACCCGCTGGGCCGCGTACCCTGCCTGGTTGACGGCGACGTCACGCTCTTCGAAAGTCTCGCCATCTGCCAGTATCTTTGCGAGACCTATGACGATGGCACGCTCGGCCGTGCTGCCGGTCACCGCGAGCGGATCGAATGGCTGCAATGGCTGCACTATTCCGAAACCGTACTCATTCACGGCCAGATGCTGACCCAGCAATATCTCGTCATCGAAGACGAAACGCTGCGCTCGCCATTGCTCCAGAAGCTCGAGACGCGCCGGCTGGAAAAAAGCCTTGAGGTTCTGAACGATGCGCTGGACGGCCGCGATTACATGCTGGCGTCGGGCTTTACGGCCGTGGACACGGCAATGGGATTTTCGGTCTACATGGCGGACCGTTTCACGTCCCTCTCCAACTATCCGAACGTGGCCGCCTATTTCGAGCGACTGAGGGCGCGGCCCGCATTCCAGGCGTCGGAGCCCGCGCTCGACGATCCGCTACGTGTCTACACGCAGGATCGGTACGGCGAGTTCGGGAGATAAGGCACATGCCCAGCGACATCTTTACCAGCGGCCTCGACAGGAGCCCGGCAAATCACGTTCCGCTGTCGCCGCTGTCGTTCATTCAGCGCGCCGCGCGGGTTTTTCCAAACCATGCGGCGGTCATCAGCGGTGAGCGCACATACACCTGGGATGAGACCTTCGGGCGCTGCCGCAGGCTGGCATCGGCCCTGGAGGCGCGCAGTATCGGCAAGGGAGATACGGTGTCGTTGATGCTGCCCAACGGACCGGCCTTTTGCGAAGCGTTCTTTGGCGTACCGGCAACCGGGGCCGTTCTGAACCCGCTCAACTTCCGTCTCGAGGCGACGACGCTGGCCTTCATTCTCGATCATGGGGAGTGCAAGGTCCTCATTACGGATACGGAGTTCGCGCCGGTCATTCGCGAAGCGCTCTCGCTGGCACAAGCTGATCCGATCGTCATCGACGTGGACGACCCGGAGGGTCCCGGCGGCGAGCGCATCGGGGAGATGGACTACGAGGCCTTCCTTGCGACCGGTGCGGCGGACTATGCCTGGACCCTGCCGGACGATGAGTGGAATGCGGCAACCCTGAACTACACCTCGGGCACGACCGGCAATCCCAAGGGCGTGGTCGCCGATCACAGAGGGCTCTATCTGCTGGCGCTCGGCAATGTGGCGACCACCGACATGACCCACAATCCGGTCTATCTGTGGACGCTCCCCATGTTCCACGCAAACGGCTGGTGCTATCCCTATTCCATGGCGCTCATGGGCGGCACCAATGTCTGTCTGCGCAAGATCGATCCCGGTCTCATCTACAGGCTCATCGACGAGGAAAAGGTCACTCACCTGTGTGCGGCCCCCACGGTGGTCAACATGATCATCAATGCATCGGACGAAGAGCGCCGCAGCTTTTCCCACACCGTCCGGCTGGTCACCGGCGGATCGTCGCCACCGGCCGCGGTGATCGAACGAATGCAGAAAGAGGGCTTCGAAGTCATCCACATCTGGGGCATGACGGAACTGATGGGGGCCGCCACTTACAGCTCACGGCACCATGCAGCCCCCGAACTCTCCGACGGGGACCGGGCGGCGCGGCTGTCGCGCCAGGGCTTCCATATGGGCGTCGAAGAGGACCTCATGATCGCCGACCCGGCAACCCTTGAGCCGGTACCGCGAGACGGCGAGACCATGGGCGAGCTCCTGATACGCTCCAACATGGTCATGCGCGGTTATCTCAAGAATCCCCAGGCTACGGAAGAGACGTTGCGGGGCGGCTGGATGCATTCGGGCGATCTCGGTGTCTGGCACGAAGACGGTTGCATCGAGCTGCGCGACCGCGCCAAGGACATCATCATATCCGGCGGCGAGAACATCTCCACAATCGAGGTGGAAGATTTTCTCCACAGGCATCCCGCCATCCTCGAGGCGGCGGTGGTCGGCAAGCCGGACGAGCACTGGGGCGAGATCCCGTGCGCCTTCGTCACCTTGCGGCCAGGTGAGAATGCCAGCGCCGAAGCCATCATGCAGTTCTGCCGGGACGGCATCGCCCATTACAAGTGCCCCAAGGAAGTGGTGTTCTCGGACCTGCCGAAAACAGCGACCGGCAAGGTGCAGAAATTCGTTCTGCGCGAGCGGGCGAAGGGAGACTGATCGTCTTGCCGTTTGGTCGGCACGCTCAGTCGCCGGCCGCCAGCGCCCATACGCTCATCGGTTCGGCAATGCCGCGGATTTCCTGCGGTGGCTTTTTCGCCAGCAGCGAGACACAGTCGATCGAGTGCTCGGGCTCGCGGCGGATCTGCTCGACCACGTCGTCGCTGACCACAACCGGCGCACCGACCTGGCGGGTCAGCGCCTCAAGCCGGCTGGCCACGTTGACCGTTGTGCCGATCACCGCGAATTCGAGACGGTTGGCGCCGATGTCGCCAAGGACGACCGGTCCGTAATGGATGCCGACGCTTGCTTTGACTTCCGGTTCGCCGCGGTCCGACCGCTCCGCGTTCCAGCCCGCGACCACCTTGATCATGTCCTGGGCGCAACGCAGGGCATTGCCCGCGTCGGCGTCACTGGGCAGAGGCGTGCCGAAGGTCGCCATCAATCCGTCGCCGAGATACTTATCGAGCGTCCCATTGTGGCGAAACACCTCACTTTCCATCCTGCCGTGAAATTCCCGCAACAGATGGATCACCTGTTCCGGACTCTGCTGGTCGGTGAGTTTCGTGAACCCGACGATGTCGACGAACATGACGGCCACGTTCTGGTTGCGCACCTGCTTCAGCGGTTCATCGTTCTGGGCCAGTTCCTCCACCACGTTGGGTGAGAAATAGCGCGCCAGGTTGGCCCGCTCTCGTTCGACGCCCGCCTGTCCGACAAGCAGCTGGTTGGCCCGCCAGCTTGAGAGCGCCAGGATGCCGGCGACGATCAGGAAAACGACCACCTCCTGGATGCGTGCCTCCCAGCGGATTGAGTTGGGGTCCATCACCTGTTGCATGAGCGTGAAGCCGGTCAATGCCTCTTCGACACGGGTGCTCAGCTCAGGAAACTCGATCGGCTGAAAGTAAACCAGAGCGACACCGGTGAGCCAAATGCCGGTGGTCCAGGTCCCCACGGCAAACACGGTTCTGAAGGAATAGGCCATCGTTGCCGCGGCGAGCAGCACGTAGAAGTACATGAAATTGTTGAACCGGAACTGCATGGCTGCCGGCCAGTCATAGTCGCGCAGGGGATTTGGATAGATCAGTGTGAATGCCATCAATGCCAGGTCGCAAAACAGAAGAATGAGCTCCGGCCGGCTCTGGCCGACGCGCCCCAGCTTCAACTGGCCCCAGCCGATCGCCGCAAAACCGACCAGCAGCACGTGATAGTAGATCACCTCTTTGAGCGGGACCAGAACCAACAGCAGCACACCGATGAGAGCGAGCGCGACCCAGCGCGCCCGCACCGCAAGCCGCAGCGCGTCGTGCTTGTCTTTCTCGAATGCCTTTTTGACGACCTCGTTTTCATTCTCTGCCGCCTCGCGCCGTGAAGGTGCTCGAAAACTTGGCCGCGTGTCGCTGACGTGTTCTGCCGTGGAGTTCATGATGTGGGTTTCCCACCAGAATCTGGATGTCATTGTTCGGTTCGAAAACATACGCCGACCGCGACCGAAAGAGAACCGCCTGGAAAAATTGCCCTCGGTCTCCAGGTATTCGTTGGGCCGGCGACGTGGTTCCTATAGAAAGCCGCGATGGCCCTTCTGATCGACACAAATGCACCGGACTGGATGCGCGACGAGGAGTTGGCGCAGCTCTTCGCACCGCTGTTGCCAGGTGTCGCGATCCACTGCGCGGGTGAGGATTTCGATCCCGCCCGCGTTGCGATGCTGGCTGTCGCCTTTCTGGCGCCGGGTCGTGCGGCAGCGTTGCCTAATTTACAGCTGGTGCAGAAACTGGGGGCAGGGGTCGAATCCATCGTTCGCGATCCCGATCTTCCCGCCCATGTGCGCGTGGCGCGGCTCAAGCCCGATGCGCCCGCCCGCGAGATTGCCGAATACTGCGTGGCCTATGTGCTCGCGGCGCAACGCAATCTGCGCCTGCACGAGGAGAATGCCCGCAAACGTATCTGGAAACCGGTTGCCCCGCTGGAAGGTTCCGGGACGACGATCGGTGTGCTTGGGCTGGGCCACATCGGTGGCCGCACCGCCCGCACCTTCGCGGGATTGGGGTTCCAGGTCCTCGGCTGGAGCCGGACCGCCAAAAGCATCGAAGGCGTTGAGTGCCGCCACGGTGATGACGAGTTGCCGGGCGTTCTTGCTGCCTGCGACTATGTCGCCTGCGTGTTGCCGTCGACGGCATTGACCCGCGATCTCTTCGACCGGGATCTCTTCGCCGCCATGAAACCGGGTGCGGTGATCATCAATGTGGGTCGCGGCGACCTGATCGTCGATGAGGCGTTGCTCGATGCGCTGGATGCAGGGCAGTTGGGCGGTGCGGTGCTTGACGTGTTCCGCTCAGAGCCGCTGCCACAGGAACATCGCTTCTGGACCCACCCGAACGTCACGATAACTCCGCATGTCTCGGGATGGCACCTGACCGGCGGGCTTGAGGACGTTGCGGAAAACTACAAACGTCTGATCGCCGGCGAAGACCTGCTTCATGAGGTGGACAGGGCGGCAGGGTATTAGCGGTCGGATGATCACCGCGTCAGCGACTTGCGCGCTTTCCAGAAGTCGAGGCGCTGGCCTTCCCCGACATCTCTCGAGCACTCCTCCACAATGCTGTAGCCAAGCGTCTGATAGAAGTCCCGTGACGGAAGCGAAACGCTGAGCTCGGAGTGCTCACAGCCCTGTTTCGCGGCCCTGTCTTCGAGTTCCCGCATCAGCGCCTTGCCGTAGCCACGGCTCTGATGCTCGGGATGAACGAAGACGGCGAAGATTTCCCCGTCCGCCAATGCCCCTGTCGCGACGGCTTCACCACTCTGCTCGATCACGAGTATCGTTCCGGCATGATGGCGATTAAGCAACTTCTCTTTTGAATGAAATTGCTTGAAGAATTGAACCGCCCGAGGCGGATAGACCTCGGCGTAACTGACATCGATGGTGTCGTGAATGAGTTGCAACACGCCATCGAGGTCGGAGGGCCGGAAGTTGCGCATGTTGACCTTGCGTATCGTGTTCATTCCGATTTGGACTCGCGGTCCAGCAGTTCCGCAAGCCGGGTCGAACTGATGGTCAGGTGGTTGCGCAGCGTATCGGCGGCGGCCTTCGCATTGCCGTCGCGAAAGTCCTGCAACAGGGCCCGGTGCTCAGCCTGCGATTTTTCCGCATAGTCGAGCTGAGACAGAACAAGCCGCACCAACCGGTCGAGATGGCGGTACTGCGCCTCGACCATTGTATAGAGACGGCTCCCCTTGAGCCCGCCGTAAAGCGTCAGATGAAACCGGCGGTTCAACTCGCCCCATTTGGCGACGTCGGGCTCGTTGTCGATTTCATCGAGAATGTCCGCCGCCCTGTCGAGAGATGCGGCATCGATACTCGCCACAGCCCTCTCCATGGCGTGGCACTCGAGCAGCACCCTGATCTCGAACAGCTCCAGAATGTCGCTCGGTTCGATCGCCGCGACAACGGTTCCGCGATGCGGATAGAACTCGACAAGGCCCTCCGCTTCGAGCTGCCGCAATGCCTCGCGTATCGGCATGCGGCTGACCCCGAAGGCGGCCGCGAGCTGGTCCTGCCGAACGGTTTCACCGCTCGCAAGAGTGCCTTCGATGATCGCCTGGCGAAGCGTCGCCGACACCATTTCCGTGATGGTGCGGTAGCGCGGCCGGGTGTCCTCAATCAGCGCCTGCAGCGTGTTCATCGACTGGTTCATGCCTCGTTTTCTAGCGTTCCTGCCGGGATTCTCCCACCGGCGTTTCAGGAAAGCACGAATATATTTGATATTGGATCCAATATCCAATACGAATCCCAAGTATCAGGGGGACCATTTCGTCCGGAAAACGCATCAAGGGGAGAGATAAAATGATCGCCAGCCGCCTCAAAACCGTTACCGGGATAGGACTTGACCGCGTTGCGGCGGCTGTCGGGGCCGATCCCGACGTATTGCGGCTTGAGAATCTCGACACGGACATTCCGGTGCCGGGTATCGCACTTGAGGAAACCCGCCGCGCCATCATCGACGACGACTGCAACAGCTGGCTGCCGCTCACCGGTCGAATGGAACTTCGCGGAGCCGTGGCGCGCCACCTGAAGGCACACACCGGATGTACCTACGACCCCGCCTCACAGGTCGTTATCACCTGCGGCGGCCAGGAGGGCCTGTTGAACTCGCTGTTGGCATTGGTCGATCCCGGAAACCAAGTGATCATCACGGACCCGACCTATGCCGGCATGATCAATCGCATCCGTCTCGTTGGCGCGGAGCCGGTGTTCGTCCCATTTCGGTCAGGCGCGGGCGAGTGGCGTCTCGATCTGGATCGCCTGGCGGACGCGGTGTCGGAGAAAACCCGGGCGGTCTTCATCATGAACCCGTCCATGCCGTCGGGCGCGGTCCTGAACGCCGAAGAGTGGCAGGTTGTCGCCGACCTGTGCGCCCGGCATGACTTGTGGCTGATCTACAACGCCGCCATGGAGCGCATCGTGTACGATGGCCGGGACGTCATCCATCCTGCCTCGCTCAAGGGCATGGCCGAGCGGACTGTCACCATCGGATCGGCATCGAAGGAATTCCGCATGATCGGCTGGAAAGTCGGTTGGGTCGCCGGTCCGGCCACCGCCATCGAAGCGTTGGCGACGGTTCACGTCTACAACACCGCCGACCCGGTGGGCATCACCCAGACCGCGGTGGCGGTTGTCCTCGACGCGTCGGAAGAGCAGTCCGGCGTCGTAGCCGCGGTCGAAGAGTGGCAGCGCCGCCGCGATGTCATTATGGAAGAACTTTCCGATTTCGAGATTGTCCCCGCCGCCGGCGGTTGGTCAATGCTGTTGAATGTTGGCGAACTCGGCCTGACTTCGCTTGATGCGTCGGAGCGTTTGCTGACGCACGGAAAAATCGCCGCCACCTACATGCGTGACTGGGGCCGCGAGAATGCGGATCAGTTTGTCCGCCTTGTGTTCAGCAACGAACCGGTCGAACGGCTCGCCGGCATTGGTGAGCGGGTGCGCGCAGCCCTGCGCTGAAACCGGGGCAGTTAATGCGCCGGATGAACGCGCCAAGTTTCGAGCGCCGCATCGGCATCAAATCGCCATCCCCCTCACAAGTTGGCGACAACTTCCGCTGTTAGCGTCGTCGTCAGGATCGCCAGCCAGGCAAATTTCTCAGAACGCGCGAGACGCTCGGTGCGGAGCGTACACAATTGTGTGCGGGCGATCGGATTGTGTCACGAGGGGAACCAGGATGTTGAACAGCGGGTCGTTTGCCGACTTTCTAAATGCGTTGCGGACTTTCGAATCGGGCGTCAGCGAAGCGCGCATCGAGCAGAACAGGGCGGAAGTCATCCAGCAGGTGGGCCAGTCCAGGCTTGATGCGTTTGAGGCCGGCGAACTGACCCTGACGGACCTGCAATACAGTTCGGAGAATTTTCTCGGCTTTGTCGGATACCAGTTCGGCGAGCCGATATTGATCGACCTTGAGTATTACGAGTTCGATGCCACACCTGGGGCCAATGATTTCACCGGCACCTTCACCGGCAAGAACGGGGTCGACAGTCTGGATGATCTGAAAACCAGCATTCAGGAACAGATTATTCTCGACGAGTTCCAGCTCAACCTGAACCGCATTGAAACGGGTCTCGGTAATGCCGGACAGAGTCTGGATGACTTTATCGGCAGAACGGTCACCGTGACCGATACCGACGGAACGCAAACCGACGTTGAGCTGAGCTTGACCGGAATACTGGCGTCCGCACATCTGCGCGGTGCTTTCGGCACCCTGGACTTTCTGCTCAACAGCGTCGCCTCCGCCGACGAGATCGGCACCTCGAATGTTCAGTTCATCGAGCAGTTCGGAGGATTTGACGCGCCAACCATAGCGGAGTTGAGGGCAGGCAGCGTTGAACCATTGGTCACTGATGCCACCCTCACGATCGACCAGCCTTTTGAAGGCCGTGATGGCGGAGCGCCGGTGGTGGTCGAGGCGCCCGACGAAACACCGGACCCGGCGCCACAAGAGCCGGACCCGGTGGACCCGGCTCCCGGACCGGTCGCCCAGCCTGATCCCGAACCGCAACCAGTTCCACAGCCGGCACCCGGCCCTGTTGCCGGCAACGACGCTGGTGTTCCGGACATTCCCGCCGCAGCCGCGGCCGCGCCGGCCGCAACACAACTGCGTGTGTTTGATCGCGAGACCGGCAATTTCAATGTGACCGGCACCGATGGTGTCGATGGCTCCGCCTATGGCGAGAATGGCGATGACATCATCCGGACGTTTGGCGGCAACGATTCCTCTGTCGCGTTCGCCGGCAACGACTTCCAGGACCTCGGCGCCGGCAACGACCGGGCCTACGGCCTGTCCGGCAACGACATCATGCTTGGCGGCAGCGGCGATGACTTCCTGAATGGCGGAGCTGATGACGATGTCATCGTTGGCGGGCGCGACAGCGACACATTGCGGGGAGGGACGGGGGGTGACCGCTTCGTCTTTTCCGCAGGTGATGGTGACGACGTCATCAAGGACTTCGAAATTGGCGCAGACATTCTCGACTTCTCCGAATTCGGCAACAATCCGTCCGTTGCGGTCTCGCAGCAGGGCGCCAACACTCAGCTTGCCGTTGGCGACGTAACCGTGCTCCTGGAGGGCGTGAACAGTGGCCAGTTGAGTGCGTCAAACTTCCTTGGCGCCACCTTCAACGGGGTTGTGGCGCAGGCGCCTGATCCGACGCCTGATCCGGTCGATCCAACGCCGGACCCTGTCGATCCGGTCGATCCAACACCGGATCCCGATCCCGAGCCTCCACAGCCGGACGCGCCGCCACCAGCGCCGACACCGAACACTACGGGAACCGGCATTCCCGACGCGCCCGACGGCACCCCGGAGGCGGTTTCGCCGGTGTTCCTCAGGACGTTTGACGCCGTCAACACAAGCTTCACCGTCACCGGAACCGATGGCATCGACTCCTCCGCCTACGGCTTCATCGGGGACGACATCATCCGCACGTTCGGCGGCAACGATTCATCCGTCGGCTTTCAAGGCGACGACTATCAGGACCTGGGCGACGGCGACGACCGCGGCTGGGGGCTCGAGGGTGATGACATTTTGCTCGGCGGCAACGGCAACGATGTCCTGAACGGTGACGAAGGCGACTCCCTTAACAGCGGTATCGCATCGGGAAGCGATGTTCTGGTCGGCGGACGTGGCGACGATGTGCTGCGCGGCGACACCCGCGACACCAACCAGGCATCCGACCGGTTCGTATTCGCCGCCGGTGACGGCAATGACGTAATCAAAGATTTCCAGGTCGATCTGGATGTTCTCGACTTCACCGAGTTCGGGACCAACCCGACAGTGTCGCTGAGCGAGCAGAATGGAACCACGGTTGTCGGCGTCGGGGATGTGACCGTGACCCTCGAAGGGATCGGCGCCGACGCTCTGAGCGCAAGCAACTTTATCGGAGCAAATTTCAACGGCTCCGTGGCTGCGTCCGCCGGGTTCAATTTCTCCTTGTTTTCGGCCAGCGGTTCTGCAAATGCGCTGGACCTTGCCGACGAAAGCGATACGCAGGGCCCGAGCGACCGGGATGCCGGGTCCGCCGCGTTGCCGGACGCCATCGTCGATGATGTCCTCACGTCACTGGTTCCCGAGGATGGGTTCGTTACATAGCGCGGGATCAGGAAAAGTGGATACCGGTCTTCCGTCCGATCCCGCTCTGAACATCGCGATGCGGACGGCAGCCGCGTCCTGAAGGCGCAGGACACGGAGAAACGGGGCGATACACATGGCGAGGCCTGCCCGCACCAGCAGCAGTCCCTTGACGCGAAGCGGGTCCGCGGGCCGGGCCGGCCGCCGCGCCGTGCTTGCGATCCTGATTCCGGACCGTTCGCTCATCTATGGCATCGTCCTCTTGTCCGGGGTCGCCAACCTGCTCATGCTGACGGCGCCGCTGTTCATGCTGCAGGTCTATGACCGGGTGATTCCGAGTGGATCCATTCCAACCCTGCTCACTCTGTTCGGCATCGTTGCCGTTCTCTACGCGGCTCAGGCCATTGTCGATTACTGCCGGGGCCGGGTGCTTTCGCGCATTGGCGAAGCGCTGGACAGGGAACTGGCCGACCGGTTCTTCCGGCACGATCTCGACAAGGCGATCGGGGAGACGGCGGCGAGCCGGTCTCCCCTGAACGAGCTTGCGGTCGTCAGGCGGTTCCTGTCCGGCGTCGGCCCATCGGCGCTGCTCGATGTGCCCTGGGTCCCCATATACCTGCTGATCCTCGCGAGCCTGCATTGGATCCTCGGGCTGATCGGGCTGCTTGGCGGCATTGTCGTCGTCGTCCTGGCGGTGCTGGCCGATCTCGTGACCCGGACATCGTTGCGACAGTCCGCCGATCTCGATTCAAAGTCGCAGGCCTTGCTGGCATCGGTCGGCCGGGCGGCCGAGGCGGCAAAAGCGCTCGGCATGAGCGAGACCCTTGCACACCGTTTCACAAGTCTGCGCCGCCAGGGCGTCGTCACCGAAGCGGTGAGCGGCAATGCGGGGGCGCGGCTCGCGGCGGTGTCGAAAGGGTTTCGGATGTTTCTGCAATCGGCCACCCTTGCTGCCGGGGCCGCACTTGCCATCGCCCAGGAGGTGTCGGGCGGAACCATCATTGCGGCCTCGATTATTCTCGGCCGGGCACTCGCCCCGGTCGATCAGATCGTCGCCCATTGGCGATCGATCTCGCAGGCCCGCTCCGCTCTGTCCGAGATTGCCGTTGCATTTGGCCTGCGGCCGGATCGTCCGCCGCCGATCGCGCTCGCACCGCCGCGCGGGCAGCTTACTGTGGAGGGTCTTGCTGTCGGCCCGCCTGCCAGCAGACGGCCGTTCCTGTCGGGCATTAACCTCGATCTGAAGCCGGGCGACGGCCTCGGCGTCATCGGACCGTCGGCCTCCGGAAAATCTACCCTGGCGCGTGCGCTCGTCGGAATTTCACCACCTTTGGCGGGCGAAATCCGCCTTGATGGCGCACTGCTCGATCAGCGGACATCCGACGACCTCGGCAGATATCTTGGCTACCTGCCGCAGGATGTCGAGTTGATCGACGGAACGGTACGCGAGTGCATCGCCCGTCATGATCCTGCCGCCCGCGACGAGGATGTCATTCGCGCCGCCATGGCCGCGGGCGCCCACGACATGATCCTCAGCCTGCCGGACGGGTATGACAACAGGGTCGGCGAGGCAGGTTCGGCGCTGTCCGGCGGGCAACGGCAGAGGATTGCTCTTGCCCGTGCACTCTACCGCGACCCTGTGCTCATCGTACTCGATGAACCCAATGCCAATCTTGATCAGGAGGGCGATGCCGCGCTGACCCACGCCATCCACAAGGCTCGCGGGCGCGGTGCCATTGTCGTCGTTATCACACATCGGCCGTCCGCGATGGCGGCGGTGGACAGCATTCTTGTGCTGAAGGATGGAGTGCAGGTCGGGCTGGACAAGAAGGAACTCATTCTGCGCCGGGTGTTGAAACTCGCAGAAGACAACGGCGCGGACCAGGTCGCATCGCAATGAAGATTCAGTGGAAAGAAGCCCTTTCACGAGCGAAGCCGGCGGGCGCGGCCGTTTTGCGGCATGTGCGGGAATTCTGCTCGGTCTGGTCGCGCGAGAGGGCAGATGACGCCAAACAGGAATACAGGGCACCGCTGCGCCTCGGCGTGCTGGTCTGCGCAGTCGTCCTGCTCGGATTTGGGGGCTGGTCGGTATTTGCCTCCGTATCAGGTGCAGTGGTGGCGATCGGCAAAGTGTCCATCGAGGGGCAGGTGCGCGTCGTTCAGCATGTGGATGGTGGCGTGATTTCGGACATTCTGGTTCGCGACGGCGACGCGGTGCGGGCGGGAGACGTTCTGTTGCGGCTCGACGCCGTGGGCCTGAATGCGGAGCTGGCCATCATTCAAAGCCGGCTGCATGAGGCGCTGGTGCGGCGCGCGCGTCTTGAGGCAGAACGTGACAATGCGGCCACTCCGGTCCGGCCGGTGGAGCTGGACCACCTGAACCGCGGGTTCGTCCGCCGTGACGAAACGCCTCTCGAAGCAGAGAGCTCCAGTCCCGCGAACAGCGTCTCGGCGAAGGGGGATTTCGAACTGAGCCCGGTACTGCTGTCCAGCCGGGCGCCGGTGGAACCGGCTGCGAAGGAGGCAGACGGGATATTCGAAGCCGAAGTCCGGTTGTTCCACGCCCGACGGGCGACGCGCCAGGCCCAGATCGAACGGCTCGGCAAGAGCATAGAGCAGGCGCGCGAACAGATCATCGGGCTCGAGGCACAAGGCGAGGCGCGGCTGCGGCAGCGCGAGCTGATCAACCGTGAACTGAAAGGCGCCCGCGAGTTGTACGAAAAGGGATTGGCACCCCTGACACGCATATTGGCGCTGGAACGCCAAGTGTCGGAGATAGACGGTTCGGCGGCGGGCCTGAAGTCGGAAATCGCCTCAACCGGACAGAAAATTGGCCAGTTCGAAGTGGAAATCCTCACCGTCGAGAAGGACTGGCAGGAGAATGTCCTGGTCGATCTGCGTGCCGCCAATCTGGAGGTCAGAGAGCTTGTCGAACGCCAGACCACGCTCTCCGACAAACTGCGGCGCATTGAATTGCGTGCGCCGGTCAGCGGTACGGTGAACAATCTGTCCGCACACACGATCGGCGGCGTGGTGCGGGCGGCCGAGCCGGTGCTGGAGATCGTTCCCTCCGGGCAGCTCCTGGCTGTCGAGGCGCTCGTGCGGCCGGCCGAGATCGATCGGCTGCACCGGGGCCAATCGGCGAGAGTACGGTTTTCCGCTTTCGATGCCGGCACGACCCCGGAGCTGCAAGGGACGGTCGTCCATGTTTCGGCCGACCTCATCGAAGATCGCGAAACCCAGATCTCCGGCTATCTTGTTCGGGTCCGTATTGCGGGATCCGAATTCGCCCGATTTCAGGACAAGCAGCTGATCCCCGGAATGCCGGTCGAACTGTTTCTGGAAACCGGCAGCCGCTCCCCGCTCAGCTATCTCCTGAAACCACTATCCGATCAGGTCGCACGTTCGCTGAATGAGAGATGAGGCAGGCGCGCGCCTATCGTCCCGGCGGGACACTGATGCAGGCATCGCCCCGTTGCCTGATTGCGGCGCAGGCGCGAAGCAGCGCTGCGCGTGATGTGAACCCGCCCACGCGAAGCCGATAGAAGATGCCGTTTCGCCCCAGATTCGCCCTGACGATGAAGTGCTGCTTGCCGGCAAGGATGCGGGCGTGCTTGCGGGCCATTCTCCGCCAACTCTTCTTGGCTGCCCTCATGTTTCGCTGCGCCGCCAGCTGCAACACGCCGAACGAGTGTCGCGGAGCAGCCTTGCGAGCAGGCTTGGGAGCCGGTTGGGGTGGCTGGCTGACTGTTTCAACCGCCTCGGGGCCTTCATCCGTGTCCGTTGGTTCCAGGGGCTGAGATGCGGCGACCGGCTCTTCCATAGGTGTTTTTTCGGCAGCGCCCGGCGGCATGGCCTTGGGGGCAGGAGAGGGCTCGGGTGATTGAGCGACCGTTTCCTCGGCGTCGGGCTGCGCCGGTACATCCGCCGGCTCTGGTGCGCGTAAGGCAACTTCGGACGGTGCCGTATTCACCTCGAAATCGCCCTGCATGCCCATTTCGTAGTGGCCGGGCAGGTTGCAGCCGAATTCCAGGTCCTGCGTATCGGTGAACTTCCACAAAAGCACCTTTTCTTCACCGGGCAGCACCAGGACGGCATTCGGGCCATCGTAGGATTGCGATTTGGGCCGTTCGAAAATCAGTGTTTCCGCCTGGGTCATTTCAGTTAGAACGGCTCGCCGGCCCTCCTGGACGACCGCCGTGCCGATGGTGAACTCATGGGGAATGTCGCTGGTGTTGCGGAGAACGAACCGGACCATCTCGCCGGCCGTTACCGGCACAACGCTCTTGCTGAACGAAATGAGGTTCATATCAAGTTCCACGGTTCTGATCCGCGATGTGGCGGCTGCTTCCGATTCCGCCGGCATCTCATCGGTAACGGTGCTCGTCGGCTGCGGAGCGGCGCTCGCGGGCGGTTGCAGACCAAGGGTGCCCAGGCAAAAGCCTAGTGCCAGTCCGAGAACAGATAGATGTGAAAGTCCACGCCGTCGGCTGGGCCCTGTTGCCCGCGGCGTTCGCATGTCATTTCCGCAGTTCATAGTCCACCTGTCTGTTGCTCGGCCAACTGATCCCACTCCAGGATCACCGGCCGTTTCCCTGTGCATCGGCCTCTCGCGTGAAGTCCCACGGAGCCGTTTTCTTCATCAGCACACCCAAGCGCTTGGATGAGCCGGTGGTGATGCGGTATTTGATCCGTCGCGCGGTATTGAGCGCGAAAACAACCTCGGCGCGCCGCTCCAGTTCCATCGTCGATACGTGCCGCTGGTTGGCGTAGAGGTAGTCGGCTTCCTCGCCGTCCAGAAGGGCATGGGTCACGGCAAGCCTGATCCATCTGTTGTCGACGATCAGGTCTTCTTCACACCAGAACTCCGCGTCTGACACGGTGCTGATCCAGTTCGATGCGATCATGAACTTGTTGATGATGGTGCCGCCGATGACATAGGGATCATCCATTGGTGCATTCAGTCTGTTGAGGAACGCGGAAGCCGGCATGGCTCTGTCCTGCGCGCCGGTTTATGCGTCTCCGCCGCCATCCCCGTTTCCCATAAGATTTTTCAGGTGAACCCGGCCGGCCCGGGTAACACGTGCCGACGACCCACCTTCCTTGACAAAGACAAAGCCGTTTCGCTGCAACACTGAGACCGTACTTTGGCCAAAAAACGGCCCCTCCTTTGACGTGGCGTAACCACGGCGATAGTGTTTCAGCGGCCGCAGCATGGCTTGTTCGAGGGCACTCATTTGCGCGTGTGACAGACGGTTTGTCTTTGTCATTGACGTTCCCCATTTCTGTGCCACCCCCGGCTTGTTTATGTTTGTCTTCCGACCCCCTCGGCCGGAAGCTCCCCCAAACCCACGAACTGTCCCGCTCTAGAGCCCACTCGATGAATTCCGAGCCGCTTTGACCGGGTTGTCTTGCCGCGTGGTCAGGCGCGCTTCGCAAGCCGAGGCGGCACATGGCAAACGACGCCCACCCCCCCCCCGCGCCACGACACCCCGGCCTTCGGTGGGCCAGATCAGCCCACCAGCAGCGTTGCGCCGCTTGCCCGATGCCCCGCATCGCGCTGCGTGACGCGCCTTGCCGGTGATTCTGATTTGGTCCATCAAAATGACTCCGAATTCACCGAACGGGCTCTAGCGTGCGATGTGTTCAAGGTGGATTGGCATAGGCCGGAAGCTGTAGACCCCGCCGGGAGGCGGGGTCAACATGTGTCGTTCAGGCGACCGGCAGCAACCTTGACCTGACGGTCTCAACTGGCGGTTTCAACTGACGATGTCACTTCACGTTTTCGATGAAGTTCTCAACCGAAAAGGCCCGCTCCTTTTCGCGGGCACTGAGCGTCGCGATCTTGGCGTCATCGGCCTCGTCGGCCTGAGGCGCCGGCAACCGCGGATAGGAATTGATGGCGAGGTCGTCAGGTACCCCGGCCTTCGGTATCATGTGGACAATCTTGTAACCGCCCTTGTCGAGGGCGGCGAGGAGATGCGGCAGGGCGCTTGCGGTTTTCGGCTGGATGTCATGCATGAGAATGATGCCCCTGCCGCGTGACCTGAGGCGGGCCATGACCCGCTGCGCGACATCCTGGGAACTGATGTCCATCCAGTCGTCGCTGTCGATCAGGTCTTTTCCGCCACCGAATACCGAAATGCCCTGATTGACGAGGTACCTCTGAAGCCCGTGATTGTCCGCGAGAAACGGGAACCGGAAGAATGCAGCGGCTTGCTTGCCGTGAAGTGCAACCTGGATCGCGCCGTATCCCGCGCGGATTTCCCGCACGGCGGCAGGGTGATCCATGGCAAGCAGGTTCAAGTGGGTATGGCCGTGGACCGCAATGGTGTGTCCGTCCGCCCTGATCCGTCTCGTCAGTGCGGGTTCGGCAAGCGCCATGCGCCCGACCACGAAGAACGTCGCCTTGACGCAGTTCTCGTCCAGAACTTTCAAAATCCTGTCGGTGGGGCCTGGCATCGGGCCGTCGTCGAACGTCAGCACGACCTCCTTCGCCCGCAGCGCGACGGCCGTCTGAAACTCCCCGGTGACATTACTGGCCCCGGAGCCGGGTCCGATTTTTACGGTTCTGCTGACGCCTTTGAAACAAAAGGCATTTGCGGAAGAAATCGAAAGAACCAGAACTCCAATACACAACACACCACGCGCAAGAAAACTCATTGCGTTCCCCTTGCGGCCCCTCATCCCTTCCCTGAGGGATACTAGGCGCGATTTTATGTTGCCTCAAGCGCACAATGTGCGACGCGGTCACACTATGGTGCCAGGACTTTCCGCGGCAACAGGCTCTCACAGCTTTTACACAGTTGAATTAAGGATTTGTGGAAATCCACGCAGAATTCACTGCTGAACTTCTCCGTGTGCGGTGTGCAGACATGGAGAAATACGCGTCAAACTTCACGCCGTGCATCAAGAAAAACCTGCCGCATCTTGCGACACTGCCGGATTTATGCGGCAGCGGTGCCACCGACGGTCAACCCGTTGAGACGCATTGTCGGCTGTCCGACACCGACGGGAACGCTCTGTCCGGCCTTGCCGCACGTGCCGATACCGGAGTCGAGTTCCATGTCGTTGCCGATCATGGTGACCCGGGTGAGCGCGTCCGGCCCGTTGCCGATGAGGGTCGCACCCTTGACCGGGGCCCCCAGCTTGCCGTCTTCGATCTTGTAGGCCTCGGTGCAGGAGAATACGAACTTGCCCGACGTGATGTCGACCTGCCCGCCGCCGAAGGAGACCGCGTAGATACCGGACTTCACCGATGAAATGATCTCTTCCGGTTCGGCATCGCCGGCCAGCATATAGGTATTGGTCATGCGCGGCATCGGCATATGGGCATAGGACTGGCGTCGTCCGTTGCCGGTCGCCTCGACGCCCATCAGGCGGGCATTGAGCCGGTCATGCATGAAGCCGACCAGGATGCCGTCTTCGATCAGGGTCGTGCAGGATGTCGGCGTACCCTCGTCATCAATGGTGAGCGAGCCGCGTCGGTCGCTGAGCGTGCCGTCGTCGACCACGGTCACCCCGGGCGATGCGACGCGCTGGCCGACCAGACCGGCGAAGGCGCTTGTCTTCTTGCGGTTGAAATCGCCTTCAAGCCCATGGCCGACCGCTTCGTGCAGAAGGATACCGGGCCACCCCGGGCCGAGGACCACATCCATTTCGCCAGCCGGCGCGGCCACTGAATCCAGATTGACGATGGCCTGCCTGAGCGCCTCGTCGGCGCAGGCCTGCCACGTTTCGGGATCGAACATGTCCCCATATCCGGACCGGCCGCCGATCCCATAGCTGCCGTTTTCCTGGCGGCCGTCCTTGTCGGTTGTGATCGACACATTGAGCCGGACCAGCGGGCGGATGTCCCGTTTGGTCACTCCGTCGGGTCGGATCAGTTCCACCGCCTGCCAGTTGCCGATGAGCGAAACCGAAACCTGACGCACCCGCTCGTCGCGCCCGCGGGCATAGGCATCGATTTCCTTGATCAGTTCGACCTTCTGCTCGAACGGCCGTTCGTTGATCGGATTGTCCTGCACATAAAGCGCCCGGTTGGTGCCGGGCGGTGAGGCCTCGATGGTGCCGCTGTGGCCGGCCTTGACCGATTCAACCGACGCCGCGGCGCGCTTCAGCGCGGCCTCCGACAGTTCAGAGGCATGGGCGTACCCGGTGGCTTCGCCTGCAACGCCGCGCAGCCCGAAACCCTGGGTCGTGTCATAGCTTGCCGATTTCAGCTGGCCGTCGTCGAAATGCAGCATTTCGGACTGACGGTACTCCAGGAACAACTCGCCGTCGTCACAGCCGGCGAGGGCGTCAGAGACAATCCCTTCGGCACGGCCGCGGTCGAAGTCGCTGCGCGCGAAGAACACATCGAGGTCATCGTCTGCCATGGTCCGGCCTTTCGTCTCTTGAGAGTTCTGGCCACCATATGGGGATTTGCGCTGGATGGAAACAGCCCCTCGGCCGCCGCGCACCCAAATTACGTCGGCGCCCGCCGCGCGATGAGGGCCGCCCGGTGCGCTTGCCGGCGCACCGGGCCGGCCGGAGCTGCCGGAGCAACCTGCTTCGTCCAGGACACAGGCTGCTCGATCTCATTGAAATTGATCAAGTAACCTGCGCCCAACCGATATGATGTCGGTTCAGCGTAGTTTGATCTAGCCCTGCGGGCTTTGCAGTTCGTCGTAGGCCTTGGTGAACCCTTTGAGCGAAAGCTCAAAAATGTGGGACTGGCCGTTCACCTGCCACAGGTAAATTTTCGTATTGGTGCCGGCCTTGAATTCGCCAAGCACCTTTTCGTTCAGCTGCTGGATGGCGATGCAGACGCCAAGTGGCGGCGGCGGGCAGGCGACAAATGGCACTTCCTTGGCGTTTCCGGTATCGCCATCGATTTCGATGCCGATCCCCTTCGGCAGCAGGGCGACGATGTAGAGCGGCACGTTGACATGCAGTTCGCCAACCTCTTTGCCCTGAATCTTGTTCTTCTTGACGGTGACGAATATCTGGATGTCCGTCTGCTTGCTGTGCGGTGCGCCCTGCATCATGACGCATCTTCCGGACAGGTCGGGCGCAGGGGTCTGCGGATTGGCGGTGTTATCTTCGGTTCCCAGGTCGCTCTTGCCGGACGGATCGGCCGGTGTCTCGGCGTCCTTCGGCTGGACGATCGTCGGACATCTGATCGACCAATCGCCGTGTTTCGCCTTTTCGACAAGCTGCACCTGGGGCTTGTTTGGCTGTTGCGGCGTTTGCTGTTGCGCCCAGCTCGGTGTCGATATGCTCAACAGAGCTCCGCAGGCCGCAGCGACGACGCCGCTGGCCAGGAGCCCCGAGGATGTGCATCCGTTCTTGTTTAAGGTCATTGTATTCGTCGCACGCTGTTCCATTTGGTCCATGAATTCTCTGCCTTATGGCACGCACCGGTCGGCCTGGGAAGTGCCACCTGTATGAACAATCCCGGGCAGGCGATCACAAGATGTTCAAGTGCTGCCGCATTTCACTGCGGCGGCGCCTGCTTGGGGAGGGCGCGATACATGTCGATTGTGGCGATTCGAAAAACATGTTTTGCCGCCCTGCAGGATTGTGTCAAATGGTCGCAAGAATTGTTGAGTGTGTTTCGCAAGGTTCAGCCAAAGCTCAAAACCGGGTTCGCCGCGCCCGCTGTGAGCACTCATAAATCTTGAAGAAATAAGGCAAAATTGCGGAGTTGCGGGCAATTTGCCCGGCCTTCCTCACGGCTGTTTCGGCCACTGGCGGCCTGCCGCGAAAATATGCCGCGCAGACTGGCGATTGCCGGGGGTCGAGGATTGTGGTTTGTCTCGCCGTAGAGTCGCCACGCCCGCTTGCCGCAAATCACCGTCTGAGACGGCGGCTGGGGGAGGGTTTCGGCGTAGAAACATGAAACTTGAGAGAGCGCAGGGGATATGCGGTTAGCTATTGGCTTTTTGGCTCTGGTGGGCATGACGGTGCTGTTTGGCGGATCTGCCCATGCGGCCGCCGGCATTGCCGAGAATTGGCAGCTCGGCTTCCAGGATGCTGTGACCCCGGTCATGCGGGAAATCAACAGCTTCCATAACTTCATTCTTTACGTCATCACGGCAATCTCGGTGTTCGTCCTGGGCCTGCTGGTCTGGGTCATGATCAAGTTCAACGCAAAGGCGAACCCGACCCCGACCAAGACCACGCACAACGCCGTCATCGAGGTCTTGTGGACGGTGATCCCGATCCTGATTCTCCTGGTGATCGCGATACCCTCGTTCCGGCTGCTCTATCTGCAGCGCGATCTGCCGCAGGCCGACATGACGATCAAGGCGACGGCGAGCCAATGGCTGTGGTCCTATGAGTATCCCGACCATGACGATCTGGCGTTCGATGCGGTGATGGTCGAAGACGAAGATCTTCAACCCGGCCAGCCGCGGCTTCTGACGACCGACAATGCGGTCGTTGTTCCGGTCAATGCGACGGTTCGGGTCATCGTCACCGCCAACGCCGTTATTCACAACTGGGCGATGCCGTCGTTCGGCGTCAAGATGGACGCCATTCCCGGACGTCTCAACGAGACCTGGTTCAAGGCGGAGCAGACCGGCATGTTTTATGGCCAGTGCTCCGAACTGTGTGGCTCGCGCCATGCGTTCATGCCGATCAACGTGAAGGTCGTGACCCAGGATGAATTCGATGCTTGGCTGGTCAAGGCAAAAGAAGAATTCGCATCGGTGGAAGACCACAAGAGGCTGGCCGGAAACCTTTCCGACTGAGCCGATTTGACGCCCGCAGGGCCTTGTCTGGAATTTGAAAGTTAAGGAAGCCGATTATGGCATCGCACGCTGAAGCCCAAACAGATCACGATCATCATCCGACCGGCTGGCGCCGTTTCGTATATTCGACAAACCACAAAGACATCGGCACGATGTATTTGGTGTTTGCCATCCTTGCCGGTTTGATCGGCCTGTTCCTGTCGGTCGCAATGCGCGCCGAGCTGCAGGATCCGGGCATGCAGTTCTTTGCAAATCCGCATACCTTCAACGCGTATGTGACGGCACATGGCCTGATCATGATCTTCTTCATGGTCATGCCGGCGATGATCGGCGGATTCGGCAACTGGTTCGTGCCGATCATGATCGGGGCCCCCGACATGGCCTTCCCGCGCATGAACAACCTGTCGTTCTGGCTGTTGCCGCCCTCGTTTGCCCTGCTGCTCATTTCACTGTTCGTGGAGGGCCCTTCAGGCGGTAATGGCGTTGGTGGCGGATGGACGCTTTATGCTCCGCTGTCGTCCAATCCGGATGTGCAGGGCGGCCCGGCGGTGGACTTCGCAATCCTGTCCATTCACCTTGCCGGTGCGTCGTCGATCCTCGGCGCAGTCAACTTCATCACGACGATCTTCAACATGCGTGCGCCGGGCATGACGTTCCACAAAATGCCGCTGTTTGTATGGTCGATCCTGGTCACCGTGTTTCTGCTGCTCCTGTCGCTTCCGGTTCTGGCCGGCGCCATTACGATGCTGCTGACCGACCGCAACTTCGGCACAACCTTCTTCGATCCGGCCGGCGGCGGCGATCCGATCCTGTTCCAGCACCTGTTCTGGTTCTTTGGGCACCCGGAGGTCTACATTCTGATCCTACCGGGCTTCGGCATAATCTCCCACGTCGTGTCGACCTTCTCGAAGAAGCCGGTGTTCGGCTATCTCGGCATGGCCTATGCCATGGTCGCCATTGGTGTCATCGGCTTCATCGTGTGGGCGCACCACATGTATACGGTCGGCCTCGATGTCGACACGCAGGCATATTTCATCGCCGCGACCATGGTCATCGCGGTGCCGACCGGCGTGAAGATCTTCTCCTGGATCGCCACCATGTGGGGCGGCTCCATCGAGTTCCGCACGCCCATGCTGTGGGCCATCGGGTTTATCTTCCTGTTCACCCTCGGCGGCGTGACCGGGGTTGTCCTGGCCAATGCCGGCGTCGACCGGGCGTTCCACGACACATACTACGTGGTCGCGCATTTCCACTATGTGCTGTCGCTGGGCGCGGTCTTCGCGATTTTCGCCGGCTGGTACTACTGGTTCCCGAAGATGAGCGGCTACACCTACAGCCCGATGCTGGCGCGTATCCACTTCTGGCTGACCTTCGTCGGCGTCAACATCGTCTTCTTCCCGCAGCACTTCCTCGGCCTTGCCGGCATGCCGCGGCGCTATGTCGACTACCCCGACGCCTATGCGGGCTGGAACTACGTGTCGTCCATCGGATCGTATATTTCCGCGCTCGGCACTCTGGTCTTCATCGTCTGCATGGTGCAGGCGTTCATGCGCAAGGAGAAGGCTGCCGACAATCCCTGGGGCGAAGGCGCCACCACACTGGAATGGACCTTGTCCTCACCGCCGCCGTTCCACCAGTTCAACGAACTGCCGCGGATCAAGTAAGCCAGGCCCTTGGGTCCGGTACGGTTAAGTCAGCGACTGTGTGAGACGACACTGATGAGCGACACAAGCGTCGAAATGTCCAGCGCGGAGACAACGCTCGCCCGGCCCGAAGCGCCGGCCGGCGGCGGCTCCGTGGCGGACTATTTCGCGCTGCTCAAGCCGCGTGTCATGTCGCTGGTGATCTTCACCGCCTTTGTCGGACTGGTCACCGCGCCGGGCACGCTTCATCCGGTGTTCGCTTTTACCGCCCTGCTCTGCATTGCGGTGGGCGCCGGCGCATCGGGCGCCCTCAACATGTGGTACGACGCGGACATCGACGCCAATATGCAGCGCACCGCAAAACGCCCGATCCCGACCGGCCGCATCGCCGCCGGCGAGGCCCTCGGCTTCGGCGCGACGCTGGCGGTTGGCTCGGTCGTTGTTCTCGGACTGACCGTGAACTGGGCGGCCGGCGCGCTGCTGGCGCTGACCATCGCCTTCTACATCTTCGTCTACACCATGTGGCTCAAGCGCCGCACGCCGCAGAACATCGTGATTGGCGGTGCCGCGGGCGCCTTTCCGCCGATGATCGGCTGGGCCGCGGTAACCGGTTCGGTCGATTTTGCATCCATCGCGCTTTTCCTCATCATCTTCATGTGGACCCCGCCGCATTTCTGGGCGCTGGCGCTGTACCGTGCCCGCGACTACGAGCGGGTCAATGTGCCGATGCTGCCGGTTGTCGCCGGACCGGACGAGACGCGCCGGCAGATCTGGATCTATTCGCTGTTTCTGGTGCCGGTCACCCTGTTGCCCTGTGCGGCGGGCAATGGCGGTATGGTCTATCTGGCCGCATCGCTCCTGTTGGGGACAATGTTCCTGGCACTTGCCTGGCGGGTTTTCCGGCGCCGCACCGGGCCGGCGGCCGGCCTGGCGGCGCGGCAGTTGTTCGGCTTTTCCATTGTCTACCTGTTTGCACTTTTTGCGGTGCTCCTGGTCGAGCATGGTCTTGGTCTTTACATCGCCGTGCCGTGGGGGTGGACATGACCGAGAACCGCGAATGGAGTGAGGAAGACCTCAAGAAGCGGCGTCTCAGATCCATCGCCATAGCGCTGATCCTCGCCGGCATGGTGGTGCTGTTCTACATCACCACGCTTGTGCGGCTCGGCGGCAATGTCGCCGACCGGGCAATTTGAGCGGAGCGTGACGGTAAGCATGGAAAAATCCAAGTCATCACCAGCGGCACGCAACCGGCGGGTTGCTCTTGTGTGCTCGGTGCTTGTCGCCAGTATGGTCGGCCTCTCATATGCCGCGGTTCCGCTCTACCGGATATTCTGCCAGGTGACCGGTTACGGCGGCACGACCCAGGTTGCCACCGAGAGCCCGCAGACCGTTCTCGAACGCACGATCACCGTCCGTTTCGACGCCAACGTGTCCCGCGACATGGATTGGTCGTTCCGGCCGGCACAACGCTCCATCGAACTGAAGGTGGGCGAAACGGCGCTGGCGTTCTATCGGGCCGTGAGCGAAAGCTCTTCCGATACAATGGGCACCGCAACGTTCAATGTAACGCCTCTGGCGGCCGGTCAGTATTTCAACAAGGTCGAGTGCTTCTGCTTTACCGAGCAGAAACTCACCGCTGGTCAGACCGTGGACATGCCGGTGACATTCTTTATCGATCCGGAGATCGACAATGATCCCGATCTCGAAAAACTCACAACAATCACATTGTCTTACACCTTCTATCCCATGGAGCCTGACGAGGACGATGTGAGCGAAGCTGAAACGCTGCAAGACGTGACCGAACGCGGGTCATGAGTTAAATCTGCGCGGCGCACGGGGATGCCGCATTGGAGAACTGGAGAAGACTATGGCTGACGCTCACGCTAAGCACCACGACTACCACCTGGTGGAACCGAGCCCGTGGCCGGCGATAGGCGGGCTTGCCGCATTCATCTTGGCCATCGGCGCCATCATGTGGTTCAAGGACATGGGCATCTGGCTGTTGCCTATCGGCCTCCTGGCGGTGATCTACACCATGATCATGTGGTGGCGCGATGTGATCAACGAAGCCGAGCACCAGGGCCATCACACCCCGGTTGTGCAACTGCACCTGCGCTACGGCATGATCTTGTTCATTGCGTCCGAAGTCATGTTCTTCGTGGCCTGGTTCTGGGCCTTCTTCGACGCCAGTCTGTATTCCGGCGAGGCGATCCAGGCTGCCCGTGTCGAGCACACCGGCGGTCACTGGCCGCCGCAGGGCATTGCGACGTTCGATCCCTGGCACCTGCCTTTGGTGAACACGCTGATCCTGCTGACTTCGGGCACCACCGTGACCTGGGCGCACCACGCGCTGCAGCACAATGACCGTGACGGCCTGAAGTGGGGGCTGATCTGCACCGTGGGCCTGGGCGCGCTGTTCACCTGCGTGCAGGTCTATGAATACGCCCATGCCGGGTTCGGCTTTTCCGAGAACATCTACGGCGCGACCTTTTTCATGGCGACCGGGTTCCACGGCTTCCACGTGCTGATCGGCACGATTTTCCTGACCGTGTGCTTGTTCCGCGCGCTGGCCGGCCATTTCAAGCCCGAGCAGCATTTCGGTTTCGAGGCGGCCGCCTGGTACTGGCACTTCGTTGACGTCGTGTGGCTGTTCCTGTTTGCCTGCATCTATGTGTGGGGCGCGGGCACGCCGGCGGCGCACTGATCTTCCGCTCGTGGCCGCCTCGCTTGCGGGGCGGCCATCGCTGACCACAGAGGAGGCGGCGCGTGGAGCAAACGCCATACTACGCCCCTGTGTCGCCGCTGTCGGCCGGCTTGCGTGGCCGCTGCCCGCGCTGCGGCAGCGGCAAACTGTTCAACGGCTATCTCACTCCCGCCAAGCGCTGCAATTCCTGCGACCTTGATTTCGAATTTGCCGATTCCGGTGACGGGCCGGCGGTGTTCATCATTCTCATCGTCGGCTTCATCGTGGTCGGTTTGGCGCTTTGGGTGGAGATCGCCTACAAGCCGGATTACTGGGTGCACGCCGCCCTTTGGTTTCCGCTTGGCGTGGGGCTGCCGCTGCTTTTTCTTCGCCCCGCAAAGGGCATCCTCCTGTGTCAGCAATATGCCCGGCAGGCCGGCGAGGGCAGGCGCGTGGATGATGGCTGACCGCAGGCCGTGACATCGCGATGACACTGCAATGACATCGACAAGGTTTCTTGTTCTCACGATTGCAACCCTGTTCGGCACCGTGTTCCTGCTTGGGCTCGGCACCTGGCAGGTGCAGCGCATGCACTGGAAAACGGGGCTGGTCGCGAAACTGGAGGCCCGGGCCGCCGCCGAACCGGTCTCCCTTCCGACGGCCCGCGAGATGCTCACGCGCAGCGGCGACGACATCAGGTTTTTGCGGGTCACTGCGGGCGGCCGGTATCGCCATGACGCCGAAATGCACCTCTTCGGCATCTGGGACAAGCAACCGGGATGGCGCGTCGTCACGCCGCTCGACGCGGCCGCAGGGGCCACCGTACTGGTCATTCGCGGATTTGTGCCGGAAGCTCTGAAATCGGCGGACGCACGCAAGAACGGCCAGCCGGACGGCGATGTGGAGATTGCCGGAAGAGTGCGTTTCGGTGAGACGCAGGGGATGTTCACACCGGAAAACGACCCTGAAACAAACCAGTGGTACTGGCGCGATTTTGCCGAAATGGTGGAGCGTTCGAGCGCTGGCGGCGGACTTCAATCCGTGCCGTTCTTCATCGAACTTGAGGCGCCGGACCACGGCTCCGAGTGGCCCAGGCCCGCGCCGGTAAGAGCAGCGCAGCTCCACAACCGGCATTTGGGATATGCGCTTACCTGGTTCGGGCTTGCCGGAGCACTGCTCTGCATCTACGGCCTGCTTTTCCGGGCGCGCAGGAAAGCGGGAAAGCTTGAAGGCGGCCCGCGTTGTGGATAGGGTGCGCGCGCTTTCAAACGGGGTTGAACACGTGCAGTACGTTTCCACACGGGGCAGTGCCCCGGCGCTCGGGTTTCAAGACGCCATGCTCGCGGGCCTTGCCCGCGACGGCGGTCTCTATGTGCCCGAGGCGTGGCCGCGCCTGAGCGCCGGAGAGATCCGAAACCTGGCGGGAAAGCGCTATCCCGAGCAGGTTCTCGAAGTCACCCGTCCGCTGATCGACGGCGCGATACCCGAAGACGACCTGGCCGAGATGGTCGAACAGGCCTATGCCGGCTTCGCCCATGCCGCCGTGGTGCCCCTGAAGCAGATGTCGTCCAACGCATGGCTGCTCGAACTGTTCCATGGCCCGACACTCGCGTTCAAGGATGTCGCCATGCAGTTGCTGGCGCGCCTGATCGACTATGAGCTCTCCCGCCGCGGCGAGCGCGCCACCATCATCGGCGCCACCTCCGGCGACACCGGCGCGGCTGCGGTCGGCGCATTCGCCGGGATTGCCTGCGTCGATGTCTTCATCCTGCATCCAAGTGGCCGGGTCAGCGAGGTGCAGCGCCGGCAGATGACGTCGGTGGCGCATGACAATGTTCACAATATCGCCCTCGAGGGCACCTTCGACGACTGCCAGTCGATCGTGAAGGCGCTGTTTGGCGATCATGAATTCCGCGACCGGATGAAGCTGGCCGGTGTCAACTCGATCAATTGGGCCCGTGTCATGGCCCAGATGGTTTACTATTTCTCCGCCGCCGTCGCCTTGGGTGCCCCTGATCGGGCGGTGAGTTTCGTTGTTCCGACCGGTAACTTCGGAGACATTTTCGCCGGCTACGCCGCCAAGCAGATGGGCCTTCCGGTGGACCGTCTGGCGGTGGCCACGAACGTCAATGACATCCTCGCCCGCATGCTGAGCACTGGCCGCTATGAACTGGACGGCGTGGTGCCGACCATAAGCCCGAGCATGGACATCCAGATTTCCAGTAATTTCGAGCGCGTCCTGTTCGATGCCCTGGAGCGGGACGCGGACGCGGTGAACGCGCTGATGCGGGATCTGTCCGAACAGGGCGGATTTTCGCTGCCCCAGGGCGTGCTCGATGTGCTGCGCGGCGACTTCGATGCCGGCCGCGCCGACGAACAGGAAACCCTGGACGAGATCGCGGCGACCTATGAGGAGACCGGCGAGGTTGTCGATCCGCACACGGCTGTCGGGCTGTTGGTGGCGCGCAAACTGCAGCTGGCGGCCGGCACGCCGGTCGTGACACTGGCAACCGCCCACCCGGCGAAGTTTCCCGATGCAGTGAAGCGGGCGGTCGGCTTTGAGCCGAAGCTACCACCCCATCTGGCCGATCTCTACCAGCGGCCCGAGCGGTTCGACACTTTGCCCAATTCGATGGATGCGGTGAGAGCCCACATCGAAATGAATTCGCGCTTCTAGATGACGGTTCAAATCACAACTCTCGACAACGGGCTGCGGGTGGTCTCGCACGAGATGCCGCATCTCGAAACCGTGTCGCTGGGGGTTTGGATCAATGCCGGCGCCCGCAACGAAGCACCGGAAGAACACGGCATCGCGCATTTCCTCGAGCACATGGCGTTCAAGGGAACCAGCCGGCGCAGCGCCATGCAGATCGCCGAGGAGATCGAGTCCGCCGGTGGCGACATCAACGCGGCCACCGGCATGGAGATGACTTCTTACTTCGCCCGGATCCTGAAAGACGACACCCCCCTGGCTCTGGATGTGCTTGCGGATATCCTGCTCGACCCACGCTTCGATCCCGATGAAATCGAGCGTGAGCGTCAGGTGGTGATCCAGGAAATCGGCGCCTCGCTGGACGATCCCGGCGACCTGGTGTTCGATCTGGCACAGCAATGCGCCTATCCCCAACAGGCATTGGGCCGGCCGATATTGGGGACCGTCGGTTCGGTTTCCGCATTCTCGCCGGCGATGATTTCCGCCTACCGCGACAGTCACTACGGTGCTCCCGCCATGGTTTTGAGCGCCGCCGGCGCGGTCACCCATGACGCTCTGGTGCGCGAAGCCGAAGCCGCATTCGGGCGGTTTTCCAATCGCCCCCGCCAGACGATCGAGCGGGGTGCGTTTTCCGGCGGCTTCACCTGCCGCGAAAAGCCGTTGGAACAGACCCATCTTGTGCTGGCGTTTGAAGCGCCCGGCTACACCGATGAGGCGTTTTATGCCACCCAGGTTCTCGCGAGCGTTCTGGGCGGCGGCATGTCGTCAAGACTGTTCCAGGAAATTCGCGAGAAGCGGGGCCTGTGCTATTCCATCGGCACGTTCTCTTCAAATTACGCCGAGACCGGCATGCTCGGGGTCTATGCGGCCACCAGTCCCGATCTGACCGATGAGTTGATCACCGTGTTGACCGGCGAATTGACCGCATTTGCCCGGAACGTTCGGGACGACGAAACGGTGCGCGCCAGGGCGCAATTGAAGGCCGGCCTCCTGATGAGCCTGGAAAGTTCGTCCATGCGCGCCGACCAGGTCGCCCGGCAATTGCTGGCATTCGGGCGGGTCGTGTCGGTTGAGGAGGTGTCGCAGAAAGTCGACGCCGTGGACCGTGCCGCTGTCGCCGATCTCGCTGAACGGTTGTTTCGCTCGTCACAGCCGGTATATTCTGCGGTGGGTGCCCTTGATGGGCTTGCATCCTACGAGCAGGTCGCGGCACAATTCAGCTGATTGGAGCAACAGCCGGCAGGGTCGAACAGTGGTATTTCTGCGCAGCGTGCCATCGGTCGAGACGGGGCCGGTTCTCTATGGTGAGACCGTAACTCTGCGGGTGCCGCAGATGGCCGACTTTCGCGAATGGGCAGAGCTCAGGCAGGCGAGCCGCGGTTTCCTCGTCCCGTGGGAACCGACCTGGCCGCAGGACGACCTGACCAAGAGCGCGTTCAGACGGCGCATCCGGCGCTATCAGCAGGACATCCGGGATGACCGCGCCTATCCGTTTTTCGCTTTTCAGGCCGAGGACGACGCTCTGGTCGGCGGCCTGACCCTCTCGAATGTGCGCCGCGGCGTGGCGCAGGCGTGCTCACTGGGATACTGGGTCGGCGCCTCCCATGCCCGCCAGGGTCATATGAGCAACGCGGTCGCAACCGTCATACCGTTTGTTTTCGGCCAGCTTGGATTCCACCGTCTGGAGGCGGCGTGCCTTCCGACCAACAAGGCATCCATCAGTCTTTTGAAAAAGAGCGGCTTTACAGAGGAAGGCTACGCTCGGCGCTATTTGAAGATCAACGGGGTCTGGCAGGATCACCTGCTTTTCGCCCTACTGTCGGCGGACGCGCTTCCCTGACCTTCCGGGTCAGTATGGTCAATTGTGAAAGTCCTGTTGCGTTGGGCGTTTTCCATATTGGATAGCGGGGCTTGTTTTCCCTATCCTGCACCTGTACCAAGTAAAACTGGGTTGGAATGTGAGGTAAAATAAGTGCCGGCACTGCGCGCACTGGTGGGAACGATTTTCGTTTGCCTGCTGATGGTTTCTGCGGGCACGAGCGCTTATGCACGCGATATCATCAACGCGCCTTTCGACCCCATAAACATCGACATTTTGCAGATCACCGAGCGTATCCAGAGCGGCAGCGCGGAGGCTGAAATCGAATCTGCGCCTGATGTCTCGGGCGCCGTCAGCACCATGCGCCTGAGGGCCATATCGCAAGGCCCGAGCTACCGCTGGATGGTGTTTTCGATCCGCAATTCGAGCCCGATTCCGCTCGAGTATGTCATTGTTTCAAATAGGAAAAATTTCGTCGGGTCGGGTGTGGTCTGGCCCGAGTTCGGAACCCGTATGCTGGTCGATGCCCAGGCATCTCCGGGCCTGCCGCCGTCGTCGGAGAACCTCCGAACCGCGGACGCCTACTCGTTTCGCATCGAGCCCAATCAGACCATAACCTACGCGCTCGAGGTTGCCGGCCCCTGGCCCGGGAACCTCAGTCTGTGGCAGCGCGATTCCTTCGATCAGCAACGCCAGCAGGTGTCGTTCTTTCACGGGCTTCTTCTCGGCATCTCCACGCTCGTGTCGATCTATATTTCCAGTCTGTTCATTATCAGGCGAAAACTGGTGTTTCCGGCCGCATCGCTGTTTTCGTGGTGCAGCACCGCGTTTCTCACAATCGAATTCGGCTATCTGCCGGTGCTGATCGATGTTCCCCTGACCCTCGAATTCAAGATCAGGGCGATCGTCGAGGCGCTGATGGCATTCAGTCTGTTCGCCTGTCTCTACACATTTGTGGAACTCAGAAAGCGCATGCCCATGTTGGGCTATCCGATGCTTCTGGTCATCGCCGGCGCGGCGGCTCTTGTCGGATATGCCTATACCGAGCCGGCGATTGCCGCCGGCATCGCCCGCATGCTCCTGCTGGTGGGATCGCTGGCTGGAATGGCAATTGTACTGACCTTGTCGCGCCGCGGTGCGATCCGGGCCCAGGTCGCCGTTTCCGCCTGGCTGCTGATCAGCGTCTGGAGCATCCTGGCCGCTCTCGGAGCGACCGGTCTGGTCGAGCACGACATGATCGGGCCGGGCCTTGCCGCGGGCCTGGTCCTTGTCAACCTGATGATCGCCTTCACTGTCACCCAGTATGCGTTCGACGCCGGAGTGATTTCGAGCCGCTTTTTCGAAGACAGCGGGCGCCGGGCTCTGGCGCTCGCCGGGTCCGAGCAATGCGTGTGGGACTGGCGCGAAGACGAGGGCTGGCTCTATGTCGGCCCCGAGCTCGAGCCGACACTCGGCATCAAGCGTGGCTCGCTTGCCACCGCCGGCCTGAAGGGATGGCTTGAACTGATGCATCCAGGTGACCGGCCCGCCTATGTGGCGGCGGTCGAGGCCGCGATCCAGCGCGGCAAGGGAACCTTCTCTCAGGAATTCAGGCTGCGCCGCAAGGACGGCACCTATCGCTGGTACCAGTTGCGCGCCCGCGCCATACCGGGCGAGCAGGGGCGCGCGGGGCGGTGCATCGGAACCCTGGCGGACATCACGACGCTCAAGCGGTCAGAAGAGCGCATGCTTTACGATGCCGTGCAGGACCGGCTCACCGGGCTGCCCAACCGCGCCTTGTTCATGGACCGTCTTGACCGAAATATGCGCCGGTCGCAGGCGGACGACAGTGTGAAGCTGTTTGTCACGGTGGTCGACATCGACCGCTTCAAGAATGTCAACGATGGTCTGGGACACTCCATCGGCGACAGTTTGCTCTTGACGATGGCGCGCCGTCTGCAGCAGTTCATCGGCCCGGAAGACACACTTGCAAGACTGTCCGGCGACCAGTTCGGGCTGATCATCAACGCGGCGCGCCCCGAGCGCAAAATGCATGAGCTCACCGAGCAGATGCGCCAGTCGATCGCGCGGCCGGTGGAACTCAATCCCCGCGAGGTTTTTCTGACGGCCAGTATCGGAGTGTCCGAGTATCTGCGCGATGTGCTGGGTGCGGCCGATGTCCTCAAGGATGCGGAAATTGCCCTTTACGAAGCCAAGCGCCGCGGCAAGAACAAGATCGAGTTCTTCCGTCCGACCATGCGTGACGACCGCTCCAAACTGATCGAGATCGAATCCGATCTCAGGCGCGCACTCGACCGCTATGAAATCGAAGTCGCCTATAAGCCGATCTACAACATCGCCACCGACAATCTTGCCGGATTCGAGGCGCTCGTCAGGTGGCGTCACAAGAAACATGGCCTGCTCGGTCCCGATGAGTTCATCGGCGTTGCCGAGGAAACCGGCATTATCGTCGACCTCGGGCGCTATGTGATGGGCGAGGCGGCGCGTCAGCTGGGCATCTGGCAGCGTGTGTTGCGGCCGTCCGACCCGGTGTTCGTGAGCGTCAACCTGTCTTACCGGCAAGT
>JAJFHL010000370.1 GCA_021775615.1 Hyphomicrobiales bacterium
CGTGGACGAACTGCTTTACGAGGTGCGCGGCACCACCGGTTACATCACACTGAACCGGCCGGAGGCGCGCAACGCGCTGACCTTCGCCATGTATGAGGAGATCGCCCGGATCTGCCGAGGCACCGAGCTCGGCGGCGACGTCAGGGCCATCGTCATCTCCGGCGCCGGCGACAAGGCCTTTGCCGCCGGCACCGACATGACGCAGTTCCGCGACTTCTGCGAACCGCAGCATGCGCTCGACTATGAAGCCAAGATGGACAGCGTCTTAAGCGATCTCGAGCGTTGCCCGGTGCCGACCATCGCCGCGCTGACCGGGGCCTGCACCGGCGGCGGCGGCGCCATTGCGGCGGCCTGCGACATCCGGATCTGCGACGCCCGGCTCAAGTACGGGTTTCCCATCGCCCGCACCCTCGGCAACTGCCTGTCGGTCGCCAACCTGAACCGGGTGTCGGTCCTGATCGGCGCCGGCCGGTTGCGCGAAATACTGCTCACCGCACGGCTGGTGGAAGCGCAAGAGGCCCTGGCGATCGGTCTCGTCGCGGAGGTTCTGGAAGACGCGGCGGCGGTGCGCGCCCGCGCCGAAGAGCTGGCGGAAACTTTCGCCGGCCACGCGCCTTTGACCATGCGCGCCACCAAGGAGGCGCTGCGGCGGCTGCGCGTCGAGGGCGCCGCCGCGAAAGGCAGCGACCTGGTGGTCGAGTGCTATATGAGCGACGATTTCAAGGAGGGCATGGAGGCGTTTCTCGGCAAACGCCCGCCGGACTGGAAAGGCCGCTGATAGGGCCGCCCCGCAGGCCATGCCCGCGAGGCGGTGCTTCACGGCAGTTTGCCGATGCTTAGGCGGTCAGCTCGTAGCTCGTCATCTGCATGTCCGACCCTTCGTCGCGCAGGGCCTTTAGAGGTTGGTAGGCATCGGAGTCATACCACTCGTCGATCTTGGCGAGGCTGGGGAACTTCGCGATGACGGCGATCTGGTGGTCGTTCGCACCGTTCAGAGCCCGGTCCGCCCTGCCGCGGAAGAGCAGCTCCGCCCCGTAGGGTGCGGCAACCTTTTGCGTTCGGGCGAGATAGTCCTGGAACTTTTCGGCGTCCTTGACGGTGATACGGGCAATCATCAGTGCACTCATTTCCAAAGTCCTTTTCTCATGAAGTTGGTTGGTACTGGACAGCCCCAGAGGAAGGCTGCCCGTTCAGGCGGTCGCCTGTTTCAGCGCCGACACGTTGTCGGCGCCCGCGGCGGGCCCGTGATGGGCCGGTCCGCTGGAAGGGTCATGGCTCTCGCGCCATTCGGCGCTGTCCTGACAGAATGCCGGATCGGCGATGAGCACGTGGCCGCGCCGGCGTTCAATGGCGTCCGGGTCCGGCTTGCGCGTCACAAGGATCTTCATGAAATTGCGCAAGGCGGCTGTCTTGTTGGCGGCCGACCGCACCGCCTCGGGGCGCTGGGCAGCCACCCGCCGGGTGATGGTCTCGAAACTCTCCGGCGCACGGCCTCCGACAGTCTCGACCGCATCCGTGGGGCCTCCGACCGCAAAGGCGCCCCTTTGGTATTCGCGCACATAAAGGCGCAGCTGGGTGAGTGCGGCATCGGTAAATCCCGGCGGCTGCAGGGCCGTGACCGCCTTCAAGAACATGGCTTCGGAAATGTCCTGATACCTGACCCTGCGGCCCAGAACCTTCGCCATCGTGGCGGCAATCTCGTTCGGCGACATCAGCTCCGGACCGGTCGGACGGTAGGTCTTTCCCGCATGCGTCGCCGGATCGATCAGGGCCCCCACATTGACGGCGGCGATATCCTCGTTCGACGGCGGCGCGTTTTTCCGGGTTTCGCCGTCCCCGAGCGGCATGGTGAGAAGGCCAAGCTGGGCCGCCGGCTCAAGAACCATGAAGTAGTTGTCGGCGAACCAGCCCACATTGACGTGTGTGACGGTTGTCTGCGGCATCAGGTCGAGAACCGCATCGTTGAGCCACACCTCGCGGGTGAACACCGAAGGATGGTCGGGCGCCGCCAACCACTGGCTCAGCGTCACCACATGCTCAACCGCGTTCTCGTGTGCGGCAATGGCGAAAACGGTTCCGAAGTGCAGCCCGTTGGGCGCCGTCGGCGCGCAGTGGTAAGCGCGCTGCACATCGCGCATGGCGTGGCGCATATCGGCAAGATTGTATTGGTCGCCAACGAAAATTTCTCCGCCAGCCCTTCTGAGGCGTTCGGCTCGCCTATCGTCGCGGCGCACGAACGCTCGCACGGAGTACCCCTTTTCAAGCAGTTGAAGGGCGGTCTGCAGGCCCGTCTTGCCGGCGGCGCTGGTGACGAGAATTCGGGGATTGTCATGCATGGTGGTTTCTCCCGCGTGGTGTGATAGGTTGCTTTCAAACGCATTTCACGGCTGCAATACTGCTCTAAATGGAAGCGAACTTTAAAATAACAAGTGAACAATATATATTTTATAGTAACACTTTTGTGAAGAGGCGCATCCATGGCTGGACCCCGGCGTTACAAGTTGCTTTGCCCGATTTCGCGGGCCCTCGACCACATCGGAGATCGCTGGGCGCTTCTGATCCTGCGCGATCTGCACGCCGGCCCGGCACGCTTTTCCGAGCTCCAGACCGGTCTCGCCGGCATCGCCCCCAACCTGCTCACCGAACGCCTGCAACAGTTGACCGCTGACGGGCTTGTGGAGAAGCGCCAAGCCGATCACGGCGTCACGCTTTACGCCCTCACCGATCTGGGCAGGCGTTCAAGAGACATGTTGTTCGAGCTGGCCATGTTCGGCGGCCGCTTCCCGCCGGACGAGGACATCCGCCGCCCCGGCAACCTGCGCACCATTGCGGTCACCCTGAGCAGCGCCTGTCAGCGGGTCGCCCCGCGTTATTCGAACCTCGTAGCTCAAATCGAGGTCGACGGCGAAGCCTTCACACTGTCAGTGGATAACGGGTCGGTTGAAATGCTCTACGCCACCGCCACTTCACCGGATGTCACCATGCGAACCTCTTACGAACCGATGATTGCAGCCGCCGAAGGTGAATTGCCAATGAACGAATTCGTCGAACGGCATGTGGAACTCATCGCACACACGCCTCGCAAGGACGCCGAGCTTATGCAGCTTCTGGGGGACGCGATGCAGCTGTTCGATACGGAAACGTAAAGTGCTGGCGACTTAGACGGCCACAGCGCCGGCGAACACCCGGGCGGCAAACTTCGGATAGGATTCAGCGATTTCCCGCGCCACCGGCCCACGGATCACTGCCAGGGTTTCTTCATCCGGCAGCGCCGTCGCCGCCACATCCGTGCCGTGATCAAACGCAAAGCCCGTATTCTCGAGCACATCGGTCAGATTGTAGCCGGGATGCACACTTTCCAGGGTGAACCGGCGTCTTTCCTTGTCGAACGAAAAGGCCGCCATGCCGGTGACCAGGGCACGCGGCCCACCCGGACGGTAAATGCCGGCCTCGCTCACGCCCGGCGCGCTGATGAAGTCCACCCTGGGCACGAAAACCCGGCGCGTGTGCTCCTCGCGGAACAGAATGACCCGCGGCACCATGAAATAGAGATAGGCCGAACCGAACGACCCCGGCCAGCGCACATCCACCTGGGGATACTCACCGGCACCAACCAGGTTGATGTTCGCC
>JAJFHL010000038.1 GCA_021775615.1 Hyphomicrobiales bacterium
AGTGTTTTTTGTTGGTTGCGGCACCGCCCCCCGCCCCCTCCCATCCCCCCCTGGGGTACCCGGCCTTGGGGTGGTTGGGTGGGGGCGCGGGCCGGTGCCGTCTAAGAGAACTCTAAGAGCACTAAATCTCGTCGGTGAAGATGCCGGTCGGCCTACCGTCGATATTGACCGTGTTCTTGCGCCGCCAGTAATTGCGGACACCCTCGGCGCCAAGGTCTTCGTAATAGGGCAGGAGCTCGGTTTCCGCGCGGCTTCCCGCAAACTGCATCAGAGGAACGCCGGTTCCGCACGATGTCTGCACCAGATCGATGGCCACGTCGAAAATCTGCCGGCTGCCGGCCAGCTTGGGAAAGCGGGCGATCAGCCCGTCCCATTCCGCGTCCCGGGGGTGAATGACCTGTGCAGCGCCATAGACCCGCAGGATCATCGCGGCGCCCTCGAAGGCGCAGAACATCAAGGTGATGCGCGGCGTGTCGAGCAGATGCGCCGCCGTCTCGTTGCCGCTGCCCGACAGGTTGAGCCAAACGATCCTGTGGTCATCGACAACCTGCAGGGTATCGAGCCCTTTCGGAGACAGGTTCACCCGCCCGTCCCGCGCCGCGGTCGCGACGAAAAAGACGTGCTGGCGCTCGATGAAGGCGCGCAGCGTGCGGTTGAGTTTGCCGGCGACGGCCATATCCACGGTGCTCCTCGATTGGGGTGACATCTGTCTATCACCTCGCTCCTGACAGCAGTCTGTCAGGAGTCGCGCCCGACCCGGCAGAGCCTTGGGAGTCCTCGCAATTTCGCCGCACTGATGAGCGACATTTGCCCTCGGTCGGACTTTATTGGCCTGCAGTGGACGGCATGCGGCTCGGGGCAACAAGCCCACTCAGCAGGAGCGCTCAGATGAAACTCACGAGACTATTTGCGGCCGCGGCGGCGGTCTGCCTTTTCTTCGCGGCAATGCCGTCCCAGGCGGTCGATCTGCAGCGCGAGGAAGACTATGCGGACTGTCGGGGATACGTCCTCGCGCCCAGCTCGGTCGCAAGCACGACCGCCCGGGCAGCGATCATCGCGAGCAGTTCGTTCCTGCATCCGAACCGGCACCGGGCGCAATTCGGCCCGCACTACTACACCCGCTTTTACGACCCGATCCGGGCCTGCGCGATCCTGCGAACCCGGGCCCGCAAGAACAAGGCACGCAAACGGCGCTAGGGCGTTGCGTTGAGCTTTTCGAAGGCGTCGGTGAAGCCGCGCAGGGTGACCGGAATGCCGACTTTCTGACCGTTGGCGGTGACAACCAGGACCTTCAGCGTGTCGCCCTTCTTCATGGCGCTGAGAAGTTCGTCGGAGACCACGGTTGCGGCGAAGACACCCGTGGCGTCGCTCAGGCGATAGCGTACCACGATGCGCTCGACACCCTTTACCTCAAGCGCCATCCCGGGCGACAGCAAGATGCCGTGCGGCACCTTGAGGATCAGCGAATATCCCTCCTCACCGGGCCGCGCTTCCATGGCCGCGGTCAACAGAGGTTGGCCGGTCTCCTTGATGACGACCGTCTGCATTATACGGCACTTGCCGAGCGAGAACCCTTCCGATTCGCCGCAGTCGAGAAGCCAGGGGTCCTGCGCCTGTTCGGCTTCGGGGGCGCCCAGATCTTCCTTCGGCGTCTGTGCCTGACCGGGAGCCGGAATCGCAATCCACATCAAGACGGCGAGCGCCGCTGCGGCGCGGCGTGCGGTAATGGATCGTCTTTTCAAGTTCATGTTTTACCTCGGCAACCGCGCCGGAACACATCGCCCCGCCATTTGGGCGCTCAGGTGCCATGGAACGTGCCGCGACGCAACACGTCGCATATGTCAGATTGATGACGTTCTTTGCTGTTTAGCCGATCCTGGCGATCCAGAGCTTGAAGGCTTCGAGCTGTGAGCGGATGATATTGGCGGTGGCCTCATCGGTGATGCCGCCGTCCTCGCCGAATATCTCATGGACGCCGCCGACCATCACCTCCGGCTTGTTCATCACCATGGCGTTGAGGAAGATGAAGACCTGGCGCAGGTGGTATTGGGCGCGTGCCGTGCCGAGACGGCCGGGGCTGGCGCCGAGGATGGCCACGGGCTTGCCGTCGAAGGGCTGCTCGGGAGGACGCGACGCCCAGTCGATGGCATTCTTGAGCACGCCGGGAACCGAGTAATTATATTCCGGCGTCGCAATGAGTACACCGTCGGCGGCGGCAATCTGCTCGCGCAAACTCTGAACCGCATCGGGATAGCCGGCCGCGCGGTCATCATCGTTGTAGAGCGGCACGCCTGCAATATCGGCGATCTCGATGATCATGCCTTCGGGTGCGAGATCGCGCGCCGCCGCCGCGAGCAGCGCTCGGTTGTGGGAGCCCTGGCGCAGGCTGCCGGCGATGCCGAGCACGTTTACGGGTTTGTCTGCCATGGTGGGTGTCCTTTCGATTGTCTTTGGAGTGTTGAAGGATTTGAGTGTTTTGGTTCCGCGCTACCCGCGTGATTTGGCGTGTAAACAAATCATCCCAGCCTGCATATCACGTCGCTCCCGCCTTCGCTGGAGCGGCGATCCGGGTTTCAGGCATAGCTGCCCCAAAGGCTGCCTGCTATTGCCCCATGTCGAACAGCAGGAGTTCCGCATCGGATGTGGCGGAGAGCGTGATTTGCGCTTCGTCCGCAACCGCGGCTCCATCACCTGGATAGAGCTGCTCGCCGTTGAGGGTGGCCGAACCGCGGGCGACCTGGACCCAGACCTTGCGGCCGGGCTGCACGGCTTGCGTGAGTTCGTTGCCTTCGCCCAGGAGCGCACCATAGAGGTTTACATCCTGGTGGATGGTCAGCGACCCCTCATCACCACCGCGCGAGGCCAGCAGCTTGAGCGTGTCTGAACGGTCTTCATTGCTGAAGCTCTTCTGCTCGTAACCGGGCTCGAGGCCATCGCGTTCCGGCATCACCCAGATTTGCAGGAAATGTACCGGATCGGTGTCCGAGTGATTGAACTCGGAATGCCGGATCCCGGATCCAGCGGTCATGCGCTGCACGTCGCCGGGGCGGATGACCGAACCGGTGCCGATGGAATCCTTGTGTTCGAGCGCGCCGTCCAGAACATAGGAAACGATCTCCATGTCCTTGTGGCCGTGGGTGTCGAAACCCTGGCCGCCCAGCACCTTGTCTTCGTTGATCACCCGTAGCGGGCCGAACCCCATATGCTCGGGGTCGTGATAGTGGCCGAAGGAAAACGAGTGCTTGCTGTCGAGCCAGCCGAAATTGGCGGCACCGCGCTCTTCTGCGTGTCTCACCTTGATCATGACGTGTCTCCTTGTTGTCTGGGACACATATGGAGGTGTCATTCACGGGGACAATATGATAATAATTCTACAGATTGTCTTTTAAACAGCGACAATAGGCACAAATGGACCGGTTCGAAAGCATACGCGCCTTTGTCAAAGTGGTCGATCACAGCGGTTTCGCGGCCGCGGCCCGCACCATGAGCATGTCGCGCTCGGCGGCGAACAAGCATGTCATTGCCCTGGAGGACCGGCTCGGCGTGCAGTTGCTCACCCGCACCACCCGCAAGGTGACGCCGACGGACACGGGCTATGCCTTCTATGAGCGCTGCCTGGCGATCCTCGGCGATCTTGAATCCGCCGAGCTTGCAGCCGGACAGCTTCAGCAGGAAGCCCGCGGCACCCTCAAGGTGAGCGCGCCGATGACTTTCGGCACCATGCATCTGAGCCGCCTGATCGCCGACTTCATGGGCCGGTATCCGGAACTGCGCATCGAACTCACTCTGTCGGACCACCTGACCGACCCGGTCGCCGACGGCGCCGACCTCACCGTGCGCATCACCGAGCCGCCCGGACCCGCGAATCTGGTCTCGCACCAGATCGTCGAGGGAAAGCTGGCGCTCTGCGCTTCGCCCGACTATGTCGCCGGACATGGTGCGCCCCAACATCCGAACGATCTTCCGGGCCGCGGTTGCCTGCATTACGGAAATCTCGCCGCCGGAAATGTCTGGCGTCTCACCGGGCCGGACGGCGAGCACACCATAAGGGTTCGCGGCGCCCTGTGCTCAAACAACGGAGAAGTGCTGCGTGACGCGGCGCTGGCCGGCCGCGGCATCGCCATGCTGCCGACCTTCATCATAGGCGCCGACCTGCAGACCGGCCGGCTGATCTCGCTTCTCCCCGACTACGCACCACCGCAGCTCGCGATCTATGTGCTCTATCCGCGCAACCGGCATCTCTCGGCCAAGATCCGGCTGTTCACCGAATTCATGCAGGAACGCTTCGCCGGGCGACCCTACTGGGATCTGGTCGAGTAGGGCGGCTCGCATTCATACGCAACCGCTGCGGACGTAATCTCTCAATAGCCTGACAAGGCCTCGAACAGGGGTCGCAGCTTCGGCCGGGCCATGACGAGTTCCACGCAACGCTTCACCGCGGGACACGGTTCAAGCGCCGCGTCATCTTCGATGCTCGCGGCCCAATATGCCATGGTGAGATCGGCGAGACTGAACCGGTCTCCCAGGTGATAGGGCCCTTCCCGGGTCAGTCGTCTGTCGATCACCCCGAGGCGGTCGAGGGCTGACCTGAGCGCGTGCGCCTTCATGGCCGCGGTGTCCTCGTCGCGCATCACGTACCGATGGGGGTAGAAATAACGCTTCATCGCCGGTTCGAGTTCGTCGGCGATATAGAACAAGGCACTCAGAAACGCTCCCCGCTGCGGCTCGCCGACCTGCGGCGCCAGTTGGGTCAAATCATGACGTTCTGCAAGATAGAGACTGATGGCGGGTGTCTCGTAGAGGGTCTCGCCCTCCGGTGTGACCAATGCCGGCACCCAGCCCGCCGGATTGACGGCAAGGTACTCAGGCGTGAGGTGCTCCTTGCGCTTGATGTCGATCGGCCGCAGTTCGTAGTCGAGCGCCCCCTCCGCCATGACCATTTCGGTGATCAGTCCGCGCGTCGGCGGACCGCCAAAGAGGATATACATCAAGGAGAACTCCCGATCGTCAAAGCGCTTTACTGCTTGTCATAATGGCCTCTTTAACCAACCGCCGGCAACCGGTGAGAGTGGTTTGCCAAAGATGCCGCGGTCTGCCAGTTTGGCGCTCGCAAGAGCCTGGGAACTTTGGATATGATCGAGATCGAGGGCCGGACGCTGGCCGAAGTTTGGAAGGAGGCGGTGGCGCGCCATGGGAGCAACGCGCTCCTCGCCTGCCCGGCAGATGCAGAACGGGCTTATCATCCGCAAGGCTATGAAGTGACCTATGCGGAGGCGGGGAAATACATCGAGCAGGTCGCGGGCGCGTTCAGGGAGGCGGGCTACGGCCATGGCCACCGGATCGTGCTCGACATGGAGAACCGGCCGGAGCATTTCCTCATCAAGCTGGCCCTCAATGGGATCGGCATCTCCTGCGTGCCGGTCAATCCGGATCTGCGGCCGGCGGAGATCGCCTATATTTTCGACGACTCCACGCCCATGCTGGCCATCGTCAGCGCCACTCGCGAGGCCGCATTTCGCGAAGCGCTCGCCGAAAGCACGCACTCGTTCGCCCATGTGTTGATGGACGATCTTGCAGGCGGCCTGCCTGATGCCGCCTGCCCGCCGCCGGCGACACACCCTGCCGACGGCGCAACCGAGGCCAGCCTGCTCTATACATCCGGCACCACCGGGCGGCCGAAGGGCTGCATGCTGAGCCACGAATACGAGCTGATGGTCGGCCAATGGTATGTTACGCGCGGCGGCCTCTTGACCTTCCGCGAGGGCGAAGAACGGCTCTACAATCCGCTGCCGGCGTTCCACATCAACTCGCTGATCGTCTCCTTTCTCGGGATGATGCTGACCGGCAACTGCCAGATCCAGCCGGCGCGGTTTTCACGCAGCGCCTGGTGGCGCGATATCTGCGAGACGCGGGCCTCCATCATCCATTATCTCGGCATCGTCGCCCCGGTGCTGATGGACACGCCGGTCAGCCCTCATGAAAAGCAGCACAACGTGCGGTTCGGTGTCGGCGCCGGCATCGAGCCGACGCTGCACGGGGCGTTCGAGGAACGATTCGGATTTCCGCTCATCGAGGTCTGGGGGATGACCGAGATGTGCCGGATTTTCGCCGACTGCGAAGAACCGAGGCACATCGACACCCGCGCCATCGGCCGGACCGGACCGGGCCTCGAAGCCCGTGTCGTCGACGAGAACGATGAAGAGGTACCGCATGGGACGCCGGGTGAACTGACTGTGCGCTACTCTGAGGAAGAGCCGCGAAAGGGCGCCTGTTCAGGCTATCTCAATCAGCCGCAAGCAACCGAAGACGCCTGGCGCGGCGGCTGGTTCCACACCGGCGACACGGTCACCAAGGACGAAACCGGCATGGTCTTTTTCGTCGACCGGAAGAAGAACATCATCCGGCGCTCGGGCGAGAACATCTCCGCCGCAGAAGTGGAGGCCTGCCTGCTCGGCCACGAAGCGGTGGGCCAGGCAGCGGTGCTCGCGGTGGCAGACGATGTTCGCGACGAAGAGGTCTTTGCCTGTGTCGTGCCGGGGGTCGGCGCCTCACCGGGCGGCGATCTCGCTCAGGAACTGTTCGAGCACTGCTTCGAACGTGTCGCCCATTACAAGGCGCCGGGCTGGCTGCTGTTCGTCGACGACCTGCCGGTAACAGGCACCCAGAAAGTGTCGAAACACCTCATTTTCGGCGACGACGAAGATCCGACAAAATTAGATGACGTGTTCGATTTCAGGGAGCGGAAGCGGCGTTAGGAATTGCGGATAGGCAATCATTGATAAGGATCGCCGCCCCGTTCCACATGTCTTCCCCCGGCTTGACCGGGGGACCCAGTATCCACCCGGCTTGCGGCTGTTTGCACTGCCGGGCGCATGACAGGCTCTTGGGGTTACTGGATTGCCCGGTCATGCCGGGCAAAGACACATTGGGTAGTCGCTGGCACCAAGCTGCGCAAAGCCGCGCGCTTTACGCCGTGCCCTGGGGCGGGCCGCCCATGACGTTGTCTTCCTCGATGCGCTGCTCGATGTCGTCCAGCAGCTTTGAGAGCGCCGCCTCGATGTCGTCGCGGTCGACGCCTTCCTCCATGAGCGCGCCCAGCAGACCGGCCGCGCCATGCAAAGCAATGGAGTAGCGCGGCAGACCATTGCGCAGCTCCCAGGCGGCGGCGGCCGGGACCAGCGCCAGTTCCACGATGTCCTGCGTACGGCATGCCGGACAGTCTTCGGTCATGTCGTGCTCAATGATCTCGTTGAGGTCGATGGTCATCGCATAATACTCCAATGAGGCGCGCTCGCCCGGCGGCACATCCTATAACAGCCCCGCGATGGACGGGTCATTATCAGGAATTCACAAAGTCGTGTTGAGAAATCGCGCCGCGGGCCGAGCCTGCCGCCTGTCACAGGCCCATCTGCCGCACCGCAAGGTCGCGCATGATTTCCTCCGAACCGCCGCCGATGGCGATCACCTTGACCTCTCGGTAGATGCGCTCCACCGAGTTGCCGCGCAGGTAGCCGGCGCCGCCGAAAATCTGCATCGCCTCGCTGGCGCAGAACTCGAGCGCCTTGGTGGCGAAGAATTTGGCCTTGCAGATTTCCGCCACCGGCATGTCGCCCTCGTTCACCTGCCAGCAGATCTGATTGAGGTAGGCTTCGGTGACATCGATGCGCGCCGACATGTCGGCGATCTTGTGACGGATCACCTGATGGCCGATGAGCGGCTGACCGAAGGTCTCGCGCTCCCGGGCCCAGGCGATGGAGTCGTCGAGACATACCTTCATCATGCCGAGCGCCACGGCAACGGCGCCGACTCGTTCCAGGTTGAAGTTTTCCATGATGGCGATGAACCCACGGTCTTCTTCGCCCATGAGGCATTCAGCCGGCACGCGGCAATCGTCGAAATGGAGTGCCGCCTGACTGGAGCACCACCATCCCATCTTGCGCTCGATCGCGGTGCGCGAGAATCCGGGGGCGTCGGCCTCGACGAAAAACAGGGATATGCCGGCGACGCCTTCTCCGCCGGTGCGCGCGCCGACAACGAAGTAGTCGGATTCCATGCCGCCGGTGATGAAAGTCTTGGTGCCGTTGATGATGAAGTGGTTGCCGTCGCGTGCGGCCCTGGTCTTGAGGTTCGCCACGTCCGACCCGCCGGAAGGTTCGGTGATGGCAAGGCTCGATCCCTTGCGGCCCGCGATCACTTCAGGCAGCACGCGGCGCTTGATATCCTCGGATGCGAGCCTGGCGATCGGATCGAGTGAGATGGTGCGGCCGCTCAAGCCGGCGAATACGCCGGTGGCGCCGCACTTGGCGAACTCCTCGCCATAGGCGGCCCGCATGAAGCAGTCATCAAAGCCCAGTCCGCCGTATTTCTCGTCGATCCCGAAGCCGAACACGCCCAACGCACCGGTCTTTTCGTGCAGTTCCCAGGGGAAATCGCCCGCCTCGTCCCACTCGTTGACATGGGGCCGGATCTCGACATCCACGAAATTCCGCAAGGTTTCACGGAACGCCGCACGCTGCTCGTTTTCAAACGGGTTCTTCATCACTCAACCTCGCGGGGGCGCATGTGAGGACCAATAATTTCGGCAAAGCGTTTCATGATTTTTGCGGTGTGGCCGGGCTTTGCGTCGAACCGTTCCTGCATGTGCAGCCCGCGCAGGAACACACGGCAGATGGTCCACAGGGTCGCAACATCCCCGTCATCGAGGTCGACCGATTCATAGAGGCGCACGACTTCGGCATTGAAACCGTCATTGTAGCGCGAAAGGCCCGGCGAAATGCGGGCATGGAGCCCCTTGTCGGTGCGCGCGGCGACCAGAATCTCGACCAGGGCGCGGCCTTCCTTGGTGTCGACCACGCGGGCCCAGAGCTTGAGCAGGTCCTTCTCGGCCGAGCTTGCTTTCAAGACGCCTGACTTGGGGCGCGCCGGTTGCAGCAGGCGCTCCACCGTCTCGACCATCATCTCCTCCTTGCTCGGGAAATGGTGGGTGAGGGCGCCGCGGGAAACGCCGGCGCGTGCCTGAACCCGTTTGATCGAGGTTTCCGCATAGCCGAATTCATCGAGGCAATCGACGACGGCGTCGCAGATCCGGTGCTTGGCGACTTCAGTCTGACGCTGCTTCTTGGTCTTCGCCGCCGGCACGTCTGCCCGGCTTGTTGCGGCCTCGTCCAAAACCATGTTGCACCACCTCCAGTTCATGCGATATAAACAGAACGTTCGGTCTGTTTCAAGAAAACTCTTGCGCTGGAGGCGGGTCACGCGGTGTCCGAAAAGACGATCAGGATTGGGGGCGCAAGCGGGTTCTGGGGCGATGCGTCCCTGGCCACGCCGCAGCTTCTGGGCGCCGGCGGCCTCGACTACATCGTCTATGACTATCTCGCCGAAATCACCATGTCGATCATGGCGCGGGCGCGGGCGAAGAGCCCGGAGGCGGGCTTTGCCAGCGACTTCGTCTACTCCGCACTGAAAGGCAGCCTGAAGGACATCGCCCGGCAGAAGGTCAGGGTGATCTCGAATGCCGGCGGGGTCAATCCGGGCGCCTGCGCCGATGCGGTGCGAACGCTGGTCGAAGACATGGGCCTCGATTTGAAGATCGCCATCGTCGAAGGCGATGATCTTCTGGCGCGGCGCGACAAGGTCGCGGCGGACGGCCACCGGGAAATGTTCTCCGGCGCACGTTTCCCGGAACCTGACACGGTTGCCAGCATGAACGCCTATCTCGGCGCCTTTCCGATTGCCAGGGCGCTGGATCAGGGAGCGGATATCGTGATCACCGGCCGCTGCGTCGACAGCGCGGTGACGCTTGGCGCCTGTATCCACGAATTCGGCTGGTCGCGCGACCAACTTGACGAACTGGCCGGTGGAAGCCTTGCCGGACATATTCTCGAATGCGGCCCGCAGGCCTGCGGCGGCAACTTCACCGACTGGGAGCAGGTCTCGGACACCATTGAGGATATCGGCTATCCGATCGCCGAAATCGCCGCCGACGGATCCTTCACCGTCACCAAGCCGGACGGCTCCGGCGGTCTTGTCAGCGTCGGCACCGTGGCGGAGCAGATGCTTTACGAAATCGGCGATCCGCAGGCCTATCTGCTGCCGGATGTGGTCTGCGATTTCTCCCAAGTTGCGCTCGAACAGCAGGGCGAAAACCGGGTGTACGTGTCAGGCGCTACCGGCCGGCCGGCTCCCGACACCTACAAGGTCTGCATGACGCATCAGGACGGCTTTCGCGGCGGACACGCGTTTGCCTTCTACGGCATCGATGCCGACCGAAAGGCGCAGCGCTTCGCCGATGCCGCCATCGCGCGGGCGCGCGGCAAGCTGAGGGCAAAGAACAGCGCCGACTTCACCGAAACCAGCGTCGAGATCATCGGCGCTGAAAGCCAGTTCGGCTCGGCCCGGGAACTCGAAACTGCGCGAGAGGTCTCCGTCAAGATCGCCGCGCGGCATCCGGACCCCAAGGCCATCGACATCTTGATGCGCGAGGCGACCGGACTCGCCCTCTCCTCGCCGCCGGGCCTCAGTGGATTTGCCGGCACACGGCCGAAAGCCTCTCCGGTGCTTCGGCTGTTTTCGTTTGAGTTGCCGAAGCAGGACGTGCAGATTTCCGTTGCCATGAACGGAACCACCGAAGCTTTCGAAAATGCCGCCGGCCAGCCACTCGATAGTGCCGCCATTGAACGGCCGGACGTGCCGGAGCCGCACTCGGATGAAGGAGAGTTGACCGAGGTGCCGCTGATCAAACTGGCCTGGGGCCGCAGCGGCGACAAAGGCGACAAAGCGAATATCGGCATCATCGCGCGCGATCCCGATTACCTCCCATTCATCTGGAACGCCCTGACCGAAGCCGTGGTTGCCGAACGGTTTGCCCATTTTCTCGAGGGCAAGGTCGAGCGCTTCTATCTGCCGGGTTCGAATGCGATCAACTTCGTGTTGCATGATGTGCTCGGCGGCGGCGGCGTGGCCAGCCTGAGGAATGACCCCCAGGGCAAGGGATACGCCCAGCTGCTGCTGACCCATCCGGTTTCCGTGCCGGCCAAGCTCGCGAGCGCGCTGCAATGAGCCGGTTTGCATCGACACTGGACACCGGATCCGACGCCTTTGCGGCGAACCGGCAGGGCATGCTTGCGCTTGTGGACAGGTTGCGCGCGGTGGAAGGCCGGGCCGCGGCCCTGTCCGAAAAGCGCCGCGACCGCTTCGAAGAACGCGGCCAGCTGACGCCGCGCGAGCGCCTGGCGCGGCTGCTCGATCCGGGTATGCCGTTTGTCGAGCTCTATAATCTCGCGACCTATCTGGTGGACGAGCCCGACCCGGAGAAAAGCATTCCCGGGGCCAATATGATCACCGGCATCGGCTTCGTGAGCGGCGTCCGGTGCCTGGTGTTCGTCGACGACAGCGGCATCGAGGCCGGCGCGATGACCGAGAAGTCGGTCGAGAAGGGGAACGGCTGCCTCAAGATGGCGCTGCGGCAGAAGCTGCCCTTCGTCCATCTGGTGGAAAGCGCCGGGGCCAACCTGATGAAGTACACGGTGGAGCTCTGGGCGCATGGCGGCGGCCTGTTCCATGGCCTTGCCAAGCTGAGCGCCGCCGGCATCCCGACCATCACCGTACTGCACGGTCTTTCGACCGCGGGCGGCGCCTACCATCCGGGCATGAGCGACTATGTCATCGGGGTGAAGAACAATGGCATGGCGGCACTCGGCGGGGCGGCGCTGGTGCGCGCGGCGACCGGCGAAGTCGCCGACGACCGGGATCTCGGCGGCACCGAAATGCATGCCTCGGTCACCGGTCTCGTCGAATACCTGGCGGAGGACGACGCCCATGGCATCGATCTCGCCCGTGACCTGATCGACCGGCTCGACTGGAACGCCCGTTGCCAGGTGCCGGCGCGCGGGGGCCATGACGAACCGGCCGCATCCCCCGACGAGATCGCCGGTCTGGTGCCGGTCGACTACAGAACCCCTTACGACGTGCGCGAACTGGCCGCCCGCCTCGCCGACGGTTCCGACATCAGTGAATTCAAGCCGCGCTACGGTCTTTCCACCGTCTGCATGCACGCCAGGGTTTTCGGCCATCCCTGCGGCATCATCGGCAACAACGGCCCATTCGATCCGGATGGGGCGACCAAGGCCGGCCAGTTCTTCCAGCTCTGCGATGCCGCAAACATCCCACTGGTTTTTCTCAACAACACCACCGGCTACATGGTCGGCACCGAATATGAGCGCGCCGGAATGATCAAGCACGGCTCGAAGATGATCCAGGCCGTCTCCAATGTGCGGGTGCCGAAGATCACGTTCTATATCGGCGCCAGCTTCGGAGCCGGAAACTACGGCATGTGCGGCTATTCCTACGAACCGGACTTTCTGTTCACCTGGCCCAACGCCCAGACCGGGGTAATGGGCGGCGAGCAGGCGGCGAAAACAATGGAACAGGTGATGACCAACGCCGCCCAGCGCCGTGGCCAGGAGGTCGATGAGGCGGCGATGAAGGCGCAGATGCAGGCCATCGCCGACCATTTCGATCGCCAACACAGCGCCTTCTACACCTCCGGTCACATGCTCGACCACGGCATGATCGACCCGCGCGATACCCGAAAGGTTCTGGGGTTCTGCCTGGAAACCTGCCGCGAGGCGCGCCACCGCACATTGCTGCCGAACAGTTTCGGCGTGGCGCGCATGTAATGGGACGCTTGGATCCATGACAGACCTTCCCGACACGCAATTCATCGAGCTCGACCGCGATGGCGGCTGGCTCACCATCTGGCTCAATCGCCCGGAAGTACGCAACGCACTCTCGAACGAGATGATCGCGGAACTGACCGCGGTGCTGGCGGCGGTGCGCGACAACCGCGAGATCAGGGGCATCACCCTGCGCGGCCGGGGCGGCGTGTTCTGCGCCGGTGGCGACCTGAAGGCGTTCCAGTCGGTGTTTCAGGGCGAGATGCACAACGAGACGGATGTCGCGGCGGCAAACCGCAAGGCGGGCGAACTGTTCGTGGTTCTTGAAACCATGCCCCAGGTGGTGGTGATGCTGATCGAAGGCGCCGCCATGGCCGGCGGGCTCGGCATGGCCTGCACCGGCGACGTGGTGGCGGTCACCAAGGATGCCAAATTCGCGCTCACCGAAACCACCCTCGGCATTCCGCCGGCGCAGATTGCGCCATTCGTGGTGCGCCGGTTCGGACTCAAGACGGCGCGCCGGCTGATGCTGACCGCGGCCCGGTTCACCGGTGCGGAAGCGCAACAGTTCGGCCTCGCCGATTTTGTTGTCGACGATGCCGCCGGCCTGGACGAGGTTGAGCTGACCATCCGCAAAGGCGTCCTGCGCTGCGCGCCGGGCGCCAATGCGGTAACCAAGGACATCGTGCTGTCGGTCGAGCGCCTCGGGCGCGAGGAGATGCTCGACAAGGCAGCTTCGGGTTTTGCCGGTTGCATGCTGTCGGAAGAAGGGCTTGAAGGCATCGCCGCCTTCTTCGAAAAGCGCAATGCCCGGTGGGTGCCGACTGAATGAGCGCATTCTCAAGCATTCTGGTCGCCAATCGCGGCGAGATCGCGCTTCGGGTGATGCGCACGGCGAGGGCTCTGGCCTACCGCACGATCGCGGTCTACTCGGAGGCCGATGCGCAGGCGCCACATGTGCGTTTCGCCGATGACGCGGTACCGATCGGCCCGGCGCCGGTGGCGCAGTCCTATCTGGCGATCGAACGGGTGCTGGAGGCGGCGAAGGCGAGCGGCGCCGAGGCGGTGCATCCGGGCTACGGCTTCCTGTCGGAAAACGCCGCCTTTGCCCGCGCCTGCGGAGATGCCGGCCTGACGTTCATCGGCCCCCATGCGGACGCGATCGAGCTCATGGGCAACAAGGCCGAGGCCAAGCGCCGGATGATCGCGGCGGGGGTTCCCTGTGTGCCGGGGTACCAGGGCGAGGACCAGTCGGACGCGGCCTTCGCTTCGGCGGCGCGGGACATCGGTTTTCCGGTCATGATCAAGGCGGCGGCCGGCGGCGGCGGCCGTGGCATGCGGCTGGTCAACGCGCCGGAAGATCTGGAGCAGGGCCTGCAGCGGGCGCGCCGCGAAGCCGTCAATGCATTCGGTTCGGACGAGCTGATCCTGGAAAAGGCCATCGTCAGACCGCGGCATGTGGAGGTTCAGGTCTTCGGCGACCGGTACGGAAGCATCGTTCATATGGGCGAGCGCGACTGTTCGATCCAGCGGCGCCATCAAAAAGTGATCGAGGAGGCGCCCTCACCCGCCGTGAGCCCGGAACTTCGCGAGCGCATGGGCGCCACCGCGGCGGAGGCGGCCCGGTCCATTGATTATGACAATGCGGGGACCGTCGAATTCCTGCTGGGCGACGACGACGCCTTCTACTTCCTGGAAATGAACACCCGGCTCCAGGTCGAACATCCGGTGACGGAAATGGTGACCGGCCACGATCTCGTCGCCCTGCAGATCGCGGTGTCCCAGGGCGAACCGCTCGGGCTTGCGCAAAGCGACATGGACGTCTACGGCCATGCCATCGAAGCACGGCTCTACGCGGAAGACCCGGCGAACGGCTTCCTGCCAGCCACCGGTAAGGTCGAGCTATGGCGCGAACCGCCAGGCGAGCACGTGCGCACCGATGCAGGGCTCGAAACGGGACAGGAGATCTCGCCGTTCTACGATCCGATGCTGGCCAAGATTGTCGCCTGGGGCGAGACCCGCGACCAGGCCCGGCGGCGGCTGCTTTCGGCGTTGAACCAGACCGTGCTCTTCGGGCCGGCAAACAACCGGGCCTTTCTGGCGCGCACCCTGGAGACGGAGACCTTTGCGAAAGGCGCCGCCACCACCGCCTTCATCGAAGAAGAGTTTGGCGCCGAAGGCATGGCCATGGCTCCACCGACGGTGGCGCACGCGGCTGTGGCCTGTGTCCTGCAGTATTGCGCCGAATGCGATGCGGCGCTTGCCGCCAGTGTTGGCGTATCGCCGGGGCTGCTGAACTGGAGCAGCGCCGGCGCACTTCATACGCGCTACCTCCTGACCGAGGGGGAAATCAGCTTCGATCTGACGGTTTCACCGACCGCCGATGGTAGCTACCGGGTCTCCCATGCGGACGGAGCGCTCGACATCAAGGTTTCCGATCGAACGACCGGTGCGAAGGTGGTCCGTGTCGACGGCCGGCAGATGCGCGTTAACGGATTTGCGGCCGCCGCCCGCAACCGGTATCTCTCTGTCGACGGCGACAGCTTCGCATTCCAGCGGGCGGCCAGCGGCGCGTCGGCGGAGGCGGACGCAGCGGACGGCAGCCGGGTCATTGCGCCGATGCACGGCAATCTTATCGAAGTGCTGGTGGCCTCCGGAGCGGCGGTTTCGAAGGGCACCAGGCTGGCGGTTCTGGAGGCGATGAAAATGCAGCATGAAATCGTCTCGAAGATTGATGGTATTGTTTCCCAGACGCATTGCGAACCGGGTGCGCAGGTCGCCGCGGGCGATCTGCTTTTCGCCATCGACGCAACCTGACGGGTCAATCAGGGAGAAGGCCAAGTGCAGCAGGCGCAGGATTTTCTTGATGAGTCTCTTGGTTTGGCGGGCATCCTCGAGCCGTTGAGCGATGCCGACTTTGCCCGTGAAACCCTCTTCAAGGGCTGGACCATCGAAGACGTCATCGGCCATCTCTATATGTTCAATCACGCGGCCAACCTGACGGTCGAGAACGGCGATGACTTCGCAGCGTTCTTCGCGCCGATCGGCGCCCAGATGAAAGCCGGGAAATCGCTTCTGGAAATACAGCACGGCTGGCTCGGTGGCCTCGGCGGGCGCGAGCTCTTCGACCTGTGGCATCTGGGGTGCGAGAACACAGCGGCGAGCTATGCGAAGGCTGATCCAAAGTTACGGGTCAGATGGGCAGGGCCGGACATGAGCGCCCGGTCGAGCATCACAGCGCGCCAGATGGAGACCTGGGCGCATGGCCAGGAGGTCTTCGACGTGCTGGGCCAGATCCGCGAAGACGGCGACCGGATCCGGAACATCGCCCATCTCGGGGTCACGACATTCGGCTGGACCTTCACCAACCGCGGCGAAGAGGTGCCGGACCCGGCGCCTTATGTGGTCCTGACATCGCCTTCAGGTGCTCTTTGGGAGTGGAACGAACCCCAGGACGGCAACCGGGTAGACGGCACAGCGACCGAGTTCTGCCAGGTGGCGGCCCAGGTGCGCAACGTCGCGGATACTTCGCTCACCGTAACAGGTGACACGGCGAGCCGTTGGATGGCGGTCGCCCAGTGTTTCGCCGGTCCTCCCGAGACGCCGCCGGCCCCCGGCGCGCGCCACATATCAACCACCTGAGGGGAACGCCATGCAGCTCGACAGCACATTCTTCAGGGCCGAGATCGACGGACCGGTCGCCCATCTCATCATGAGCCGTCCGGACAAGGCGAACAGCATGTCGTCCGACTTCTGGGAGGACCTGCCGCGCCTGACCGGAGCTCTCGAGGCGAACGCCGCGATCCGCGCCATGGTGATCTCCGGCGAGGGCAAGCATTTCTCAGCCGGCATGGATCTTTCCGCCTTCGAGCAGATCATGGAACTGACCGGCGCCGAGCCGGCGCGTGGCGCCCATGCGCTGCGGGCCCTGATCGCGCGGCTGCAGGACGCCTTCACCGCCCTTGAGCGGGCGCACTTTCCGGTCATCGCGGCCATTCACGGCGCCTGCCTCGGCGGCGGCGTCGACTTCGTCACCGCCTGCGACCTGCGGCTGGCCACCAGGGACGCGTTTTTCGGGATCGAGGAAATCCACATCGGCATGACCGCCGATGTCGGCACCCTGCAGCGATTGCCGAAGCTGATGGCGCCCGGTATCGTGCGCGAACTTGCCTATACCGGCCGCAGGTTCACCGCCGACGAGGCGCATGGCTGGGGGTTGTGCAACTCCGTACATGAAGACCACGCGGCTGTCGTCGAGGCGGCAATGAAGCTCGCACACGACATTGCCGAGAAGTCACCGCTCGCCATTACAGGCATCAAACAGGCCTCCAACTATGCGCGTGATCATTCCGTGACGGACGGGCTCGACCAGATCGCCACCTGGAACGCCGGCATGCTGCGGCCGGAAGACCTCAGGTCGGCTCTTGAAGCGCGAACGGCACGCAAGCAGGCGGTGTTTGCCGATCTGCTGGTGGGCGAGAGCTGACCGGGATTGCGGCTTATGAAGGTCCTTGTGCTCGGGGGGTATGGCCTCATCGGTCTTGAGATCATGCGCCAACTGATCCGCGACGGCATGACGCCGGTCGGCCTGGGACGATCCGCCCACCAGGGCAAACGCGTCCTGCCGGAGGCGGAATGGATCGGGCTCGATATCGCAGAGCTGACCACACCTGAGAAATGGGCCGGCCACATTGCCGGCTTCGATGCGGTGGTCAACGCGTCGGGCGCGCTGCAGTCCGGCGGGCGGGACAACGTCTCGGCGGTGCAGCGCGACGCGATATGCGCGCTCGTTACCGCCTGCGGGGGCACGGGCGTCAGTCGCTTTGTCCAGATTTCAGCGCCCGGCGCCGACCCGGGCGCCGACACGGAGTTTCTCAGGACCAAGGGCGAAGCCGACCAGGCCCTGCGCCAGAGCTCTCTGGACTGGGTCATTCTACGGCCGGGACTGGTGATCGCGGCAACGGCCTATGGCGGGTCGAGCCTGTTGCGTACGCTGGCAGCGGTGCCTCTGGTTCAGCCGCTGGTTCTGGCCGACGCACGGCTCCAGAGCGTCGATGCTCGCGACGTCGCACGGGCAGTCGCCCGGTCGCTCACCGACCGGACGCTGGCGCGCCGGGACTTCGATCTTGTCGAACCGGAAGAAAGGTCTCTGCGGTCACTCGTGCTCGATTTCCGCATCTGGCTCGGCTTTGCGGCCCCGGCACGCGTCTTCGTGATGCCCGATGCATTCGGGTTCGCGGTGGCCCGACTGGCCGACGTGGCGGGGCTGCTCGGGTGGCGTTCACCACTGCGCACGACGGCGCTCAAGGTGCTGGCGGACAATGTCACCGGAGATCCCGAACCGTGGCGCGCCGCCACCGGCGAAACGCTCGCGCCGCTGGCGCAGACGCTTGCTCGGTTGTCCACATCGCGCCAGGAGCGTCTGTTCGCCCGCATGCAATTGCTGTTTCCGGTTGTCTTGGCGGTCTTTGCCGGGTTCTGGATCGCCTCCGGCGTCATCGGCTTCGCGCGCCATGAGGCGGCCGTGGCGGTGATCTCCGGGCAGGTCGGAGGTGGCCTTGCGTCGCTTTTCGCTTATGCCGGATCGGCATTCGATGTGCTGATCGGTCTTGGCGCGCTCGTGCGAAAAACATTCCGGGCAAGCTGCCTGGCCTCGGTTGTCCTCTCGCTGGGCTATCTCGCGGCGGGCACGGTCGTTACTCCGGAGCTCTGGGCCGACCCGCTCGGACCCTTCGTTAAAGTCCTGCCGGCAATCGCTCTTGCGGCGATGCTGGCCGCAATGGCGGATGAACGGTGATGGAGTGGCTGCATCTCTTGCGCCTGGCGCATATTCTGGGCGCCGTTGTCGTGCTGGGCACCGGCGCCGGCATCGCCTTCTTCATGGTCATGGCGCACCGCACCGCCGATGCGCGTATCATTGCGCATACCGCCGGGACAGTGGTGATCGCCGACTGGATCTTCACCGCCACCGCCGTCGTCGCGCAGCCGATCACCGGCGTGCTCCTCGCCCGTGAAATCGGTTGGAACCTGACCGAGGGCTGGATCGTCACTTCGCTTGGATTGTATGTGTTTACGGGGGTGTTCTGGCTGCCAGTGGTGTGGATCCAGCGCCGCATGCGGGACCTGGCGCGCGCGGCCCATCAGAACGGCGGCGCGCTTACGGCAGACTACTTCCGGCTGTTCAGGATCTGGTTTGCTTGCGGGTTTCCCGCGTTCTTCGCGGTCCTGGCGATCATCTGGCTGATGGTGGTGAAACCGGATATCGGTGTGTGAGGCTCCGGGCCGGCGCGACAGTCGCCGGCGCCGCACCCAAGGCGGGCCCGCTGGCCATAGCGGGCATCAGCCCGGCACGGTCAAGTCGCCGTGCCGCGGTTGTGCGGTGTAACCGATCAATGCTGCTCGGGACGTTTCCGGTCGCTGCGATCGCGGAATCCCAACAGTGCACGTCTTGGTTCTTTCGAGCCCTCGGCCTGAGACGGTTCCGTGGTCGGACGGTTCTCGGCTTCCGGCGAGCGAGGTTCGGACGTTGCAACCAACTTGAACATTTTTTCCTCTCACCTGTTCGCGTTTCCTCACCCTTAAAATAGTGCATTAAATCACACTTTACAGTGATGTATATCACGTATTTGACGTTCATCAGAAACAGCTCGCGGCTTTGGGGTCGGCAAACAGGCAATCGACGCGTCGGCCGGCCCGTCCATACGCCGATGTATCATCGCGGACGGTTCCGACCGGTGTCCGTGGTGGGAATTTTTGGGAAAATTCACGGCCTGCGGCGCAAGCCTCCGATATCGGGATGCGGGCGCACCACGTTGACCGAGCACTCGGCGCGGCGCACCACAGGGGCCGTATTGGGCCCGAGCAGGTTGCCGGAGAGCTGCGAACTGTCGAGTCCTACCCGCACAGATTGAACTCTTTGCCCGAACAGCTATGATGAGAACCCATCGTTGGCGGAGACGTAATGGCAAACTTGACTTTCAAGATACTCGTTCCGAGCAAACCACAGAAAACACGTGCCAAATGGCGTGCCGAAATCGAGGAAACGGGCGAGCGCTTTCTGATCGGCCAGACGGTTGGTTTCGCGGATGCCGACGGCAAGCACCGCGGTCTTTACCAAAGCCGCGTCATGAAGGACATTCCACGGCTTCACTATGACCGGTTCACCGCAGAGGCCAACATCGGGCTTTGGGCACATTTCATGTGGCCCTCGGTCACCGCTGAAAGCGGCAATGGGCATCATCTTGTGGTCAACACCTATGATCGCGCGCGTTTTACCTTCGGGTTTTATCAACTGGCAGCCCATACGCCGAATCAGAACCTGATCAAGCTGTTCAGGGAACTCCTGGCGCTGCCTTCGGCAGCGACCTATTTTCCGGATCTATTCATCAGGAACGGACGTGTACACAGACGGGAAGGGACAGCCACCTACTCGCTGGAAAAGATCACGGAGATTCATCGTCCGAACGGCAAGACTGAAAAGCAGCTCATTGCATTCATGACTTATCTGAACCCTGATACCTACAACGCCACCGAACGAGAAGCGCTGAACGCTGCAAAGCTCATGCATTGGCTGGTAAACGATACGGCTGCTGTGAACGCATCTGAAACGGTTGCATTCACCATCATGCATGACAAGCTGAAGCTCCAGGCGAGAGCGTTCAAACTCACCGGAAAAGACCCTCGGCTTGCGCTTTGGATATCCGATATTCGTCATCAGGGTCGCGGTGGGCCACGCAAAATAAATGCGGCGCTGGCAGAACCCACATTGAAGAAGCAACTCAGGGCTCTATCCAAGGTTGACGTCTACAATTCCAAGCATCCGAATGGCCGTTACGTCGCCAGACGTAAAGCGGTGAGAAAGTCTATTGACGTCCTGGTCAGCGAGAACCGCTTTGACAACGTCCTCCTGGGCGACGCACAGCTGCCGCTCTAGACCCTTTCACCTGGTCAGTCTACGCCTTAGCCCTAACTGCTGCTTTCGGACGAAAATGGACAGCATCGTTTGATTCGGCGCTAAAGCCGCACCACGTTGACCGAACACTTGGCGTGCCGCACCACGCGGGCCGTGTTGGGTCCGAGCAGATAGTCCGAGAGCTGCGGGCGGTGGGCGCCGATCACGATCTGATCAACCCCAAGCTCGTCGGCGACATCGAGGATCTGTTCATAGACCGTGCCATGGCGGGCGATGGTATCCGCCTTGGTGCCCTTCGCCACGTTCTGCGCGACAAACTCATTGAGATGATCGAGTGCGTTCTGCACGATCTTCTTCAAATCGTAGTCTTCCGAACCGCCCATTTCACCGCGAATGGCGTAACGGTAGTCGATGCCGGTGACCATGTTCGGCACAACCGTCATCACTGTCAGCGCCGCCTTCTGGCGATCCGCCTGTTCGACCCCTTCGGCCAGGACCTTGGCGGAGGTTTCGGTATCGCCGAGATCGACAGGAACGAGAATTTTTGAAGCCATTGCCGCCTATCTCCTTTTTCTAGCTGTGCTCGGGACGGGTATAGAGCCACACCAATCCGATAAACATCAGGAAGATCAGTATATTCAGGATGGACACGTCCGCCGCCGGGTTGATCGCCGCGGGCGGCGATGGAAGCACCGGAGACAATGCCGCAGCCTGCCTGAGTGTTGGATCGACCAGCAATGTGCCGGGAATGGCCCCGGTTATCGTCTTGATGGTCGCCGCCGGGATCGGTGCGATTGTCGTCGACACTGCGCTCGGCCCCTGATCGCCGACCGCATCGCCGGCCACCGGCGCCATGCCGGCAAGAACCACCTGAACGCCCAGCGCATCGATCGGCTGGCGCTGTACACGATAGGTGTTTGCAGGGACCCGCACCTCCCGCAGGAACGGATAGCGCACCAGATTGGCGCCTTCCTTCCAGGCATCCATCGGCAGCACGCCGAAGAGCACTCCGTCGATCATGCTTGAGATCGCCCGGTCGCCGAGAGGCGCAACGACGAGCGCCGCGTCCGCCTGACCCGAGGTCAGGGTTTCTATGATCGCTTCGGGCGTGCTTGTCGCGGCATGCTTCAAGGTCGCCTCAAGGGCGAGCCCCTGAAGGACCACCGCCGCAAGACGGGCGGCGGGTGAACCCTCCGGCCCCGTCGCCAGGGTCTTGATCGCCTTGAAATCCGGCCCATCGCCACTCTTGAGGCCGCTCTTGCCGATCAGATGCACCACATTCTGGCCCACCACGGCAACCGCCTCAAACCGGTCGTCCCGGCTTGGAACCGCGCCGGACAGATCGAAGAATGCATCGGCGCCGACCAACGCCATACGGGCATCGCCCGAGGCTATCTGGGCCAGGGGATCGATATCGGCCATCACCTTGACCTCACGACCGGTGAAGGCGCGCCTCACGGCGCGCAACGCGGTGGTCGAAAGGTTCGATGCCTCTACCGAAGGCGTCGTCGACACCACCAAAGGCGTGTCGGTGGTGACCGCGCCGCCCTTGATCAGCCCCATCTCGGCAAGGGCGCTGCGCGCCACGGAAGCGGCCGACCGACCCTCGATGTCGACCTTACCGTTCAGTGACGCCATGGCTGCCTCGTCAATCTTGCCGGCAAGCGCACTGAGGGCTGCACCCAGATTCTGGTGCTTGGCGAGCGCGTCTGCCCGCACCAGTGGCGCCAGCTGATAGACCGGGAAGAACTGCAGATCGTCCTGCAGCACGACCAGATCATACTCGATCACCTGACCGTCGGTGGTGTAGATCTCGGCGACATCAACGTCGCCATCGAGCAATTTGTCGTAGAGCTTCGCGCGATCGTCGAGCTTGACCACCTCTGTGGACCGGAACGCCATGCCGTAGCGCGCCAGCATCGGTGACAAGCCGTCCAGAGGACGCCTCTGGAAGTCATCCTCGATGCCGAAGTTCAGTTCTCCGGCCTTCGCCACCAGATCGGACATGGTGCTGAGCCCGAGCTCTTTGGCCCGGCCCCTGCGCATCGCCATGCCGTAATTGTTGGCAAAACCGACACGCGGCAGCCAGGTCATACCAAGCGGCTCGTAGATGGCCTTGACGCGCTCGGTCGCCTGGTCGCCGTCAGCTATCGGGTTCTGCCCGAGCATGACAAGACCGGTGCCGTTGTATTCCGGATAGACATCGATGTCGCCGCGCTTGAGCGCCTCCAGAATGGCCTGGGTGTTGGCGTACTCAACGGGGCCCTCGACTTTCAGCCCCTGCTCCTGCGCCAGGATCGCAAACATGTGCGACAGGATGTTGCTTTCTCCAAAGTTCTTTGAACCGATCTTGACCGTGCTGCCATCTTCGCTGCAACCGACGAGCAGCATGCATACGGCAAGGAGGCTAAACAGAATTCGACTGGTCATCTCATCTCTCCCTTTCCGTACTTCACTCTGCGGCCTGGCCGGTCGCGGCGCCGCGCGCCTCGATCGGTCCCGGCAGATCCGTCCGTTCCTTTCGGATTTCCCGCAAGAAACCGACAATCTGTAACAGGACAATCACCGTGAACGGGATTGCCCCGGTGATCGCCATGGCCTTTGCCACGGTGACCGAGCCGGAGAACAAGGTGCCCGCGGTGATGGCGGCGATCAGCGTGCCCCAAACCATCTTCTGCAGAACCGGTGGGTTGAGATTGCCGTCGGTGGTCATCATCGAGAGCACGAAAGTGCCGGAATCCGCCGAAGTGACCAGGAAGATGAACATCAGCGAAACGGCCAGGATGTTCAGGATGTCGCCGGCTGGGAAATACCCCAGGAAGCCGAACAAGGCCTTGGTGACGTCTTCAAAGATCAGCTCCTTCAGGCCGCCGCCGCCGTGCAGTTCGATGTAGAAGCCTGCTGCGCCAAAGACCGCAAACCACAGCATCGAGAACAGGGTGGGCACCAGGATGACGCCCATGCAGAACTCGCGAATGGTCCGCCCGCGCGAAATGCGCGCCACGAAGATGCCGATGAACGGCCCCCACGCGATCCACCAGATCAGATAGGTCAGGGTCCACCCGGCGCTCCATCCGGTGAGCCCCTCGAACGGGAACAGCTTGAACGACATGGTGATGATGCTCGACAAATAGGCGCCGATTGAGTCGATGAAGGCTTCCAGAATGAACTGGGTCGGCCCGGCGAACAACACCAGGAGCATGATCGCGATGGCGATCACCATGTTGACGTTGGACAGGATCTTGATGCCCTTGTCGACGCCGGTGGTCGCCGACAGCATGTAGCAGACGAACAGGATCGCCAGGATCGTCAGCGACGTGCCCACGGTTTCGCCGGTTCCAAAGGCGTAGAACGAACCGGAGCGCACGGCCAAGGTGCCCATGGCCAGTGACCCGGCCAAACCGAACACGACGGAGAGAACCGCCAAAATATCGGCAATATTTCCGATCGACTCGCCGGCTTTGCCGCGGAACAGGAATTTGATCGGCGTCGAAATCATCGACGGCTCGCCGCGCCGGAAGGTGAAATAGGCAATCACCAGGGCGCAGACCGCATATATCGACCAGGCGTGCAGCCCCCAGTGCAGGTTGGTGATGACGAGCGCCTGACGGGCGGCGGCCGGGGTTCCGCCTTCCATGCCGGGCGGCGAGATGTAGTGATACATCGGCTCGGCCGGGCCCCAGAGCAGGAGACCCGAGCCCATGCCGCCGGCGAACAGCATGGCGATCCACGATGCCGTCGAGAACTCGGGCTCTTCATCGTCGGCGCCAAGGCGGATTTTGCCATAGGGGCCGAATGCCATGTATCCGCTCAGGATCAAGAAGCAGGTGCAGATGAACAGCCAGGCCCAGCTGCCGCCCTGAAGCATATAATTCGTGAAGCCCAGCATTGTGCCAGTCATGCTGCCGGGATCGATCAGACCCCATGCGCCAATGCCCACGCAAAACGCCATGGAAACGACGAAAACGAGATTCATTGATAGCGCTGATTTTCCAACGTCGGGCATGTCTGGCCTCCCCTCGTCATCCGCTTTTCGGGACCCCAGATCCCGTGGATGATCTTTCCATATCGTGGAAGCCTAACCAATTGTCGCTTGCGTTGATACCGTTTTCTGTTTGCACACTGTTCAATTAATGCCTCAACACGGGCTGCCAACGGCATCACGCCCCGGTTGCGGCCGCTTCCAGGCAAGTGCGGCAATCGCGCCGCATTTGGCCGCCAGAACGACGTTTTCGAAGCCCCCTGCGCTGGTGCCGGCGCATACCTTCCGATGCAATCCGTGGACCGCTCCGCCTGTAGTGAGGAAATTGCGATGACGACAATCGACGACTTGAAAAAGCAGAGGGAGGCATCGCTCAAGGCCACGGCGGGAGGCCCGCCGGCGCGCACCTCCAATCCGTTTTTCGGGGTCGGTCCGATCACCGATCTGGCGACCGATGAAGTGGACGCCCGGCTGCTGCGGCAGGAGTTCGACGCCTGGCTCGAAGCCAACTACCGCAAGCTCGACGACCGGGGTCAGGACATCGGCTCCTTCACGTCGGCCGAGATCGGACGCTCGATGCATCGCGGCTACCCGGCGGACAAGATCCTCATCGACATGATGCGCGAGATCCACCGCTATTTCGAATTTCCCAAGACCAACAAGATGGCGGTGGGACTGGGCGGCGGCCACTCGGGCTTTACAGTCTGCGTCCTGCACCTGATGAACGCCAACGATGCCGGCCAACACATCTATGTGGACACGCCGAAACCGGAAACCGAAGAGGGATCGGGCGGCGGCTTCTTCCGCCAGTCCTGGGGCGCCCAGATGATCGAAATGCAGCGCTACGCCGCGAACGGCGACGAGGCGCGCATCCACTTTGCCGACACCGAAGGCTCAATCCCCAGCGCCGACACGCTCCAGGAGATGGGGATCAAGCTGTTTGTCGGGGTCGGTCACGAGACCACCGGCGCGACAACCTATACGGCCGAGGACGTGCGCAACCTCATCGAATGGATCGACCGCGATCCGCCGCATCATCATGCCGTCCTCGATGCCACATCGATGCTCGGCGCCATGCCCTGGGGCGACGAGACGGTTCGCGAGCTCGTGACGAAGTGCTGCATGTTCATGCCGTTCCAAAAGGCGATCGGCGGCATCTCCGGCTATTTCGTGGTGTCGCTGACACCGCAGGCGCTCAATCTCATCGAGGTCAATCAGGATCATCCCTCGTGGGCGATCCCGCGCCAGCTCAAGATCGCGGTGCCGCGCGACCCCAAGAAGCCGCTGTCCGGCGAAAGCACAACGGCGCTCGGGCCTATCTACGACCCGGATGCGGACGTCATGCTGGGCGGTATCATCAACACTTACTCGGCGCTGGCTTTTGCGGAAACGACGTTCGGCCTCTTGCGGTCCGAGCGCAAGATCGGCCCGGTGTCACAGGCAAACAAACGCTCGGCCGCCAACCGCAAGGCGATCAACGACTGGGTGGCCGGCAACGACCTGCTTGAGCTTGGCGTTGCCGAAGAAGAACGGCGCGGCGCCGCGGTCACGCTGCTCAAAGTCAATGATCCGGGGATCACGGATGCGGATACCCATGCCGCCATCATCGCCAAATCGAAACAGATTCTGGGGTATGAAGGACTGACCCATCCCAATGGCGACTACGAGCGCGGGCTCGACGTTGCGCGCTATGTCAACGCCTTCCCCGGGACGCCCGGCGACTACCGCGCCTGGATCGGCGGCATCCGCCCCGTAGACGACATCACCGCCCTGCTCGACAATCTGGCCTACGCCTATCACCGCGCCAAGATCGTGGTGCTAGAAGAGCAGCTTGCCGAGTTCGGCGAAACCTTCGAGCCCGCCGGACTGAGTGGCGAGCGCCTGCGCAAGGATGATCCCGACCGGGCCTACAAGGTTCTGGTGGCCGACATGGTCGGCCTCAGGTTCGACGCCAAAGGCAGGCCGGACCATTCCGAAGTGCGCGCCTATATCAAAGCCAAGGGCGGCGTGTTCCACGAGGGCCCATTGCGCCAGAAGGCGAAACTCGAGACCGGCCGGATCCACTTCTTCTACCAGCCGGACCTCTCGACCGCGGACGAGATCCTGCCGCAGACCGAAGAGGGCCAGTACGATGCGGTGATCGCGGCGGCGACCTTCCTGCCCGACGCCTGCCAGTTCGCCGAAGGCGGCGTGCGCATTGGTGCCGGCACCGGCAATATGGGTGCCAAATGCTGGGGCGGCGGCAATGGCGATGGCGGCACGGCACCCCTAATGAACACGCCGAGCTTCAACTCGCGGGCCACGGCGCAGATGGCGATGAAGGCGCTTTTGAAGGTGCTGCCGGACCTGCCGGTCGGCACATTGCACGACCGTGTGGTGGACGGCGCCTTCGACACCGGCAAGAACCTGCGCGAGTTTCCGACCGAGAAGATCGAGGGCAAGCGGATCGCGGTCCTGGGTTATGGCAATATCGGTCGCGAAGTGGCCAAGCTGGCGCAGGCCTTCGGCATGCAGGTCGCGGTCCATGCCCGCCCGCATCACCGCGACTGGATCGTGTCGGAAGGTTTTGAGTTCGCCGCAACCGCGGAGGACGCGGCGCGCGGCGCCGACGTCATCACTCCGCATACCGGCCTTGGGGCGCTCAATGCCGACACCGGCAAGTTCACCAATGAAGGCTTCATCGACGAGGTCGTGCTGAACGCTCTGAACGACGGCGCCGTGGTGATCAACTATGACCGCGGCGAAGTGATCGACGCGGGCGCCCTCGATGCGGCGCTGGCCAGCGGCAAAGTGCGCTATGCCGCCATCGATGCGGATATCTTCATGGATGCCGAAGGCAATATCACCGGCCCGATGGCGCCCTATCGCGGGATCGAGACGCGTCACAGGGGCAAGCTGGAACTGCTGCCGCATGCCGCTGCCGACACCGAGCACCTAAGCCGGGTCGAAGGCGCCAGGCAGGCGGTCGACCAGATCATCGAGTGCATCCAGCACAAATGCGTCATCAACCTGAAAGGCGAGCTGCCAGAGGGCTATGTGAGCGCCGGACCGGAGACCGTCGACGGCGTCGGCAAGGTGACGGCCAACCGGCTGGCAGGCGCGGTCGTGGACGAAGATGCCCTGCAGCAGGCGCGCGCCGCGGCCGAGCGCATCGCCGCCATCTGGGGGGCGGTGTCCGCCATCGAGGATCCGGACAGGCGCGGCGCCTTGCTGGAGCGCTATGGCAAGGACCTGGTGCTGCAGTCAAACCGCTACGGGTCGCTGATGGAGCGGTTGGGTCTCAAGGGGCCGTTCGGCTGATCAGCTCGATCCCGCTCTCGCTCAGTTCCGCCTCACGCAGCAGCCATTCGCGAAACGCCCTGGCCTTGGGGCGGTCGAGATTGGCGTGCGGGCAGACGACGTAATAGGCATAGTTGGTCTGCAACGCGAAATCGAACGGCCTGATCAGCCGCCCGGCAGCCAGCGCACGCTCCACCAGAACACTGCGCGCCAGAGCGACGCCGTCGCCCTGCTCGGCCGCCTGGATCACCAGGTTGGAATGCTGATAGCCGGGGCCCCTTTCGGCATCCACCTCGGTTTCGCCGACCGCCATCAGCCACATGCGCCAGTCGACGCGCATGTCGTCGTGCAGCAGCGTGTGGTTTTTGAGATCAGCGGGTGTCTTGAGCGGTGGCCCGGCATCGAGCAGGCCGGGCGCGCAAACCGGGAACAGTTCTTCCGTCATCAGTCGCTCGACGCTCAGGTCGGGCCACTCGCCATGGCCGTAGCGGACCGCGAGATCGACATCGACGCGGTCAAAATCGACACTGGCGTCAGAAGTGGAGATGTGGAGATCGATTTCCGGATGCGCCGTGCGGAAGCGCCCAAGCCTTGGCACCAGCCAAGTGGCGGCGAACGAATCCATGGTTGTGACCGTCAATACGCCGGAGCGGTCGTGACGATGCAGCCGCTCGACGGCGGCCGTCATAACGTCCAGCGCCTCGTTGACAGCCGGGAACAAGGACTGTCCCGCGTCGGTCAGCATCAGAGCCCGATTGAGGCGCCGGAACACCGGCATACCGAGGTGATCTTCCAGGGACTTGATCTGATGGCTCACCGCCGCCTGGGTCACGTTCAACTCCGCCGCCGCGCGGGTAAAGCTCAAATGGCGCGCGGCCGCTTCAAAGGCGCGCATGGCGTTCAGAGGGGGCAATCGGCGGGCCATGGCTCTAGATAAAATTTATTCATCAAAAATTCAAGATGTGCATGCCGTTGAATTTTCTTCTGTTCGCACAAATACTGCCATAATCCAACAAGGTCGGTCAATTTTCCATTAGATAATCTAATTTGAAATACAACAAAGATCGTTTGTGGACCGCCCTGCCCAGCCATACATCGGAAACACGAGAAATGCTCCTCTTGCGGAGCATGGTGCCCGACGACGGGCAGACAGGACTGGAGCACGACCATGAAACACGCATACAGCAATGCCATGCCCGGATCGGGCGCGAGCAGTGCGGCTCATGACACGCACATACCGGCGGCCAGACCGGCCAACCGGTCATGGAGCATCCTGAGCACGCTCCTCACCTGGCAGAGCCGTTCAGAGGGCCGCCGTCATCTGCGCGAGCTGGACGACCGGCTGCTGAAGGATGTGGGCCTGACCCGTGCGGACGCACAGTACGAGAGCAGCAAACCGTTCTGGAAGGCCTGAGCCGGCCGCCCGCGGCGGGACCGCCGCACGCACACATGAATGTGGAGAGCAAAGATGACCGATCTGGAATTTTCCAACGCCTATGACCGTGAACACGGTGTCACCGGACCCAACGTTACGGTGGGGGCGTCCATTGCCGCCCTGGCGCTGGCGCTGCTCATCGGACTGAGCGCCGCCGACATCAACCGCCACGCCTATACAACCGCCGATCCGTCGTCCTCGTCTGAGAGCATCGATGCAAGGTTCGACGGGCGCGGCAAATGGGGCGGCTACATGTAAACGCCCCAACTCCGAAAAATGCAAAACCCGGCCGCGGCACTCACCGCCGCGGCCGGGTCTTTTTTTGTCGCCAGGCGTTACTTGATCTTCTTGATCTCGCCGGACGCCAGTTTTTCCTGATAATCCGCCAGAAGCGCCTTGACCTTCGGCATCAGCATGTAGAGGCCGATGATGTTGGCGATGGCCATGGCGAAGATCATCGCATCGGAGAAGTCGATGACCGGACCCAGGCTCATGGACGCGCCGATCACCACGAAGACACAGAAGATCGCCTTGAACACGAGCTCCTTGGCCTTGCCTTCACCGAACATGTAGGTCCAGGCCTTGAGGCCGTAGTAGGACCAGGAGATCATGGTCGAGAAGGCGAACAGCACCGCCGCGATGGCCAGCACGTAACCAAAGCCGGCGATGTCGGCTTCAAAGGCTTTCGAGGTGAGCGCTATACCGGTGACATCATTGCCGGGTATCCAGGATCCGGTGATGGTGATCACCAGGGAGGTCATGGTGCAGATGACGACGGTGTCGATGAACGGCTCGAGAAGCGCGACATAGCCTTCCGTCACCGGATGCTTGGTCACCACCGCGGAGTGCGCGATGGAGGCCGAACCGATACCCGCTTCGTTGGAAAAGGCGGCCCGCTTGAAACCCTGGATCAGGGCGCCGATGGCACCGCCCGCAACGGCTGCAGGAGCGAAAGCACCGGTGAAGATGGCGCTGACCGCGGCCGGGACCTCGGTGATGTTCATCAAGATGATGATCAGTGCAGCGCCGACATAAATAATCGCCATGCCGGGCACGATCTTTTCCGTCACCTTGGCGATCGACTTGATGCCGCCAATGATCACGACGCCAACCAGCACCGCCATTATCAGACCGAACAGCCAGCCCTTGCCTTCGAAGAACGGTATGATCGAGGAGATCTGGGCGAAGGACTGGTTGGCCTGGAACATGTTGCCGCCGCCAAGCGCGCCGCCGATACAGCAGATCGAAAAGAAGATCGCCAGGAACTTGCCGAGCGCCGCCTTGCCGTCTTCCGAAAGGCCTTTGCTCAGATAGTACATGGGGCCGCCGGAGACGGTGCCGTCCTTGTATTCGTTGCGGTAGTGAACACCGAGGGTGCATTCGGTGAACTTGGAGGCCATGCCGAGCAGGCCGGCCAGGATCATCCAGAACGTGGCGCCGGGACCACCGAGATAGACGGCGACACCGACACCGGCGATATTGCCGAGGCCGACGGTGCCGGACAGCGCGGTGGCAAGTGCCTGGAACGGCGTGACTTCACCGGCATCCTTTGGGTCGAAATAGTCGCCGCGGACAAGTTCGATGGAATGCTTGAAGCCGCGGAACTGAATGAAGCCGAAGTAGAGTGTGAACACCACCGCCGCGATCACCAGCCAGCCGACGATCAGCGGGAACTGGGTGCCGAACACCGGAACCGAATAGAAAACGGTCGAGACGATCGGATTGACGATCGGTGCGATCATCTCACTGATGGCCTTGTCGATGCCATCCGACTGGGCAAAGGCGAGGCTTGACATGAAGGGCAAGCTGAGGCCGGCCCCGAGAATTGATTTTAGCATCTGAGTTTCCCCTCAAATAAATCCTGGCTGCCGCGTGTGCGGTGCAGCCCTACGGCACGATGGTGACGGGCACCGGCGCAGCCTGCGCCAGCGAGATCACCAGTGAGCCGAGCAGCCGGTTGGCCAGCCCCGTACCGCCCGAGCGGCCGATGATGATTTGAACGGCCCCTTTGGCCTCGGCGATCTCACACAGGAGCTCGGCGGCATTGCCGTGACGCGCCTCGCATGTGGTTTCGACGCCGGCCGCGTTGAGCTCATCAGTCACCGGCTGAACAATGGCATTGGCGCGGTCGAGCTCCTGCTCGCGCCGCATGTGCCGCTCGGCCAGTTCTTCAGGCGTGTGAAAGCTGTAAGGCGACCACTCCAGCACCTGAACCAGGTGTAGCTTGGCCTTGGCCAGTTTGGCCCGCTCCGCTGCGAAATCAGCCGCATGGCGCGCTGACTCCGAACCGTCGAAGCCGACGATGAAAATGTCGGTCATTCCTGTTTCCTCCAATACCGCAACCGGTCGCCCCGCCTGAAGGAAGGCTGTCGCGCCCATTGCATCGGGCGCAGTTCAGGTGTCGAGCGAAACGCCCACGGCCAGATTCGTTGCAAGCCTTCCGTCTATTATTCTAGGCATTTTGACTAGTCTTTGGCTCTTTTATAGGCTAAAAAGCAGGTAAATGCCCTATAATCATCGAATCTATAGGAAATTCGCCTAGATGTCCAAATCATTCGACCAGATCGACCGACGCATCCTGACCGAGCTGCAGGAGAACGGGCGGATGCCGATCGTTGAGCTGGCAAACCGCATTCACCTCACCAAGACGCCCTGTGCGGAACGGGTCCGGCGGCTCGAACGCGACGGGGTGATCCGCAAGTACCGGGCCGAACTCGATCCGGTGGCACTGGGAGCAAGCTTTGTGATGGTGGTGCAGGTGTCGCTTGGCCAGACCAGCGACAACGCGCTGGAGCTGTTCAATGAAGCGGTCAAGCGGATCCCGGAAATCCAGACCTGCTTTCTGGTGGCCGGCCATTTCGACTATCTGCTTCTGGTCCGCACCACCGATATTGCCCACTATCGCGCCGTACTGGGCGATCAGATCGGCAAGCTGCCCGGTGTCCAGCAGACCCACTCCTATGTGGTGATGGAAGAAGTGAGCAACCGCAGGGCGCTGCCGGTATAGTGCGTCGGACGAGGGGCGGGAAACGCACACAAGGGCTGATCGGTGGCACATCGTCTTTTCTGCCAGGACAATCCAAACGCGCTCGCGCTCGAGGCGCAGGTGGTGGACGCGCGTCCCGGCGCGGTCCTGTTTGACTGGTCTCCCTTCTTTCCCGGCGGCGGCGGACAACTTGCCGACAGGGGCGGCATCGCCTGGCATGGCGGCACCGCCGCAGTGACCGGTTTTTTCGCCGAGGGGGAAGACCTGTGGCATGCAATTGACACGGATGAGGAAATTCACGGCACCGTGCATCTTGCGGTCGACCGCAGCTTTCGCCACGAGATGTGCCAGCTTCACACGCTCGCCCATATCGCCAATGCGCTGGTGTTCGAAGCCTTCGACGGGGCTCTGCTCACGGGCGCCCAGCTCGGCGACAATGGCACGCTCCGGGTCGATTTCGATCTTCCCGGCGCCGACAACGCCCATCTGCGGGCGCTCGAGGGGCCGCTCAATGAGGCCATCGCCCAGAACCTTGGCATAAACACCTTCTACATGCCCTGGGACGAAGCGAACGCTTGCGAGGGCATGTTCCGGTCGAAAGCGGTTGCGCCGCCGCGCCTCGACGACGACACGGTGCGCATCGTCGAGATTGCCGGTCTCGACCGTCAGGCCTGCGGCGGCACCCATGTCGGGCACACCGGCGAAATCCCTGCCGTCAAGGTGCTGAAGGTGGAAAACAAAGGCCGCCACAACAGGCGGCTGCGCCTCGGTCTTGAGGGCCGGTGAATGAAATCCGGTTGGCCGTGAACACTGCAATCAGCGTTGCCGGTATTGCCGGACCCTCGCTCGCCTTCTGACTGGATCGCACGGGTCAAACTCCGACCCCTGATAGAGCACGCGCACGCGCTTCGTACCTGCGGATATGTTATCGATTTTCTGGATCTTGAGTGGGACGAGCCTGCCTGACCTTTCACGAAACCAAGCGTTCCGTGCGCACATTGAGCCGCTGGCAGGTGCGCCAGCCGATCTACACAACCTCGGTCAAGCGGTGGACGCGGTACGATGCGCATCTGGCGCCGCTGAAAGAGGCGCTGGGGGATCTGTTCAAGGAGTAACGGATTACCGGCCGAAACCGCAGACACATCTGCCGAGGCGCACGCTAGAGCGGGATCAGGAAAAGTGGATACCGGTTTTCCGTCCGATCCCGCTCTATCATACTGGAATCGATCACGTCCTATCGACTTAGGTGATTCGACCTAAGTCGATCGTGATCTAGTTATCCGCCTTGAGACTCACATAGACGAAACGCAGGAACTTCTCCGCGGCCATCACCTTGTAATCGCCGTCGAAGGCCTCTTCCAGGTCACGGGTGGGTTTGGACGCGATGAAATCGCCCACCGACTGGCCCTCGGCGATGGCGGCGAGAGTGCGTTCGCGGATCACCTTGAGGTGGCCCAGATGCCACTCCAGGTCGGCGCGGGTGGCAAGCGCGCCGTGGCCAGGCACGATCCTGGTCTCGGGGCCGGCGACGGCGAGCCCAACCTCGAGCGCCTCGATCATGCCGGAGAAACGACCGCCGCTCGAGCCGTCGAAAAAGGTGTAGAGGCCGTTGAAGAAGACATCCCCCATATGCAGCACATTGGAGCCGGTGAAATGGACGATGGCGTCACCGTCGGTGTGGCTCGCCGGCACCTTGACGATCTCGACGGTTTCGCCGTTGAGGTGAAACGAAATCCGGTCGTTGAAGGTGATCGTCGGCAGGGCGTCGGAGGCGACAAACGCGCCGTTCGCGTCCTTGAACCAGCGCCCGATCATCTCGGCGCGCACATTGTCATGGGCGACGATGGTGGCGCCCAATGCGGTAAAGGCCTTGTTGCCACCGGTGTGATCGCCGTGCCAGTGGGTGTTGACGACGAAGCGGAGCGGACGGTCGTCTATGGCGGCGATCGCATCTGCGATGATCTTGCTCGCCGGGGCGAACTGGTCGTCGATCATGACCACGCCGTCGACGCCGACCGACACGGCGATGTTACCGCCCCTGCCCCGCAGCATGTGCACGGTGTCGGAGAGCCGGGTCACCTTGACCGCCGGCGCCTGGGCCCAGGAGCCAAGCGGGGACACGAGGATTGCACCCGCGGCCAGCAGAAGCGCAACGACTATCGGCCAGATACCGCCGGACCGCATTGAAAAGAACCTGTGGATCGCCTGTTTCATGGCGTAACCGTAACCGAGCCGAAGCGCCAACTCCAGTCACCCCTGGGTCACAAGGGCGTGCGGCATTCGGCGGCGTCGATCACACCTGTCAAGGCCGCCGCGCCGACCAGCGCATCCCGGATTTACGAAAAACACGCTAGAGCGGGATCAGGAATAGTGGATACCGGTTTTCCGTCCGATCCCGCTCTATCATACTGGAATCGATCACGTTTTATCGACTTAGGTGATTCAACCTAAGTCGATCGTGATCTAGCGTGTCATGCCGTAGAGCCCCGCCAAGAGAAGGATGCCGAGGGCGACCATGCGGTATGTCGCCTCGTTCGACTTGCGAAACATGCGACTGCCTATCCAGGTCGTTGCGAGAAACCCGGGCAGGAGCAGTGCGGCCGTGCCCATGACCGACAAAGTGATCAATCCGCTCACCGTCATCATCACGATCAGGGCAACGAGGGTCAGGGCGAAGTAGGCGGTGAAATTGGCACGGTTCGTTGCGGCCGAATCCCGGCTCGAGAGAAGGTACAGCATCACCGGCGGGTTACCGAGACTGGTCAACGCCATCAGCACGCCGGAAACCATCCCCACGCCGACGGTTGCCGGCAAGGGCTTGCTCCCCTCGTAGCGCCAGCCGGTCAGGAGAAGAAGCGAGGACACCGTTACAAGAAGTGCAACGCCGAACTGGAGACTGCCGGTTTCGAGCGACACCAGCAACCAGCTCCCAATGGGCATCAACGCCGCCGCGGCAGCGCCCATGGGACCGACGGTCCACCAGTCGATTTCACGGCGCACCGATGGCAGCAACTGGGCCGTCGCGGCAAGCTCTATGAGGATCACGATACCGACGGTCTGGACCGGATCGAACAGGTGAACGAAGAACGGCGCCATGAGCATGCCGGAGCCGACGCCGGCGAAGCCGCGCATCAACCCGGCGGCAGCCGCTATGCCAATTGCGATGCCCAGTTCCGGCGTCATAGGTGTATCCCTCTCAGCTCCGGCCCACGGCTCGCAACCGATGGCGTTTCGCAGGCTTTTCGCGGGACCGCACAATGTCGGTCATTTGCCATTCTGTCACCTTCGCGTCCGCCCTTTTGCCCGTCAAACCAAACTGTGCCGCCCAAACCAACGCTTCCCTTTGGCGACGCGGGCAAAGCTGATATACCACCGCCGTCACCAGCTCATTTCGCGGAAGCGCCTGCATGGACCCAATGATTTCGATCTCCGGACTGTCGAAGACCTATGCGTCCGGGTTCCATGCCCTGAAAGATGTCAACCTCGACATAAAGCCCGGAGAGATCTTTGCGCTGCTCGGGCCCAACGGGGCCGGCAAGACGACGCTGATCTCGATCATCTGCGGCATTGTCACCCCCTCCGAGGGCAGCGTCACGGTCGATGGGCATGACATTGTGCGCCACTACCGCGCCACGCGGTCGCTGATCGGGCTGGTGCCGCAGGAACTGACCACCGACACCTTCGAGACGGTGTGGAACACGGTCAAGTTCTCGCGCGGCCTGTTCGGCAAGCGCTCCGATCCGGCCTTTATCGAGAAAACCCTCAAGGAACTGACCTTGTGGGACAAGAAGGACAGCCAGATCATGACGCTGTCCGGCGGCATGAAGCGGCGCGTGATGATCGCCAAGGCGCTGTCGCACCAGCCGCAGGTCCTGTTTCTCGATGAACCCACCGCCGGGGTCGACGTCGAGCTGCGCAAGGATATGTGGGGGCTGGTGCGCGGACTGCGCGAGGCCGGCGTCACGATCATTCTGACCACGCACTATATCGAAGAGGCCGAAGAGATCGCCGACCGGATTGGGGTCATCAATAACGGTGAGCTCATTTTGGTGGAGAACACGGCCGAACTCATGCGCAAGCTCGGCAAAAAGCAACTCACCCTGGAGCTGCACAAAAAGATCGATGCGGTCCCGGCCGAGCTGTCGCAGCATAACCTGGAGCTCGCCGCCGATGGCGGGGCGCTGGTCTACACCTACGATACCCAGGCCGACCGCACCGGTATAACCGCCTTGCTTCGCGACCTGCACGAGGCCGGCATCAGGTTCCGCGATCTGCAGACCACACAAAGCTCGCTGGAGGAAATCTTCGTGAGCCTTTTGAGGACCGATACATGAACTACTTTGCGGTCTGGACGATCTACAAACAGGAGATGGCGCGCACCAAACGCACATTGTTCCAGAGCGTCGTCTCACCGGTGATCTCGACCTGCCTCTACTTCGTCGTGTTCGGGTCGGCCATCGGATCGCGGATCACGGAGATCGACGGGGTGAGCTACGGCGCCTTCATCGTTCCCGGGCTGATCATGCTGTCGCTGCTGACGCAAAGCGTCACCAACGCATCTTTCGGCATCTACTTTCCAAAGTTCATAGGCACCATCTACGAGGTGCTTTCAGCGCCGATCTCGTTCTTCGAAATCGTGCTTGGATATGTCGGCACGGCGGCGACCAAGGCGATGTTTCTGGCGATGATCATTCTGGCGACGGCGCATCTCTTCGTGCCGCTTGAGATCGCCCACCCGTTCTGGATGCTGCTCTTCATGGTGCTGACCGCGCTCACCTTTTCGCTGCTTGGGTTCATTATCGGCATCTGGGCCGACAATTTCGAGAAGCTGCAGGTCATCCCGCTCCTGATCATCACTCCGCTCGCCTTTCTCGGCGGGACCTTCTACTCGATCTCAATGCTGCCGCCGGTCTGGCAGACGGTGTCGCTGTTCAATCCGGTGGTCTATCTGGTGAGCGGGTTCCGCTGGAGCTTCTATGAAATCGCCGATGTCAGCGTCGGCGTCAGTCTCGCCATGGTCGGCCTGTTTCTCGGCCTGTGCCTTGCGATCGTGTGGTGGATCTTCCGCACCGGCTATCAGATCAAGAGCTAGCGCGGGATCAGGAAAACGGGAAAACGGGTTTGCGTTTGACTGGCCGATGCCAAAGTCGATCCAGGCCGTGTACCCATAAATGAGACCCTGCGAAGCTTGCCGTGCAATGCGCGGTTAACACCCGGATTCGGACCGTTTCAGGCGCGCCGCTATATGATGATGATCTGCCGATTGCAGACATCACGAGTTTGCTTTACTTGCCGATTGTATGGCGAAAAGCTGGGCCGCTCAGAAAGCGGCTTTCCACTGTTCCGTGTCCACGAACCACCGTTCTTCGAAGACCTTTCCGTCCGTAAGTCTGAACAGCACGGCGAGCTGGCTCCCGTTGGGTACCTTGTCGCTCTTCCACTCGAGGATTGACACGACCTCCCCTGCATCTCCGATCTGGCGGATTGAAGTAATGTCGAATCCCGGTGGCAAGGCTGCGCCGAGATTTTCAAGTGCGCTCCGGAATGCGGCCGTACCTTCCAGCACATCATTCTGACCGGGCATCACGAAAATCATGTCTTCGGTATAGTCCGCGATCAGCGTGTCCCAGTCCCCACGCGCGACCGCTTCCCATCCCCGTTTCACAATACCAGCATTGCTCAACATGTCGTTTCCTTTCCCTATTCAATAATGCAACACACCGTGTCCGGCCGGGACCGTCAATCGCGTAGTCGCTTACTCCGGCTTGCATCAAGCCAAGGCGGCCTTCACTCGATGAGTCCATCTCGCTTAAAG